>MUNG01000227.1:12554-12779 GCA_002154585.1 Streptomyces pseudogriseolus
ACCCTGCTCACGGGCGAGATGCTCGAACTCCTTGACCAGCCTGGTCTTCCCGACGCCCGCGGTGCCGTGCACATGGAAGAGGAAGCGGTGCCGTCCGTCCTCGGGCGAGGTGTCGAAGTTCCCCCGGAACAGCTCACGTTCGGCACTACGCGCGACCAGCCCGGCCCGCGTCCGCCGCCGCACCCGCTCCTGAAGAGAAACCCGCCCCCGCACCACCCGCACGCC
>MUNG01000228.1 GCA_002154585.1 Streptomyces pseudogriseolus
CGGGACGGGAGGGCGGGACGGGAAGAGGGAGAGGAGGGGAAACGGTCGCAACGGTGCGGCAAGAGCCTGGCCTTTCGGGAGCCGAAGGGCGCTCTCGGGGTCACCCGTTCCGGGTGGACCGTGTCGTTCCGAGGTGAGAGCACCCGACCTGACGAGCGGTAATGGGTCTCACCTCCTCGGTGGACGGCCGGGTCGGTCCGCGGCCGGACGGCCACCCTACCCGACGATCACCGCGGCGGTCCGGTGAACGGGACGCCGCCGCCCCGTGCCGTGCGGGCGGCGGACACCCCGTACCGTGGAGTGCGGAAACACCCGCACCACCCGTAACGGAAACGCCGATCACGTGAACATCACCCGAGGCTTCACCGGCCGTCCCCGCGCGCACGACCCCGGGCTGCCGCCCGGCCAGTACGACGCGCGGGACGAGTGGCCCGTCCTGTCCGCCGAGGTCACCCCCGACCTCGCGCCCGAGGACTGGACCTTCCGGATCGACGGCCTGGTGGCCGAGCCCCGCACCTGGGACTGGGAGCAGGCCCACGCGCTGCCCGCCGCCGCGTACGAGGGCGACATCCACTGTGTGACCGGCTGGTCGAAGTTCGGGGTGACGTTCGGCGGTGTCTCGCTGGACGCCTTCCTGGACCAGGTCCGGCCGCTGCCGTCGGCCACGCACGTGGTGGCGTACGCGCACACCGGGTACACCACGAACCTCCCCCTCGCCGACGTGACCGGCGGGCGGGCCTGGATCGCCTGGGAGTACGGCGGCGAGCCGCTGCCCGCCGAGCACGGCGGCCCGGCGCGGCTGCTGGTGCCGCACCTGTACTTCTGGAAGAGCGCCAAGTGGATCGCCGGGCTGCGGCTGCTGGACCACGACGAGCCGGGCTTCTGGGAGGGCAACGGCTATCACGCGCGGGGCAACCCGTGGGAGGAGCAGCGGTACTCCGGTGACTGAGGTGACTGAGCCGACGACGCTGCCGAGGACGCCGGCCACGCGTTTCGCCGTGCCCGGGCGCATCGGTGTGAGCGAGCAGACCGCGTCGGTGTGGCGGACGGCCACGCTGACGGAGATCCGCCGGGAGACGCCCCGCGTGTCGACCTTCCGGTTCGCGGTGCCCGGCTGGCCGGGGCATCTGCCCGGCCAGCATCTGATGGTGCGGCTGGTCGCGGAGGACGGGTACACGGCGCAGCGCCACTACTCGATCGCCTCGGCGCCCGACGACTCCGGGCACATCGAACTGACGCTGGACCATGTGCGGGACGGCGAGGTCTCCGGCTGGTTCCACACGGTGGCGCGCCCCGGCGACCGGATCGAGATGCGGGGGCCGCTCAGCGGCTTCTTCGCCTGGCCGGGCGACCGGCCCGCGCTGCTGCTGGGCGCCGGGTCGGGCGTGGTCCCGCTGATGTCGATGGTGCGGCACCACCGCGCCCGCGGGCTGACCTTCCCGCTGCGCCTGCTGGTGTCGGCGCGGGGCCCCGAGGACCTGATCTACGCGGACGAGTACGGGCCGGAGACCACCCCGGTGTTCACCCGGGCCGCCCCGGAGGGCGCGGCCGTCGGACGTCTGGCCGCCGCGCATGTGGCACCGCTCCTGGCCGAGCAGCCGCCCGGTGGGTGGGAGGCCTATGTGTGCGGCTCCAACTCCTTCGCCGAGCACGCCTCCAGGCTGCTGGTGGCGGCCGGTCAGCCCGTGGAGCGCATCCGCATCGAACGCTTCGGCTGACCGGGGCACCTGCCCGAACTACGCGCCTCACCCCCTGCCCCTCCCCCGGGCGGCGTTGTTTCGCGCGTCCGCCGCCGGGGCACCCGGCCCGGACCGTTCCAGGGGAGGCAGGAGATGCGCGCGCGGGTGCTGTCCCGGCGGCGGCGCGGCCCGCTGTGCCGCCGCTCGGACGTCGTCGAGGCGTGGACGGCGGTGGCGGTGGCCGTGCTGCTGTGCCTGACGGTTCCGCCGGCGGGGGTGCTCACCGCCCGCTGGGCCTACGAGGACGCGCGGACGGCCGCGAACGAGCAGCGCGCCGAACGCCACCGGGTGCGCGCGGAGGTACTGGAGCGCCCCTCGACCGCGCGTCCCCCGTCCGGGTCGGAGTCGGAGCGAGGGCCCGCCGCCCGGGCGACCGTCCGCTGGGCGGACCCCGACGAGGGCACGCGTACAGCCCTGGCGCGGGTCCCGGCCCGCGTCCGCCCCGGCGAGGCGGTGGACGTGTGGCTGGACTACCGGGGACGCCAGGTGCCGCCGCCGGTCGACGACGCGTCGGTGTGGCAGTACGGCGTCGGCATGGGCACCCTGGCCGCCGGCGCGACGGCGGCCGCGCTGCTGCTCGCGCACCGTGCGGTGCGGCGGGCGGCGCTGCGGCGCCGGCTCGACGAGTGGGAGCGCGACTGGGCGCGCACCGGTCCGCGCTGGACCCGCCGCGGCGTCTGAGCCGCCCGCGGACACCGTCGTACGGCAACCGCTTTCCCTGCCACCCACCTGGGCCTTCCTCTCCGCACCCTGGCGGGCTCCGCATGATCCACGTACCGTGTCCTCGCTTCGCACGGTCCCTTCACGAAGGCGGTCCCGCATGTCCCTGTTCGACCTGTCCCTCGACAAGCTGCGCGCGTACCGCAGCGCGTCCACGGAGCCCGAGGACTTCGACGCGTTCTGGTCCGGCACGCTGGAGGAGGCGCGCCGGCACGACCTGGACGCGCGGTTCGAGCCGGTCGACACGGGGCTGACGACCGTCGAGGTCTTCGACGTGACGTTCGCCGGGTTCGGCGGCCACCCGGTCAAGGGCTGGCTGACCCTGCCCGCCGGCGCGGACGCGCCGCTGCCGCTGGTGGTGGAGTTCGTCGGGTACGGGGGCGGCCGCGGTCTGCCGCACGAGCATCTGCTGTGGGCGTCCACGGGCCGGGCGCACTTCGTGATGGACACCCGCGGCCAGGGCAGCGCGTGGGGCGGGGGCGGCGGCACCCCGGACCCGGTGGGCGGCGGTCCGGCGTTCCCCGGCTTCATGACGCGCGGCATCGACGCGCCGGAGAACTACTACTACCGGCGGGTGTTCACCGACGCGGTGCGCGCGGTGGAGGCGGCGCGGTCGCATCCGCTGGCCGACGCGAGCCGCACCGTGGCGGTCGGCGCGAGCCAGGGCGGCGGCATCACGATCGCGGTGGGCGGGCTCGTCCCGGACCTCGCGGGCATCGCGCCGGACGTGCCGTTCCTGTGCGACTTCCCGCGCGCCACCACCCTCACCGACCGCAATCCGTACCGGGAGATCGGCAACTTCCTCAAGACCCACCGCGGCAGGGCGGCGGACGTGCGGCGCACCCTGTCGTACTTCGACGGGGTGCACTTCGCCGCCCGCGGCACCGCCCCCGCCCTGTTCTCGGCGGCGCTGGAGGACCAGACCTGCCCGCCGTCCACGGTGTTCGCGGCCTTCAACGCCTGGGCGCACGAGGACAAGACGATCGAGGTGTACGACTTCAACGACCACGAGGGCGGCGGCCCCTACCAGGAGGCGGCGCAGCTGCGCTGGATGCGGGACCGCGCCTGACGGACCGCACGGTTCCGGCCGAACTGCCGGACCGCCCTTCCCTGATGGTGTAGACCAATGCTAGATCTGGTGGCTCAACGAGCCCGCACCGCTACGGAACGTCACCAACAGGAGGGCGCGGCATGGCCCGCACCACCCCGCACCAGCATGTCCGCACCGGCCGGCCCCTCATCGGCGGGGAACCGCTGTACCGGAGGGTCGCCGCCGAACTGCTCGGCGAACTGCGCGCCGGCACCGTCCCGCCCGGCGAACGGCTGCCCGGCGAGCGCCAGTTGGCCGAGCACTTCGGCGTCAGCCGGGAGACCGTACGGCAGGCGCTGCAACTGCTGCGGCGGGAGGGGCTGATCGCCACCGACCGGCGGGGCAGCCATGCCGCGCTGCCGGGCGTGCCGGTGGAGGCGCCGGCCGTCGCCGGTTTCCCGCTCGGCGCGCCGCAGGCGGGGCGGGAGGCGGTGGCCCGGGCCACCGTCACCTGGGAGGTCCCGCCGCCGGGCCACGCGGAGCCGCTCGGGCTCGCGCCCGGCCGGCCCACGCTGGTGCACCGCTACTGGTGCGCGTCGCCCGGCGGACGGGAGCAGCGCACGGCGGTGACGTCGTTCTCCGCGGTGACGCTGGCGGAGGTGGAGGAGCTGGCCCGCTACCGCGACCGGGCCGACGGCACCGGCGCCGCCGAGCTGCGCCGGACCTACGACTGGATGCGCCGGGCGGGCCTGTCGCTGCACCACCGCGACACGATCACCCGCATCCCGGGCACGCCGTCGGTGCGGGTCACCCGGCAGGTGCACGACCAGCACGCCCGGCCGCTGGAGCTGACGGAGCTGGTGATGGACGTCCAGGAGGACGCCCTGGTCTACGAGTTCATGGTGCCGGCCGCGGTCTGAGGGGTCACCGGGTCGCGCACCACGCGGGCCTGCCGGGCCGCCGCGAGCAGCCGCCCTTCCGCCGACCACACGGCGCTGTCGTCGAGGGCCCAGCCGCCGCCCGCGTGGTCGGTGCGGATGCGGACCAGGCTCCAGCCGTGCGCGGGGCCGTCGTCGAGGGCGTCGGTGAAGTGCACGGTCATCTCGGCGGTCGGGACCGGGCGCGGGGTGCGCCAGCGGGCGTAGAGGGCGGGCGGCAGGACGTCGGCGAGCGTGGCGACGGCCGCCGCGTCCACCGGCCGGTCGTCCCGGAAGCGCACCCACGCGACGAGCACGGCCCGGGGTCCGCCGGCCAGCGGGAGGTCGGCGGTGGCGGGGCGTATCTCCAGCTGCCGGGCGAACAGCGCGAGCTCCGCGGGGAGATCGACGGGGACGCAGTCGTCCGGGCCGGGCACCTCGGGGGCGGTGAGGCCGGTGTGCGCGGGGCCGCCGCGGGCCGGCCCGAACAGCGCGGAGCCGAGGACGACCGGTTCGCCGTCCTGGTGGCCGGTGAAGAGGCAGGTGGCCGTGCGCCGTCCGGTGGCGGGCGCGGTCCCGGAGAAGCGCAGCGGGCCGGT
Source organism: Streptomyces pseudogriseolus (assembly GCA_002154585.1). GTDB lineage: Bacteria > Actinomycetota > Actinomycetes > Streptomycetales > Streptomycetaceae > Streptomyces > Streptomyces pseudogriseolus. The sequence goes on from MUNG01000228.1 coordinate 5,006, forward strand.
CCCGACCGGGGTCAGGTAGTGCGTGGTCAGCGAGCGCACGGGCCGGTGCACGCCGGCGAACGCGTCGCGTACGGCGGTGAGCGCCGCGCCGGCGACCCAGCCGCCGTGCATGCCCTCGAAGGACCACCAGCGGGGGTCCATGCGTGTCGCGTCATAGGCAGTCGTCGTCACGCGGGCCACTCTAAGCGGGTAAGTTGGAAATTCCAACGGACAGCCGGGATCGAGTTCGGACGGACGCGGCGGCTCAGGATGCGAGCGGCGTCCGCCCCTCCCCCTTCTCGGCGACGATCAGCCGTACCCGGGGGCTCCTGTCCCGTCGGCGGCCGAACTCGGGGAGGGCCAGGAACTCCACGCGGAACCCCGCGCCCTCCAGCCCGCGCCACAGGTCGCCGAAGCGCACGGCGCGGTAGTACATGACGAACGGCGGGCGCCACACGGCGTTGCGCACCCGCATGACGGTGTCGAACCCGAGCAGCATCGCGTGGGCGAGGGAGCCGGGCCTCGGCGGCGCCACGACCGGCAGGACGAAGCGGCCGCCGGGCCGCAGCACCTTGTGCACCTGGGCGAACAGGCCCGGCAGTTCGGACGGCAGGAAGTGCCCGAGCGCCCCGAAGCTGACCACGAGGTCGAACTCCGGCCCGAACGGCAGCGCCCGCGCGTCCGCCCGCACCCAGGACACGTCGAGCCCCGCGGGCCGCCGGCGCGAGCGGGCGACCTCCAGCATCCCGGCGCTGAAGTCCACGCCGGTGACGGCGTCCCGGCACACCTGGCGCAGCACGTCGACTCCCGCGCCGGTGCCGCAGCACAGGTCGAGCCCGCTGCCGTGGGGGCCGGACTCCAGCAGCGCGGCGACGGTGGCGTCCAGCACGGAGTCGGGGGTGCGGAAGGGGGTGTGGTCGAACTTCGGGGCGAGCAGGTCGTAGCCGCGCTCGACGGACGACAGGGCCTGGACGGCGAGTTCGCTCAGGCGGGGGCCTTCGGGGCTGAACATCCGCCCAGCCTAGGGCGCGGGCAGCGATGCCGCCCCGCGGTCGCGCCGGGACGCCCGCACACCGGGGTCGCGCCCTCGCCGGCACGCCGTCGCAAGCCGGGCGGAGCATCCGAGTGCTCGCGCACGGCCCCCGGCCGGGGCAGCACGGTGTTCGGGACGTCCGTTCCTACGTTTGCGATATGACTATCGGATTTGCTTCGCGGGCTGCCGTGTCGGGGTGCGTGCTCTGCGCGGCCGGTCTGCTGGCGCTCGCGCCTGCCGCGGCGACCGCCGGTCCCCACGTCGATCCCCGGCCAGGGACGCCGGACGCCCCCGCGTCCCTGCTGTACCGGCCCGGCACGCACGTCCGGCCGCGCGCGGGCGCGCCCGAGGTCCCTGACCTGTCCGCCCGCTCCTGGCTGGTCGCCGACGCGGACACCGGTGAGGTGCTCGCCGCGCACGACGCGCACCGCAGGCTGCCACCCGCCAGCACCCTCAAGACGCTGTTCGCGCTGACCGTGATGCCGGCCCTGCCGTCCGGCATCCGGCACCGCGTCGACCCGGAGGAACTGGAGGGCATCGGCCCGGGCAGCAGTCTCGTCGGGGTTGCCGAGTACCGGACGTACCGGGTGTCCGACCTCTGGAACGGGGTATTCCTGAACTCGGGCAACGACGCCGTGCGGGTGCTGGCGGCCCTCAGCGGCGGCTGGCGGGCCACGGCCGAGCGGATGGAGGAGAAGGCACGGGACCTGGGCGCCCGCGACACCCGGGTGACGTCGCCCGACGGGTACGACGAGCCCGGCCAGGTGTCGTCGGCGTTCGACCTCGCCGTGTTCGGCCGGGCGGGGCTGCGCAGCCCCGAGTTCGCGGAGTACTGCGGGCGGGCGGAGGCGAGCTTCCCGGCCCGCGACGGCGGCAGCTACCCGATCGTCAACACCAACCGGCTGCTCACGGGGGCGGACGGGGTCGCCCCGTACCGGGGCCTGATCGGGGTGAAGAACGGCTACACCAGCCATGCCGGCAACACCCTGGTCGCCGCCGCCCGCCGCGACGGCNNGACGCGTTCGCGGTCTACGAGGAGGCGCGCGCCCTCCTCGACTGGGGCTTCGACGCGGCCGGGCACGTGACCCCGGTGGGCTCCCTGGACGCCCTGCGCAGCGCCCCGCCGGGCGGCCCGGAGGCGGACGCGGTGGC
>MUNG01000229.1 GCA_002154585.1 Streptomyces pseudogriseolus
TCCGCCTCGGACGCAGCACCCCGCAGCCTCCGTACCTCCGTGCGCCAGCGCGCCGCGTACCCGTCGCCGCCCCGGCGCGCCGTACGCAGCGCGGCGGACAGGTCGTCGCCGTAGTCGCGCGGGGGCTCCTCGGAGAGCAGGGCGACGATCTCGGAGGCGAGCGCGGCGCCCACCCGGGGGGACGCGTCCAGCAGGGCGCGGCCCAGGCGCGGGTGCAGGCCGAGCCGGGTCAGGCGCGCGCCGCGTTCCGTGGGACGCCCGTCCGGCCGTACCGCGCCGATCGCCGTGAGGACGTCCCGGGCCGCCGCCATCGCCCCGCCCGGCGGCGGGTCCAGCAGCGCCAGGCCGGAGGCGTCCGGGTCACCCCAGCAGGCCGCCTGGAGGGCGAACGCCGTCAGGTCGGCCACCTCGATCTCGGGGGAGGGGTACGCCGGCAGCCGCGCGTCCTCCGCCTCGGCCCAGCAGCGGTACACGGCGCCCGGCGCCTCACGTCCGGCGCGGCCCGCCCGCTGCCGTCCCGCCGCGCGTGACGCCCGTACCGTCGCCAGGGCGCTCAGCCCGCGCGCGTGGTCCACACGCGGCTCGCGGGCGAGACCCGAGTCCACCACCACCCGCACCCCGGGCACCGTCAGCGAGGACTCCGCGACCGACGTCGCCAGCACCACCCGGCGCCGCTCCCCGGGCGACAGCACCGCGTCCTGCACGACGGCCGGGGCCCGCCCGTGCACCTGGAGGACGTCCACGCCCGACAGGCCGCCCACCATCGCGGCCACCCGGGAGATCTCCCCGACGCCCGGCAGGAAAACCAGCACGTCACCGTCCCGCTCGGCCAGAGCCCGGCGCACCACCGCCGCCACGTGCGTGAGCAGGGCAGGGTCGACCCACATGCCGTGCGGCGGCCGCACCGCGCGCGGGGGCGGCGCCCACACCACGTCGACCGGGTGCGCGGCGCCCCGCGCCTCGACGACGGGCGCGCCGCCCAGCAGCCGCGCCCAGCCCTCCGCGTCCGTCGTCGCCGACGCGGCCACCAGCCGCAGGTCCGGCCGGAGCGTCTCGCGCACGTCCCACAGGAACGCCGCCGCCGTGTCCGCGTCCAGATGCCGCTCGTGGCACTCGTCCAGCACCACCGCGTCCACCCCGGCCAGCTCCTGGTCGCGCTGGAGCCGCTGGAGCAGCACACCGGTCGTGACGACCTCCACGCGCGTGTCCCGCCCCACGGCCCGCTCCCCGCGCACGGTGAAGCCGACCGAGCCGCCCACCCGCTCGCCCAGCAGCCACGCCATCCGGCGCGCCGCCGCACGGGCCGCGATCCGCCGGGGCTCGGCCACCAGCACCCGCCGCGCGGGGCCCGCGCCCCACAGTCCGGCCAGCGCCAGCGGCATCAGGGTCGTCTTGCCGGTGCCCGGCGGTGCCACCAGCACCGACGCGCCGTGCGCGTCCAGCGCCCCGGCGAGCGAGGGCAGGGCCTCGCGCACCGGGAGGGACTCCGCCGCCTCGTGACGGATCACGCGCTCAGTCCCGTACGCACACGAAGATCGCCGTGCCGGGGATCAGGGCTCCTCGCAGCGGGGACCAGCCGCCCCACTCGCTCGTGTTCCACTCCGGCCACTCCGGTTCCACCAGGTCCACCAGCCGGAAACCGGAGGCGACCACGTCACGCACCCGGTCCCCGAGCGTCCTGTGGTGCTCGACGTACACGGCGTGACCGGTGTCGTCCTGCTCCACGTACGGCGTGCGGTCGAAGTACGACCCGGACACGCTCAGCCCCTCCGGGCCCGGCTCGTCCGGGAACGCCCAGCGGATCGGGTGCGTCACCGAGAACACCAGCCGGCCGCCCGGGCGGAGCACCCGGCGCACCTCGCGCAGCACCAGCCGCGGATCGGCGACGAAGGGCAGCGCCCCGTACGCCGAGCAGGCCAGGTCGAAGGAGACGTCGGCGAAGGGCAGCGCGCCCGCGTCCGCGCACACCAGGGGGAACTCCCCGCCGATGCGCAGCGCGTGCTGGAGCTGGCGGTGCGAGATGTCCAGGGCCACCGGCCGAGCGCCCTGGGCGGCCAGCCACCGCGAGCACTGCGCCGCGCCGGCGCCCAGCTCCAGGACGTCGCGTCCCTTCAGCTCCTCCGGCGGGCCGAGCAGCTCCGCCTCCACCTCGTCCAGGCCCTCGGGGCCCCACACGAAGCGGTCGTCGCCGAGGAAGGTGCCGTGCTCGTTCTGGTACTCGTCGGCGTTGCGGTCCCACCAGCCCCGGTTGGCCCGGGAGCTCTCCGTGACGCCGGCCTCCCGCCGGGTGGCCTCCGGTTCGGGGACTTCGGGCTCTTGGATGATCGGCTCCCTCGTCGTACTCTTCCGTCCAGCCGGGTCCCCCGGTGTGTCGCCGAGGGGGTCTTGTTCGCCCCTGCACGGCCTCGGGAGACGGCAGTTGTGCCGGTTATGCGGCGATCCGCCCCGGGTGGGCGGCTTCGCGCATTGACCATGCCCGGCCGCCCCCGTATGCTACAAGTTGCGCTGCGGGCCTGCGCACCTCAGACGTAGCAGGCTGCGCTCGCATCTGTTGTATGTCCCCTCGGTTGTCGAGGCGCCACCGTATTTCTCCGGCGCTTCCTTGGCTGTCCGGCTTCTGCAGAGCGAAACGGGCTCCGGCGTAGCAGTACCTACGACTTCAATGTCCGTACCGGAGCCCTTTCCCACATGACGAGCAGCACCGAGACCACCGCCACCACCCCGCAGGTAGCGGTCAACGACATCGGTAACGAGGAAGCTTTCCTCGCCGCGATCGACGAGACGATCAAGTACTTCAACGACGGCGACATCGTCGACGGCGTCATCGTGAAGGTCGACCGGGACGAGGTCCTGCTCGACATCGGTTACAAGACCGAAGGTGTCATCCCGAGCCGAGAGCTCTCGATCAAGCACGACGTCGACCCGAACGAGGTCGTCGCCGTCGGCGACGAGATCGAGGCCCTTGTCCTCCAGAAGGAGGACAAGGAAGGCCGCCTGATCCTCTCGAAGAAGCGCGCCCAGTACGAGCGTGCCTGGGGCACCATCGAGAAGATCAAGGAAGAGGACGGCATCGTCACCGGTACCGTCATCGAGGTCGTCAAGGGTGGTCTCATCCTCGACATCGGCCTCCGCGGCTTCCTCCCGGCCTCCCTGGTCGAGATGCGCCGCGTCCGCGACCTCCAGCCCTACGTGGGCAAGGAGCTCGAGGCGAAGATCATCGAGCTGGACAAGAACCGCAACAACGTGGTCCTGTCCCGCCGTGCCTGGCTGGAGCAGACCCAGTCCGAGGTCCGCCAGACGTTCCTCACCACCCTCCAGAAGGGCCAGGTCCGTTCCGGCGTCGTCTCCTCGATCGTCAACTTCGGCGCCTTCGTGGACCTGGGCGGCGTGGACGGTCTCGTCCACGTCTCCGAGCTCTCCTGGAAGCACATCGACCACCCCTCCGAGGTCGTCGAGGTCGGCCAGGAGGTCACGGTCGAGGTCCTCGACGTCGACATGGACCGCGAGCGCGTCTCCCTGTCGCTGAAGGCGACCCAGGAAGACCCGTGGCAGCAGTTCGCCCGCACCCACCAGATCGGCCAGGTCGTGCCCGGCAAGGTCACGAAGCTGGTTCCGTTCGGTGCGTTCGTCCGCGTGGACGAGGGCATCGAGGGTCTGGTCCACATCTCCGAGCTGGCCGAGCGCCACGTGGAGATCCCGGAGCAGGTTGTCCAGGTCAACGACGAGATCTTCGTCAAGGTCATCGACATCGACCTCGAGCGCCGTCGCATCAGCCTCTCGCTGAAGCAGGCCAACGAGGCCTTCGGTGCCGACCCGACGGCGGTCGAGTTCGACCCGACCCTGTACGGCATGGCCGCGTCCTACGACGACCAGGGCAACTACATCTACCCCGAGGGCTTCGACCCCGAGACCAACGACTGGCTCGAGGGCTACGAGAAGCAGCGCGAGGAGTGGGAGCGCCAGTACGCCGAGGCGCAGGCCCGCTTCGAGCAGCACCAGGCGCAGGTCATCAAGTCCCGCGAGGCGGACGCCCAGGCCGCTGCCGAGGGTGGCGAGGCCGCCGCTCCGGCCGCGTCCGGCGGCGGTTCGTACTCCTCCGAGGGCGGCGACCAGTCCGGCGCCCTGGCTTCGGACGAGGCGCTCGCCGCGCTTCGCGAGAAGCTGGCGGGTGGCCAGAGCTGAGCGCTCGCCGCTGAGGGCCAGCGGTTGATCTGAGGGGTCGCACCTTTCGAGGTGCGGCCCCTCAGGCGTTCCCCCGCACCCGGGAAGGGGCGTGGGGAATGCCTGTGCTCCGTACCACGTTGTGGTGGATGAAACACGAGGAGGAGCGGTCACTGTGCTTGATCCGCAGGGTTTGTACGCCTGGGAGCCGAAGGGTCTGAGCGTCGTCGACATGGCGCTGGCCCAGGAGTCGGCCGGACTTGTCATGCTCTACCACTTCGACGGATACATCGACGCGGGGGAGACCGGGGACCAGATCGTCGACCGGCTGCTCGACTCGCTGCCCCACCAGGTCGTCGCCCGGTTCGACCACGACCGGCTCGTCGACTACCGGGCCCGCCGGCCCCTGCTCACCTTCACCCGCGACCGGTGGACGGACTACGAGGTGCCGGCCATCACCGTGCGGCTCGTGCAGGACGCCACCGGAGCCCCCTTCCTGCTGCTCTCCGGGCCCGAACCGGACGTGGAGTGGGAGCGCTTCGCCGCCGCCGTGCGGCAGATCGTGGAGCGCCTCCAGGTGCGCCTCGCGGTCAACTTCCACGGCATCCCCATGGGTGTCCCGCACACCCGCCCGGTCGGCCTCACCCCGCACGGCAACCGCACCGACCTCGTCCCGTCGAGCAGCAGCCCCTTCGACGAGGCGCAGGTGCCCGGCAGCGCCGAGGCCCTGGTCGAGTACCGGCTGATGCAGGCCGGCCACGACGTCCTGGGCGTCGCGGCGCACGTGCCGCACTACATCGCCCGCTCGCCGTACCCGGACGCGGCGCTGACCGCGCTGGAGGCCGTCACGGCCGCCACCGGACTCGTCCTGCCGGGCGTCGCGCACTCGCTGCGCACCGACGCCCAGCGGACCCAGACCGAGATCGACCGCCAGATCCGCGAGGGCGACGACGAGCTCACCGCCCTCGTCCAGGGCCTCGAGCACCAGTACGACGCCGCGGCGGGCGCCGCCACCCGCGGCAACATGCTCGCCGAGCCCGTGGACATCCCGTCGGCGGACGAGATCGGCCGCGAGTTCGAAAGGTTCCTGGCCGAGCGGGAAGGCGACACCTGACGCCCGCCGAACCGCCGGTCGTCGCGGGCCCTAGGCTGCTGCCATGCTGACAGTGGGCCTGACCGGCGGTATCGGAGCCGGCAAGAGTGAGGTGTCGCGGCTGCTCGTGGAGTGCGGAGCCGTGCTGATCGACGCCGACCGCATCGCGCGTGAGGTCGTCGAACCCGGCACGCCCGGGCTCGCCGCCGTCGTGCAGGCGTTCGGCGAGGAGATCCTCGCCGAGGACGGCAGCCTGGACCGGCCCCGCCTCGGCGCCCTCGTCTTCGGCGACCCGGAGAAGCTGGCCACGCTCAACTCGATCGTGCACCCGCTGGTCGGCGCCCGGTCGCGCGAGCTGGAGAAGGCCGCGTCCGAGGACGCCGTCGTCGTCCACGACGTCCCGCTCCTCACCGAGAACGGCCTCGCCCCCCTCTACGACGTCGTGATCGTCGTCGACGTGAGCACCCGCACCCAGCTCGACCGGCTGGTGCGGCTGCGCGGCATGAGCGAGACGGACGCGCGCGCCCGCATGGCCGCCCAGGCCACCCGCGAACAGCGCCGCGCGATCGCCGACGTCGTCATCGACAACGACGTGCCCCTCGACGCGCTCGACCGGCGCGTCAAGGAGGTGTGGGCCGACCTGGTCCGCCGCGCGCGGGAACCCCGCCCGGAATAGGGGGCGCCGGACGAGGCGTTGATCCATTCGAGCGAGGGAAGGATTCCGCCGTGCCCCAGACCAGTGGTCCGTCCGGACGTACGCCGGAGACGCATGTCATCGACTTCCGCGCCGCCGAGCACCTGCTCGCCTCTCGTGACCCGCGGGGCGCGGTGAAGCTGCTCGACGGCGTGATCGACGTCCATCCCGAGAACACGGCCGCCCGGCTGCTCCGGGCGCGCGCCTTCTTCGCGGCCGCTCAGCTGCGCCCCGCCGAGCTGGAGTTCTCCCTCGTCCTGGAGCGGGAGCCGGACAACGCCTTCGCCCACTACGCGCTCGCGCGCACCTACCAGCGGCAGGGCCGGCCCCACCCGGCCAAGCGGCACTTCCGCCTGGCGGCCGCGCTGGACCCGAACCCGGAGTACCTGAAGGCCGCGCGCTTCGACGGGTGAGACGGGCGGGACGTCCGGGACGGGGGAGAGTCGGCCGCCGGGTCGGGCACGGCAGGTCCTAGCGCCGGTCCGCCGGCGGCTCGTACGGAGGGACGTCGCGGCCCGGCTGGTAGTGCGGGCCCTGACGGATGTGCCGCACCACGAACACCAGGTCCGTCACGACGACCAGGAACAGCACCCCGCAGGCCAGCGCCCAGCCGGGATGCCCGGCGAGCGCGAACCCGACCGTGCCGGCCACCGTCCAGACCAGACCCCACACGCTCAGCCAGAACCGCATGCGCAGAGGGCTCCGCGCGGTCCTCGGCTCACTGCCCGTACGCATCGCGATCCTCACCCTGTCGGTCCCCGAGGTCCTCGTCCTCCGGGTGCCCGATCCTTCCGAGCGCACCCCCTGTCACTCGTTCGGGTGGCATCGGCGTCGACGGGAACGGACGTGCGGGCGCGGCCCGTTCGACGGGTATGGAGCAGAGGACACGGGCAGGGTATGCGGGGACGGGACCCGGGGCGATCACCCCGGACGGCTGCGCGGTGGAGCTGTACGCGCGGCTTCCCGTGGGGAGCGAGCCGGACGTGATCGCGGGCGCGGTGCCGGCGGGGGCGCGGATCCTGGAGCTGGGCTGCGGGGTGGGGCGGATGACCCACGCGCTGCTGGAGCGCGGCTTCGAGGTGACGGCGGTGGACGAGTCCCCCGAGATGCTGGAGCGGGTGCGCGGGGCGCGGACGATATGCGGCCAGGTCGAGCGGCTCGACCTGGGGGAGACGTTCGACGTGGTGCTGCTGGCGTCGTTCCTGGTGCACGCCGGCGACCCGGAGGTGCGGCGGGGCATGCTGCGCACCTGCGTGCGGCACCTGGCGGAGGGCGGGTGCGTGCTGATCCAGCGGGAGGGCGCGGACTACCACACGAACGTGCCACGCGAGCGCGTGGACCCGGCGGGCTTCACGGTGCGGATCGTCTCCGTGGAGGCGGTGGGCGACGGAGTGGACTCGGTCCACGCGGAGTACGAGTTCCCGGACGCGACCTGGACCCAGACGTTCCGTTCCCGCCCGCTGACCCCGGAACAGTTCGAGACGGCACTCGCGGAGGAGGGTTTGAGGGTGGACCGGTACCTGACGGAGGACGGGATCTGGGTGAGGGCGGTGCCCGTGGGGTGACCGCCGAGCGGGTCGGCCCGGGGGCGGGGCGGTCACCTCGGCTGGGGACCACCACCGTGCCGGTGCTCGGCGGACGCCGGTGACTCCGGGCCGGTGCTCAGGCGCCTGTGTGCGGGGGCTGGGCGTGCCCCCGGGCTGGCGTTCTTCGCCCTGTGTCTCATGTCGGGCGTGCCGCGGTGTCGGTGCTCAGCGCCCTTGTTCCGGGGCCAACGTGTCCCGTGTCGGTGCTCGGGGCCCCGGTTTCCGGGGGCCGGGTGTGTGTCCCCGGCCCCTGCTCCGCACCCGTGCCTCAAGGCCGGGGCGTGCCCCCCGCGCCCTTGTTCCGGGCTCGGCGTCCGCCTCCGCCCGTCCCGCGGCCACCCGTGCCGCCGGCACCACCCGCACCGCCGCGTCCGCCCGGCGCGGCGCCCTGCGCACCGGGGGCCGGCGGGGTCGCGAAGCCGCCGAACGGGCCGGGGCCGCCCAGGGCCCGGAGCCGTTCCAGCTCGCGGCGGTCCCGCTTGGTCGGGCGGCCCGCGCCGCGGTCGCGGATGCCGGCCGGGGCGACGGCCTCGCGCGGCGGGGGCGGCGGGGAGTTGTCGATGTAGCACTGGACGGCGACCGGCGCCCCCACCCGCTTGCGGATCAGCCGCTTCACGACGACGACCCGCTCCCGCGTCTCGACCCGCACCCGTACCTCGTCGCCGACCCGCACGGAGTGCGACGGCTTCACCCGCTCACCGTTCACGCGCACGTGTCCGCCCCGGCAGGCGGCGGCCCCCATGGACCGCGTTTTGACCAGCCGCACCGACCAGATCCAGCTGTCGACCCGCACGGTCTCGCCGTTCTGCGGACCCGCCGCCTCCGCGGCGGCCACCGCCGCGGCGGTCTTCGCGTCCACCGTCCCGGGCGTGGCCCCCGCGTCATCGGCGGCCTCGGCCGTGTCCGCGGTCCTGTCGTTCTGCGCACCCTCCGCAACCATGCTCCCGACCTTAGTCGGCCCGGCCCGCCGACCGGACGCCTACCGTGGAGCCATGGACCCCGAAGGCCTCACCCGGCTCGACCGGCGCATCGCCGGCTGCCGTGCCTGCCCGCGCCTGGTCGCCTGGCGTGAGGAGGTCGCCCGTACCAAGCGGGCCGCGTTCGCGGACTGGACGTACTGGGGGAGACCGGTGCCCGGGTTCGGGCCGCCCGACGCGCGGCTGCTGATCATCGGGCTCGCGCCCGCCGCGCACGGCGGCAACCGCACCGGCCGGATGTTCACGGGGGACCGTTCCGGCGACGTGCTGTACCAGGCGCTGTACGACGTGGGCCTGGCATCCCGGCCGGCCTCCGAGCACGCCGACGACGGGCTGGAGCTGTACGGGGTCCGCGTCACCGCGCCCGTGCACTGCGCCCCGCCCGCCAACAAACCCACGCCCGGCGAGCGGGACGCCTGCCGGCCCTGGCTGGTGCAGGAGCTGCGGCTGCTGCGGCCGACGGTCCGGGCGGCGGTCGTCCTCGGGGCGTTCGGCTGGCAGGCGGCGCTGCCCGCGTTCGCCGAGGCGGGCTGGACCGTGCCCCGCCCGCGGCCGGTGTTCGGGCACGGTGCCCAGGTCGAGCTGGCCGCCGCCGACGGCCCGCCGCTCGGCGTCTTCGGCTGCTTCCACGTCAGCCAGCGCAACACCTTCACCGGCAAGCTCACCCCCGAGATGCTCCGCGACGTCCTGCGCACGGCGGCAGTGGCGGCCGGACTGAGCCCCGTGACAAGCTGAGCCCCGCGAAAAAGGGGATGAGCGGGACCGCCCGGCGGCGCTACGGTGCCCGGATGGGCAGGTATCCGGAGATCGAACCGTACGACCACGGCATGCTCGACGTCGGGGACGGCAACCGCGTCCACTGGGAGACCAGCGGAAACCCGGACGGCAAGCCCGCGGTGGTGCTGCACGGCGGACCCGGTTCCGGCGCCGGCGCCGGACTGCGCCGCTACTTCGACCCCGACGCCTACCGCATCGTCCTGTTCCATCAGCGCGGCGCGGGACGCTCGACACCGTCGGCCGCCGACCCCGCCACCGACATGAGCGTCAACACGGCGCCGCACCTCATGGCGGACCTGGAACGGCTCCGCGCCCATCTGGGCATCGGGCGCTGGCTGGTGTGGGGCGTGTCCTTCGGTTCGGCGCTGGGCCTGCGGTACGCGCAGACCCACCCTGGCGTGGTGTCCGAGCTGGTGCTGACCGGCGTGACCACCGGCTCGCCCGCCGAGGTCGGCCTGCTGACGCGGGGCCTCGGCCGGATCTTCCCGAAGGCGCACGAGCGGTTCCTCGCCGAGCTGCCCGAGGACGAACGCGACGGCAACCTGGCCGCCGCGTACAACCGGCTGCTGGAGTCGCCCGACCCCGAGGTCAGGGCGCGGGCCGCGCAGGCGTGGACGGACTGGGAGACGGCGATCATCCCCGCCCCGCCCGGCTCCGTCGAGCGGTTCCGCGACCCCGCCTACCGTCTCGGCTTCGCCCGTACCGTCACCCACTACTGGGGCAACGACCACTTCTTCGGCGACTTCCCCGGCGACGGGGGAGAAGAAGGCGTCGTGCTGCGCGACGCCCACCTCCTCAAGGACATCCCCGGCACGCTCGTCCAGGGCAGCCTCGACCTCGGCAATCTCCTCGGCACCGTCTGGCGGCTGCACCACGCCTGGCCCGGCAGCGAGCTGGTCGTCGTCGACGACGCCGGGCACGACGCGGGCGCCGTCGGGGACGACGCCCTGATCGCGGCGACGGACCGCTACGCCCGCCGCCCGCACTGACCAGCGGACCCTGCCGGGGCCGGGGCCGGGGACAGAAACGGGGCCTCAGGGGTGCAGCACCACCTTGGTGTAGCCCTCGATCCGCTTGTCGAACTTGTCGTACGCCGACGGCGCCTGGTCCAGCGGCAGCTCGTGCGAGACCACGAAGCTGGGCTTGGCCCGGCCCTCGATGATCATGTCGCGGAGCTGCCGGTTGTAGCGCTTGACGTTGCACTGGCCGGTGCCGAGCTTCAGGCCCTTCTCGAAGAGCTTGCCGACGGCGACCATCAGCATGCCCTGCTTGGCCGCCTCGTCCGGGCCGCCCGGGTCGGACGGCACGTACAGCCCGGGGATGCCGAGCATGCCGGTGGCACGGACCGTGCGGACCAGCGCGTTCAGCACGGTCGCCGGCTCCTCCCGGTCCGTGCCGCCGCCCGCCGAGGCCTGGTAGCCGACGGCGTCGATGCCCTTGTCGGTGCCCATGCCCTCGGTCCGGTCCTGGATCTGCTCGACCGGGTCGCCCTCCGCGAAGTTGATCGGTACGGCGCCGATCTCCTCGGCCTTCTGGAGCCGCTCGGCGACGCGGTCGACCACGAACACCTTCCGCGCGCCGCGCAGCAGCGCCGAGTAGGCGGCCATCAGGCCGACCGGTCCGGCGCCGTACACGGTGACGCTGTCGCCCGGGCGCACCTGGGCGAGTTCGCAGCCGTGGTAGCCGGTGGGGAAGATGTCCGCGAGCAGCACGAAGTCCTTCTCGTGCTCGGTGCCCGGCGGCAGCTTCAGGCAGTTGAAGTCGGCGTAGGGGACGCGCAGGTACTCCGCCTGTCCGCCCTTCCAGGGGCCCATGGCCACATAGCCGTAGGCGCCGCCCGGGAAGCCGGGGTTGACGGTGAGGCAGTATCCGGTGAAGCCCTCGACGCAGTTGGTGCAGAAGCCGCAGGCGACGTTGAAGGGCATGACCACGCGGTCGCCCTCCTTGACCGAGGTGACGCCCGGGCCGACCTCGGCGACGACGCCCATGTTCTCGTGGCCGAAGGTGATACCCGGCTCGGCGGCCGTACGGCCCTCGTACATGTGCAGGTCGGAACCGCAGATCGCGGTCGAGGTGACCCGTACGATCACGTCGTTCGGATGCTGGATCGACGGGTTCTCGACGTCCTCGACGGCGACCTCGAACGGTCCCTTGTACACGACGGCCTTCATGGTGCGATCTCCGTTCGGTTGGTGTTCTGCGTGGTGCGCAGCGACGCCCCTCCCGATGGCCCGCGTGACCGGTATCTCATGATTCTCCGGTCTTGCTGCCGGGGCAAGCCGGTAATATCCGACGAATATCGTGCGACGCCCACGCCGCTCCGGAGGGCGCCGCACCCGGCGACCCAGGCGCCACCCGATGTGACACCGACGACACCGATGAGAGGGGAAGGGCGGAAAATGGCAGCTCAGAGGCTGGGAACACTGCTCGTGGCCGTGCCCGGCCTGTCCGGCACCACGTACCCCCCGGGCACGACCGTGACCGTCCGCGGCCGCGGCGCGACCGTCGACGCGTTCGTCAACGGCGACTGGCTCCCGCTGTCCTGGTGGGAGTTCTCCGACGGTCTGCGCGAGGACATCGCCGACCGCTGACCGGCCGCGCCCCGGCTCAGTCGACCTTCACCCAGTCCAGGGTGCGCTCGACGGCCCGCTTCCAGTCCTCGTAGCCCTGCCGGCGACGGTCCTCGTCCCAGCCCGGCTCCCACCGCTTGGACTCCTGCCAGTGCGAGCGCAGCTCGTCCTGGTCGCTCCAGAAGCCGGTGGCGAGACCCGCGGCGTACGCGGCGCCCAGCGCGGTGGTCTCCGCGACCACGGGCCGGCTGACCGGCACCCCGAGCACGTCGGCCTGGATCTGCATGCACAGGTCGTTCGCGGTGACGCCGCCGTCCACCTTCAGCACGTCCAGGTGCACCCCGGAGTCCTGCTCCATCGCCTCGACCACGTCACGGCTCTGGTAGCAGATCGCCTCCAGCGCGGCCCGCGCGATGTGGCCGCCCGTGTTGTACCGGGACAGGCCGACGATGGCGCCCCGGGCGTCGGAACGCCAGTAGGGGGCGAACAGGCCCGAGAAGGCCGGCACGAAGTACATGCCGCCGTTGTCCTCCACCGACCGTGCCAGCTGCTCGCTGTCCGGCGCGCTGCCGATGATCTTCAGCTGGTCGCGCAGCCACTGCACCGCCGCGCCGGTCACGGCGATGGAACCCTCCAGCGCGTACACCGCCGGGCTGCCGGCGAACTGGTACGCCACCGTCGTCAGCAGACCGTGCTGCGACCGCACCAGCTCCGTGCCGGTGTTCAGCACCAGGAAGTTGCCGGTGCCGTAGGTGTTCTTCGCCTCGCCGGGGGAGAAGCAGACCTGGCCCACGGTGGCCGCGTGCTGGTCGCCGAGGACACCGGTGATCGGCACGGCGGCGCCCAGCGGCCGGGACGTCCGGGCCTGGCCGAACGCCTCGGGGTCCGAGGAGGCGTGGATGGCCGGGAGCATCGAGCGCGGGATGCCGAAGATGCCGAGCAGCTCGTCGTCCCAGTCGAGCGTCTCCAGGTTCATCAGCATGGTGCGGCTGGCGTTGGTCACGTCCGTGGCGTGGATGCCGCCGTTGGGGCCGCCGGTGAGGTTCCACAGCACCCAGGCGTCGGTGTTGCCGAACAGGGCGTTGCCCGCCTCGGCCGCCTCGCGCAGCCCGTCCACGTTGTCCAGCAGCCACTTGATCTTGCCGCCGGAGAAGTACGTGGCCGGCGGCAGCCCCGCCTTGTGGCGGATCACGTCGCCGTGGCCCTCGCGTTCGAGGGCGGCGGCGATGCTGTCGGTACGCGTGTCTTGCCAGACGATCGCGTTGTAGTACGGACGGCCGGTGCGCGGATCCCACACGACGGTCGTCTCACGCTGGTTGGTGATGCCGATGGCCCGCAGGTCGGAGGCCGACAGACCGCCGTCGCGAAGGGCGTTCTGGATCACCGTGTTGGTGCGCTCCCAGATCTCCACCGGGTCGTGCTCGACCCAGCCGGAACGGGGCAGGATCTGCTGGTGCTCCAGCTGGTGCTTCGCCACCTCGTTACCGGCATGATCGAAGATCATGAAGCGGGTGCTGGTGGTCCCCTGGTCCACCGCGCCGACGAATTCGGGCATCGCTGCAACCTTTCTGAGTGACGACGGGTCCCGGGGCGTCTACGGCTCCTCGGTGGCCGGGCCTTCCTCCTGGTCCTCCATCGCCTGCGTCCTGGCGGTGATCAGCGGCTTGATCATCAGGTCGTAGACCAGAACGCCGACGACACCGCCGATCAGCGGACCGACGATGGGAATCCACCAGTAGCCGTTGAACCAGCCGAACGTGCCCGGAAGGGCGATGTCTCCCCAGCCCTCGAAGTACGTGAACAGCCGCGGGCCGAAGTCGCGCGCGGGATTGATCGCGTATCCGGCGTTCGTGCCGAAGGTCAGACCGATGGCCACGACCACCAGGCCGATGAGGAACGGGTGGAGATTCGACAGGGGCGCGACATTCTTGAGGTCGATGAGCGCGCAGATCAGGAGCAGCAGAATTCCGGTGCCCACGATCTGGTCGAGCAGTGGCCCCCACCAGGAATCCCCGAAGTATTCCGCGGGGAAGGTGGCGAAGATGGAATACGTGCCCAGTGATTCGTCGCGGGGCAGCCCGGCCTTGGCGTTGGCGGCGTCGATCGCCCAGTGGTAGCAGGCGTAGACGAGCGCGGCGGCGACGAAGGCGCCGCAGAGCTGGGCCAGCCAGTAGGCGGGCACCTTCTTCAGGGGGAAGTCCCTGCGCACCGTGAAGGCCAGGGTCACCGCCGGGTTGAGGTGGGCGCCGCTGACGCCGCCGGCCACGTACACGCCGAACACCACGGCGAGGCCCCAGCCCCAGGCGATGATGAGCCAGTTCGCCGGCCCGAATTCCACGAACTGCCGCCCGGAACCGGGCAGGCCGACGACGGAAACGGCGACGGATCCGACACCCAACAGAATGAGGACGAAAGTCCCCAGGAACTCGGCGAGCATCTCGCCGCCGATGCCTTCGCGATAGCCGCGTCGGCGCGGAGCTGTAATGCGATCAGCCATCAGCTCTCCTCGAACGGAAATGGCGCGGACTGTGCCTCCCCATGTCGGCAGCGTAGGTCCGCCGCCCATTCCGGGCGCGCGGAGAACGGTCTTTCCCACCAACGGCGCAATTCGGAGGGCGAAAGGGAAGGAGGCGGCCGATACTGCGGGGTTTTCCGGCGGGCGCGGGCCTTCCGGTGGGCGTGTGGGCTTCCGGCGGGCGTGCGGGGCTTCCGGCTTCCGTGGAATTCCGGGGCGGGCGGTCAGCGGCACGGGGGCGGTGGCCTGGGCAGCGGCGCGGTGGCGGCGGCGTGTCCGCCCGGCCGTCACGCCGCCGAAACACGCCCGTTCCGTGCCGTCAGCGAAGTCCGCCTACCGTGGGGGCATGAGTTCCGCCCCGGTCAGCGTTGCCCGAAGGAGCAGGCCCACCGACCGGACGACAGGAGCCCTGTGACCCGCACCGCCCCCGCCGTACCTCCGTGGCTCGCGCATGCCCTGCGGTCCCAGCGCGGGCCGGTCTCCCGGAGCGCGGTGCTGCGCGGCGCCCTGGGCGGCGGGCCGCTGCTGCTCGCGGCCGTGGCGGCCGGGCGGCCCACCCTTGGAGTGGTCGCCGCGATCGGCGCCATGTTCGCCGGGATCAACGACCGGCCCGGCAGCCGGCGCGCCTCCGTGGCCCGGATCGGGACGCCCGCCCTCGCGGGCGCGGCCGGGCTGCTGACGGGCACCGTCGTCGGGGACCACACGCCCGCCCTGCCGCTCACCCTGCTGCTGACCGTGCTCGGCCTGGCCGCCGGAGGGATCAGCGCGCTGGGTCCCGTGGGGTCCGCCGCCGGGACGCAGCTGCTGGTCGGCGCCGCCGTCGGGGCCGGCATGCCCCTGCCCGAGCCGGCCTGGCTGCGGGCGGTGGCGTTCACGGCGGGCGCCGCCTGGCTGCTCCTGCTGCGGCTCGCACTGCCCACCTCCCGCTCGTCGCTCGCCGGGGACCGCCGCTTCGAGTTGCGCTTCGACGGGGAACGGGCCGCCGTCGCCGGGGTCTACGACGCCGTCGCCGCGCGGCGCCACCGCGCGGCGGGCCGCGCTCACCGCCGCACTCGACCAGGCGCAGGACGCGCTCGCCGGACCCCGGCTGCGCCGCCACCCCGCCTCCGCGGCCGAACGCCGGCTGCACGCCCAGTACGCCGCGGCCCTCCCGCTCGCCGAGGCCGCGACCGCGCTGGCCTGGGCGGGGGAGCCGGTGCCGCCCCGCGCCTGCGAGGCGCCCCGCCGCCTCGCAGG
>MUNG01000023.1 GCA_002154585.1 Streptomyces pseudogriseolus
GGGTGGTGGTGGTCTTCCTGGTGTTCGTCATGACGCGGAAGGGTGCCCGCACGCGCGGCTAGTGTCGCGCCCTCCACCGTCGGGGTGTTCCCCCGGGGAACACCTCTCAGCGGGCTGCGGCGACCGCCGCGGCGGCGCGCGCCATGTAGAACACGCCCTTCGCTTCCAAGTTCCCCGGGTAGATCGTGCCGACCTCCGCCGGGACTACCCCGGGCCCCTGCGCGACCACCGACACCGTCACCGTGGACCCCGACACCACCGGCGGCAGGGTGCGGATGTTCTTCGAGATCCCGTCCGGGATCGTGTCCGCCCGGCACGCGCAGTACTTGAGGTTGGCCACGGCGCGCGAGCTCTCGTCCTTCGGCATCAGCATGTATGTCTTCGGGCCGAGACCGCGGTGATCGCGGTCCCACTTCATGCTGTTCAGCTCGAACCGCAGATTGCCCGGCACCTCCTGGCCGTTCATCTGGATATGCGTGTGGCGCATCTTGTCGTCTGCGACGGTCACCCACCGCTTCGTCGGCGGCGCGAGCACCTTCGCCTCACGCTCCACCCGCCGCGCGATCTCGTGCACCTTCGGTGCGATCATCACCGCCAGGCGCTGCTCCAGCCCTGGCGCCACATGGAACTTCGCGCCCATCAGGGCACCTCCGGAGGGTTGAGGGTGGCGGTCACCGCGATGTAGTCCGCGGCCGAGTGCCCGGGTACCTTCCGCAGCAGCGCGCTCACCACGGTCCACGTGCGGGTGCCGTCGCCGATCACGTCGCCTTCCCGCAGCCGCCACGCCGCAGGGTCCACCCGCAGAGTCCACGACTCGTCAGCCTGCTCGGTGGCCGCGCCCGGCCACGTCCCGCGCGGAGCCGGCCGGGCGTCCGGCGGCGGCGGGACAGGCACGCCGTGCGCGTCCCTCTCCCACGGGTGATCGAGCACGTACACCGTCAGCTCCCGGTCCGGGAGGAGCACCGCCACGTCACGCCCCTTTCCTGCTCACCAGCGGGTGAAGCGGCGGCGGCCGCCGTACGGCCACGGCGACGCGGCCGCCGTCGGCAGCGGTCGCCACAGCCGACGCCGGTAGGTGTGCAGCGAGTCCAGCGTGGGCAGTGCGCCCGCCTGTCCCGCAGCCGGGGCCGCCTCGTAGCTGATCGACTGGCCCTCGGCGGACACGGACGACACCCGGCGGCCGCCGCCGGCCACCTCCTCGCCTCCCGGCCCGCTGCGGATGCGTTCCGCGGCGTGCGCGATCACGTAGTGCACGATCGGCGCCTCGGCGGCCGCGTCCAGGCCGATGAGCAGCCGCACCGTGTACGCGTCATCGGCGCCCAACTCGTAGCTGACGACCTTCACGGCGTCATCGACGTCCGGCACCGGCCACGCCCGCGGATCGGTCAGCGCGAAGAACGGCGTCGGCGCCACCTGCCGCAGCGTCTGCGGCACCGGCACCAGCGGCCGCTGCAGATAGGCCGCCACCTCCGCCTGCGCCTTCTCCAGCGCGGTGCGGAACGTCTCCCGCTGCGCGGCGCTCAGGGGCAGCGGCACGTGCAGTTCGTCGGCGAGCTGCTCGGGTGAGGCGACCAGCCCGGTACCGAACGGCATATCGAGCCGCACCGTTCGGTCCGTGACCGGGGCCGCCCCCTCGCTCGGGGTGAAGGTGACGGTGCACCAGTACCGGCCGTCAGCCAGTTCGCCGGGGATCGTGAACTCGTACCGGTCCTCTCCGATACGCACCGCCGGCCCCGCGGTTGCCACCGCGGTGCCGTCACGTTCGGGAGTCGAGTACAGGTCGATCCGGGTGACCTGCCCGCCGTCCGGGCCGGGATCGCACTGCGCCCCAGCCCACACAGGCCGGTAAGGGAACACCGTCACGTCTTCACCTCCTACTTGCCGCGCTGCTCACGCAGCCGGGCCAGGATCCGGTCGGCGTCCTCACGCTTGAGGTCCGCCCCGGCCGGGACCAGAAGGCGGGACGTGGGCGTGCGGTAGGTGCCCATGCCGACGTGCTCCACCAGGCGCACGCGGGAGCGGACCATGTAGCCGTACGGGGGCAGCGCCTCGAACAGCCCGTCGAGGTCGGCCGGCGCCTCGCCGGTCGCCTCATCCACGATGCGGTCCCCCAGCTGCGCCGGGACCAGGCCCTCGGGCCCGACCGGGGTGTCCGGCGCCTTCGGCGGCTCCGGTACGTGCGGGGGGTCCAGCGGCGCCACGTCCGGCGTCTTCGTCTCCACCGTGCCGTCGGGCACGGCCTTGTCCTCGGCGGGCTCGGTGGTCTCGCCGGGTTCGGCGGCCGCCTTGTCCTCGGCCGTCTTGCGGGTGCGGGTCGTTGCCACAGCTTCCTCCAGATGCGCGGGGCTTGAGGGCACACACCCTGACGTCCGGCCCACGCTTACGTCGCGCTGTGCCCAACCGGCCCGGCCAGCACAGCGCGACGCCCGCGGACCTATCAGGAGTAGGTGAAGCCGTTCGTCTTCGTCACCGTCCCCGCCTCATCGCCGACGACGACGCTCACCGCGCCCGCCGCCCCGGCCGGAGTGGTCACCTCCAGCCGCCCCGAGGTGAGGACCTTGAGGTTCGTGCCCGCCGTCGCACCGAACTTCACGTCGGCGACACCGTCGAGGTTCGTGCCGGTGATCGTGACCACCGTGCCCCCGGCCGCCGGGCCCGTCGACGGGACGATCGTGGCGATGGTCGCCGGAGGGAACAGTGCGTCGATCTGCGACTGCCGCACCCGCGCGCCGGCCCGGAACAGCAGCGTCTTGATGGAGCCCTCCGGGGCGCCGTCACGGGTCTCGCGCATGCTGCCCTTGTCGAAGGTGCTGGTCGAGTAGACGTCCTGTGTGACGATCCGCTCCGGGTCCGGGGCCGCGGACGACGGGAAACCGGCCTTGGTGATGCGGGCGCCGGCGGAGTTGTACAGGCCCATGAGGAGCCCCTTTCTCAGGTGTCGAGTCCCGGCAGGGTGCCCGACCGGGCCCGCTACGGTCGCCCACTGCACCGCGTCACAGGATGCGCAGGTCGTCCCACCCGTCGGGGCCGACGGAGAACACCATCAGGCCCTGCTGGGACACCTCACCGGAGCGCACCGAGTACCAGTCGGACCCGGAGTCGAGGGTGGGCGCCTGGATGTGGAGCCGCCCGTTGCCGAGCTGCTGCGCACGGAAGTGGTGG
The DNA here is from genome assembly GCA_002154585.1 of Streptomyces pseudogriseolus. Taxonomy (GTDB): domain Bacteria; phylum Actinomycetota; class Actinomycetes; order Streptomycetales; family Streptomycetaceae; genus Streptomyces; species Streptomyces pseudogriseolus. The sequence continues at coordinate 3,163 of MUNG01000023.1, forward strand.
TAGTGCCCGGTGACGAGGATCTGCGCGTCGGCGATCGGCTGCCGGCCGAACGTCTGCGCCCGCCACCAGTCCCCGGCCTTCTCCGGGCGGGGGTACTGATGCCCGTGGGCCAGGCCCACGACGGTCCCGGCGATGTCGAGGCTGACGGTGTCCCGCCAGCGTTCCGGCACCACGAACGACACGTGCCCGTACGCGGACTCGTTGCGGGCGTAGGCGTCCGCGACCTGGCTCATGACCTCGATGCCCCAGTCGTCCGCCGGCGGGCCGACAGCGTCCTTCCCGCGCCGCACGCGGGCGTGGTTGGAGCCGCACGTCGCCGCGACCACCCGTCCGAACCGCCCGGCGAGCCGGTCAAGGCCCTCGAACGTCAGACGCCGGTGCACGCGGATCATCTCCGTCAGCGTCAGATCGTTCGTGAAAGCCTGCTGCGTCGTGTTCTCGAACCCCTCGATGCAGTCCCCGCCGTCCAGCCAGTACGCGGCGGTCGGGGCCCGGCCCACGGCCTTGAGGTCCCGTATGTGGTCGTCCAGCCGGTCGAAGCGGTCAGCGATCCGGGCGATCAGCTCCGGAGTGCCGCCGTCCCGGCCGACCTTGCCCGCCTGGGCGTCGGCGTAGACCACGACCAGGGCCCGCTCGACCGCGCCCACCGCGGGGCGCGGCTTACGCCGTCTGCGCATCGCATCCCGTACGAGGGTGTCGATGTCCTCGGCGGACTTCCACGCCGGGCTGGCGGGCTCGATCAGGAACCTGCAGCGCCACACGGGCCGGGTGACGGCGTCTTCGCCCTGGGCGTCGCGGTGCCACGCGGCGGGGTCGTGTCGGGCTTCCACCAGCCGCACACGGAAGTGGTCGGGCACGGCAAGGCCGAGCTCTTCCACGCGCGCCCGCCAGTCGGCTTCGTCCTGCCCGGGCGCTTCGGCGGCCGGCGCGGTGACGAGCATCGCCCCGCCTGGCTCGTAGCGCACGCCCGGCTCCCAGCCCTTCGGCGCGGCGGCCGCGGGCCGGGTCGTCTCCGGCGGCGTCGACTGCGCGGCCGCGGCCGGGGCCAGCAGCGCGTCCAGTCGGTCATCAAGGCTCATCGGGGGCACCGGCATCCGTTCGAGGCGCCGCGGCGCCGGTGGCGTGCCACGGACGGCGCCTGCACGGGGTAGCCGCTGCCGGTGAGGACGTCAGCGATCCGTACGGAGGTCACCGTCGGCGTGGTCAGCAGCTCGTTCAGCTTGGCCGCTGTGGGGGTGTCGAGAGAGGCCAGGATCGCGCCGACCGTGCAGCGCATGCCGCGGGGCGGTTCGGGCTCTTCCATGAGCTGGGTCAGGGCCGTGCTCAGGCCGGTGGTGTCTGCCACGGCAGTCCTCGCTCTCTGCGTGTGGGTGCGGGGCCGGGCCGCCTGGTCCGGCCCCGCAGTAGGTCACCGCCAGAGGGGCCTGACTAGTGCCGGGCCCCGCCGGATTACACCGGGTCGGTCCACGTGCCGATGACGAACGACTCCGGGCGGGAAACCTCCAGGGCGAGGCGCTCGTCCGCGCGGAACGTGAGGACGCCCCGCTCGAAGTTGTCGCTGTTCTCCGAGGAGACCGTGACGGACACGTTCTCGCGGTCGTAGATCTGCGCGCCCATCCCGAAGGAGCCGAGGACGTACTTCTCGTCCGGCATCGCCGTGGTCTCCACGACGTTGATCCGCCACACCTTCTTCTGCGCGCCGACGGCGACCTGCAGCGCGACGCGGAACGCGCCGGTGTCGTCGGTCTCGACCTCGACCTGCTCCCACATCGACGGGGAGAGGACGACGCCGGTCGGCTCGTACTCGGCGAGCAGCGCCTTGGTCATGGCGCGCCGCATCTGGATCGAGAACTTGTCGGTGTTCTGGCCGGTGTACTGCTGCACGCCCGGGGTGTTGAACAGGCCGGTGATGGACTGGCCGTCGTTGCCGACGGAGTGCAGCAGGTCGTAGTCCTCCGCGAACTTGATCCCCTCGATGAGGCGCGAGTTGATGAACTGCTTCAGTCGCGGCTCGTCGGAGAGGATGTTCTTGTGGCCGTCGAGCATGTGGGCGATCTCGGCGACCGGGAAGGACACCGGCTGCAGGGTGAGCTTCGAGCGGGGCGCCTTGCCGAAGACGTCGCTGTCGGCTCCGGTCGGCGACGAGACGCCGTCGGCGGCGCGGCGCTCCGGTACCTGGGCGGCGTTGTTGACCCAGCCGGTCTCACGGATGCCCTGGAGGATCGCGTTCTTCGTGGTGGCCTTCGGGAACAGGTCCCGGATGTGCCACTTGCGGCGCTGCGCGTCGGTGATGCCGAGGTCCTGGACGCCACCGAGGGACGGGTGGGTCTGGGTGCCGGCCGACAGGGAAAAGATCGACTTGCCCTCGATCTCGGCGCGGATGAACGGGCGGTCCTTGAACTGGGCGGCCGCGGCCGCCTGGTAGGCGTCGGACGCGACGAACATGTCACCGAGGGTCTTGATCTCGGTGCCGGAGCCGGAGCCGGAGCCGCCGTAGTACTGGCCGGCCGCGGACTTGCCCTCGGGGGCGTCGAGGTACTGGCCGAGTTCCTGGGCGCCGGAGGCGGCCTCGATCAGGGACTTGATCTCCTGGGCGTCCTTGACGGCCTTGACGTACGCGTTGCGCTGCTCGGTGGAGACGACGAACGCGCCGTTCTCCTCCTTGAAGGTGCCTGCGATCCGCTCGGCTTCGGCGGACTTCTCGTTGAGCTGCTGCTTGAGGTTGCGGAGCAGGCTCTTGTCGGTGGGGGCCATTTCGGTTGCACTCTCCTGTGCTGGATGGGCGATTGCGTGCGTCGCTCGCCCGGCCAGCACCGGGACGCCTCGAACGCGGAGGCGATGGAAGAGCACATGCGGGGTTAGCGTCTCGGGCTCCCGTTCCGCGCCGGAACGCGGAGCTGGGAGCCCGAGGTTGAGGAGGGGTCAGAGAGCGAGGCCTGCGAGGGCCGCCTTCACCTCCGCGGGGTCGAGAGTCACCTCGTCGTCGTCCTCGTCGGCCGGGGTGTTCCCCTGGGGAACAGCCGCCGGCTCGGTGTCGGCGTAGGGGATCTCGTCGTCGCCCACGGCCGCGGCCGTGTCCTCGGGGTAGTCGTCGTAGTCGATCTCCGCGTCGGGGGTGTCCTCGTCGTCGTCCCAGCCGTCGGTGACCGTGTACTCGCCGAGCCAGTCGTCCCCGGCACTGGGCGCCTTGTCCATGGGCAGGCCCTTCTTCGTCAGGGCCCGCAGCAGCTTCTCGACGGTGGGCTTGAGGCCTTCCAGGTGCTCGGGCGTGGCGTCGGACACCTCGATCAGGGTGGCGGCGTCGTCCAGCGCGCGGCCGGTCGGCTGGATGTAGCGGGCGTGCACGGCCTCCTCGACGCCCACGGGCCGCTCCACACCGGTGATGGGCGTGGCGACGGTGGTGAGCTTGACGGGTACGGGCACGCCGAGCGCCACGTCCCGGCCCGCCGTGGTGTACGGGATGGAGTAGGACTGCTCCCCGTCGTCGTAGCGGGTCACGATGACCCGGTCCGGGTAGGTCGCCTCGATACTCACGTAGCACTCGGCCGGCCCGGTGAGCCCGCTCGGGTAGTCGCCTTCCTTGCCGGAGGAGAACAGGGCGCGCGCGGCCTTGGCGAGTTCGTCGCGGATCTGCTCGAACGAGTAGGGCATAGGGCTGGTCATGATGCGCTCCGGGAGGTGAACGGGCTGAGCGGACTTGGCTTCGAGGACGACGCGCGCCGCCGACTTGGTCTCTGCGGCGTGGGTGGCGGGGTAGATGCCGAGGGCGTCGTGATGGCGCAGGTTGCAGTAGCCCTTGGCCTCTTCGGCGCTCATGTGTTCTGAGGCGATGGCGACGCACCGGTCGAAGTCGCCGCCGGTGCCCCAGCCGATCCGGGCTGCACCTTCCCCGCGGGTGTACCAGTGGCGCAGGTTCTCGGCGTTGCCGCGGTTCTTGTCCCAGCCGCCGGAGGCCTTCGCCTCCACCACGATCCGGGCCGCGGACTTCCCTTCCAGCGGCGGGGCCGGAGCGCGCGCCGGACGCCCGGCGGGCTCACGCTGCGGCCGCGGGGCCGGGGCGCGCGCGGGTTCCTCCGTCGGGGTGTCGCCGAGCGGGATCTCAAACTCGTCCTCCCCGCGCACGACGTGCACGCTCGAGAAAGTCACTGGCGTGGACGGCACCGGCGGGATGTCGGGCAGGCTGTAGCCGAGGGTGATGTGCGGGGTGAACCCGTGATCGTCCCGGACCGCTTCCGAGTAGACGGACGTGGCCAAGGCCTGCGTGACGTACTGCCGCAGCTCGGCCAGGCCGGGCACGTCCACGGGCACCCAGGTAGGTTCGCCGTCCCCGCTGTCTGGGAAGCGGCCGATACCGCCGATGCTGCCCGTCAGCGGCCCGCTGTCGGCGACGGCCGGGGTGACGATGTCCCGCAGGTCGTCCGGATGCCCGCCGAGCTCCCCCACGCTGCCGAGGTAGGCGAGCGTGATGTGCAGGTGCTCGGCCGCCGTGCCGTCGGGGTGCGCGATCTTCTCGGCGACGTCGCGGGGCACCTTCAACGCGACCATCACCCCGTCGCCGACCTGCTGCTCCGCCGCTTTCAGCTCGACAGCCGACCAGGTCGCTTTGAGCTCCATGGGCCGACCCTGCTGCGTGCTGGCAGCCTTGACCTCGATGCTTCGCGTCATCGGGTGCGCGCCGTGCAGGACGGGGCTGATCTCGTACAGGTCCAGGTCGTTGATGATGCGCACGCCGTCGTGCCGCTTGGACGCGCCGCCCGGCGGGACCTTGAAGCCGATGGAGAACTGCGCCTCGCCGTTCTCGTGCCACTGCATCACCTGCTCGTAGGCGTCGCGGCCGCGGGTGGTGCGCAGGTTGTACTGGACGGTGGCGGCCAGCGCACCGGCGGCCGCGGGCCACTCCGAGCCGCCCGGGATGGACGCGAAGCGGGGGTCGCCCGGCATCCATTCCTCGACGGACAGGACGCTGCCGACCGGTTCCTTCCAGTCGTGGTGCCAGACCGGTTTCACTCGGCGCGAGTTGAGGGTGCGGGTGAACGCCCCGGGGAGGATCAGGTCATCGACGTCGTCAACCACGCCAGTGACGGCGTAGATGGCGCGGACGATGCCCTTCTTGCCGCGGCGGCGGACGGTGGGCGGCGAACTCGGCACGGCGGGTTCCTCCAGGGGCGGGCGGTGCGGGGAGTGGCACCGTGCCCCTGCGGGAGGGTTAGCGTCCTGCCGTGCCCCCCGTCACAGGCCGCAGGGCACTACTCCCACGGCTTGCCCTTCTTCCCGCCGCCCGGGCGCTCCTCGTCCTCTTCCTCGTCGTCGGGATCCTCCTCGTCGGGGTCGGTGCCGTCGGCCGGGTCGGTGTCCTCGGCATCCGGGTCCTCGTCCTCGGGGAACTCGTCCGCGGCCGCCGGGTCGGACGGAACGACCTCGTCGGCCATGCCGTAGTCCAGCTCAAGGCCGCCGCCGTCGCCCGCGGCCGGATCGCCCACGGCGGGGTCCCCCACCGCCGGGTCCCCGGCGCCGGGCTGTCCGCCCGTGCCGCCGGTCTGCGCCATACCGGCGTCGTCCACGTCGATCGCCCACGCGTCCGGGTCGGCGTACCGCCACACCTGGCCAGTCTCGTCGCGGACCCAGCCCGTGAGCGTCCCGTCCACGGCCTTGTCCAGCCACGCCTCCTGTCCGGCGTCCCCGGCGAACGACGCGAAGGCCTGCGCCGGGTCGGTCTCGTCGCCTTCGTCGTAGGCGTCACCGGCCCACGGGCGGGCGTCGTCCTGGTGCGGCGGCTGGAGCTCCGGCGGCTGGCCGGCGCCCTGGCCCTGGTCCTGGTACGGCGCGGCCGGGTCGTCGGACTGGGGCAGCGCCTTCACGGAGAATCTGTAGTCCACGGGCCGCAGCGTCGGGTCCGCGGCCGCTTGCGTCTCGGCCTGATCCCCTGCCGCGGCCGCCGCCGGGTCGTTACTCTCAACGCATGACTGTCTTGACGGTGTCCGTGGATGACGGCCTGGCGGCCGCGGTCCAGGAAGAGGCCCGGCGGCACGGGCTGCCGGTCGACGACTACGTGGCGGCGGTGCTGCGCGCCGCGCAGGCGCCGGGCGGCGGGGACCGCGATGAGCGGGCGCTGGAGCTGGCGCGTGTCTCCTACGCGCGGTGGGACGCCGACGGCCGGCCGCAGGACGGCGCGATGAGCATGGCGGAGGTCTTCGGCAGGTGACAGCCGTCCCCGCACGGTTCGCGGCCCACGTCGGCCAGACGATCCGTGACCTTCCTGCCGCCGACCGGGAAGAGCTGCACGAGGCGATCGTCCGCGCGTGCGAAGACCCGTGGTCGTGGCCGCAGGCCGACAAGTACGAGATGGACGAGGCGGTGCGCGTCATCACAACGCGCGCCGCCATCGTCCACTACGTGATCATCCCGGGCGCTGAGCCTCACCTGTGGGTGTTCGCCATCACCGTCTGACCTCGGCGACCGAGGTCTCCTGCCGCAGCAGAGCCAGCACCGCCGCACTGTCCTGCGGGCCGAGGGCCCGCCGCGGCCCGAGCGGGCCGAGCAGCACCGGTGAACCGGCGTGCTGCTCGACCATCGCCCTCACGCGGCGGGAACCGGCGACCGGTTCCCCGTTCGGGCCCGGGATCTGGACCTCGTAGGCGGAACCGTCCTCCAGCGTTCCCGTCACCATCATGTCTCGTGCTCCTTATCGGGTGGCGAGCAGTCCCATGAGGAACGCCCGCAGGTCGTCATCCCGGTACCAGTCGCCGGAGAACATCGCCGCGAGCCCGCGGGCCACGATCTCGTCCTCCACCACCTGGTCCCCGCCGAACAGCCGCTCCAGCAGCACGTCGACCGAGGAGCGCCGCGCCCCGGGCCGGCCGGTGTGCGTCCGGACGAACCCGAACGCCTCTTGAGCGGCCTGCAGATCCGGGTAGTGCTGCTGCAGGTGAGCCAGCAGGGCGTGCGCCGCGGTGCTGCGGCCGCCGTCGCCGAGGTCGGCGACCGTGGCCGTGCCACTGTCCACGTCGTAGCCGCCTGCGTCTCCGCTCACGGCCGTCAGGAACCCGGCGGACCGGTCGGCCAGCCAGTCCCGCGGGACGTACCGGGAGGCGTCTACCAGCGCCCGCGACGCTTCCGCGTCGCTGCCAGTGCTCAGGGTCAGCCGGTCACGACCGGCCGGGCCCATCTCCCGCACCTGGGCGAGCGCGTCACGGACAGCTTCCGGCAGCGCCGCCCGGTACGCGGCGTGAAGCCGGTCGGCTTCCTGCCGCGCGTGCTGCGCCTCCAGCCGGGCCGCGTCGATCTCCGGCCCGAGGTCCGGGGTCCCGCCGGCGGCCGCCGCCCGCAGGTCCCGCAGTCGGGCATCCGCCCGGGCCGCGTACCGGCGGGCGTGCCGCACCGTGCCGTGCGGGTCGTCGCCGAGCTCCGGCGCGGCCGCCGTGAGACGGGCAATCACCTCGCCGTCCACATCGCTGCCGGCCGCCCGCACCGCGGCGAGGTGCCGCAGCGCCTGTACGCCCGGGCCACGGTCGGCCGCACGGTCCGCAGTCCACCGCATCCCGTCCTGCACCGCAGGCATCTGCCCGGCGGCCAGCGCCGCCCGGTCCGCCCGCCGGTACCAGCGGGCACGGCGCGCGACCTGACCGAACCGGCCCGGGGCGGGAAGGAGCCGACCCCAGTGCGCCATGCGCTCCGCCAGCGACAGCCCGTCCGCAGGACGCGGAAGGGACCGCTGGGCACGACGCAGTCGGCGCGTCTCCGGCCACGACCGCACGCGGCGGGCCAGGCCCTTCACGAACCGGCCCACAGCCCGCGCCGCGCCGATCGCCGCGGCGGCGAGGCCCTTGAGGAACGCCGCCACCAGCTCCACCACCCGGCGGCCGATCTGCACGAGCGCCGCGAGGATGCCCGGCATCTGCGCGTCGGGCAGGTGCCCGGCGATCCGGCGGGCGGCCGCATCCCGGGAGTTCGCCATCTGACCGGCCAGCCGCGCCACGATCTGAGCGCGCCGCTCCGGGGTGAGCGGGCCGTCGTCCAGGTCGTGCAGAGCACCGGTGACCGCGTCGCTGACGTGGCTGCTCACCTCGTCCGCGACCCGGCCCGCCGACGGGCTGTCACCGTCGTTGAGGCTCGGCTCGGTCCGGTTGCGCAGCGACTCCGGGATGAGGCGCAGCAGCTCCGCCGCACGCTTCGCGGTGTCCTCGGGGGTTTCCCCGTCCAGCGGCTCCAGGTCGTCCAGGGTGCGCACCGCGGCCCTCACCGCGGCGGTACGGGCCTGCGCCGCAGCGCGCCGCATCCCGGCAAGGAGCCGAGTCCGGTCGTCCCCGGTGACCCCGGCAAGGTCGACCTCGGCCGTGAGGTCCCGCCGCAGGTTCTGCAGCGGGTCCCTCAGCGCCTCGGTGGTGACCTTCTCGGCGATCTGCTGCCGCAGGGCGTGGATGCTGCCCGGGGTGGTGGTGCCCTCGATGGCGCTGTCCACGACGGCGCGGGCCACCGCGTCGGCGTAGTTGCTCTGCACCGTGTCCCAGTCCGGGGCCGGGTTCGGGTCCCGCGGCCCGTCCGTGTCCGGGGCAGAGTCCGGGGTCGGCGCCGACAGGGCGGCGGGAGCCTCCGGAGTCAGCCGTCCCTGGTTCGCGGCGAACCAGGCGGCCGCCGGGCGTTCCCGGCCCGCCACCCGCACGGTCTCGCTCAGAGCGCCGCCCATGATCTGGAAGTGGACGGTGCTGGACGGGCCGCCAGCCACCCCTTCGAGCTCGACCGTCACCCGGTCGTCGCCGACGTCGACGGACTGCACCCGGCGCGTGAACCAGTCCGAACCGTTGGTTCCGGGACCGAACACCAGGTGATCGCCCCTGCGGAGCTCGTTCGCCTGCTGGTAGCTGATGTCGTCCTGGTCGGCGACACCGCCACCAGTGATGCTGTCGTCGTCCCCCAGGGGCCGGAACGGCGCGCGCGCCGCGACGGTCTGACGGATGAACTGGCCGTCAGCGTTGACGAGCCGCAGGTCCACGGTCTTGCGGTCCTCGCTGCGGGTGGCCTCCACCACCAGCAGGCGGGCGGGCTCCCCGTTGACCGGCGCCACGATCACGTCACCGGTCTGCAGGTAACGGGCCTCGGTGGTCATGCCGCCGTCGTCCGGGTCAGCGGCCGGGGCCGGGGACGGTGTGGGTGCCTGCGGCTCCACGTCCGGCTCGGGCAGTTGATACAGCGCATCGCCGGAGGCCAGGGTCCGCTTGGAGCGGATCCCGTCGCCGTCCTCGACGGTCAGCACGCGCATACCGCCGGCGGACTCCTGGATGTGGACGACGCGGTACGCGGCCATCTCGTCCGGGTTGTCCTCGCTGGGCAGGGCGATGGTGTCACCCTCGCCCACCGAGGCGACCGTGCCGGGCTCCGGAGTGGCGTCCGTTTCCGGTCCACCACTGCCGGCGGCCGCGTCCAGCCGGTCAGCGGCCCGCTTCGCGGCGCGCCCCTCCGGCGTGGCCGGGTCGGCGCCCTCGCGCAGGTCGTCAGCCAGAGCAGACGCCTGCTGCGGGGTGACCGGCAGGTCCTGCCCGATGCGGGCCGTGCCCTGCTCGGCGTCCGGGTCGCTGGTCGCCGCGGCGCTGCGGTCCGTGACGGCGTCCCGCTCCTCCGGGGAGAGCTGCGGGTCAACCGTCGGCCCGGTCACCGGCTCCACGTGCGGCTGCGGCTCGTGGGAGGTGATCGGCTCGGCGGGCTTCGGAGTGTCCTCCGGGCTGAGGTCCGGGGCGCCGCCCTGGGCGTCGAGCGCACGGTCGACGGGCGTGCCGTTGGGCACGGCCTGCCAGTCGGTTTCACCGGCGTCGGGGTCGTCCGAGCCGATGAGGGTGGTCTCCTCGTCCCGCTCGATGCCGGTGATCTTCGTGGGGTGGCCGTCGCGGACCATCACGTCACCCTCCCGCAGGTCCCCGGCGGTGACCCGCTCCATGCGGGCCACCTTCGGCTGCTGGCCGGAGGGGTCTGCGGTGCCGCCCAGGACCCGCAGGCCCGTGACCGGCATGGGCGTCATGCCGTCGGGGGTGGCGACGGTCGCGGTGTCGCCGTCGACCTCTTCCACGGTGCCGAGCATGTTGCCGTCCCGGTCGCCGACCACGTGGCCGACGTCGACCCGGTGTCCGTCGGGCGTCCACCCGGCGGGCCGGGCGGCGCCGCCGTCGGTGACGTTCAGCGAGCTCGGCGCCTGGACGTCGTCGGTGCGGTCGTCCCCGAAGCGGACTTGCACGGTGGAGGCGTTCGAGCCGACCACGACGCCGTCGTTGCCGCGGGCGTCGGTGACGAGGGAGCCGGGGAACAGGCCGTTGCCGCTGCCGTCCGTGGCCACCCGGCCGGAGATCCGGCCGGTGAGGACGTCGGAGTCGGCGCCGGTGCGCGGGGACCCTTCCGCGACGGTCGTGTCGTTGCCGTCGCGGGTGGCGCGGGCCGCGGCCGCGTCCGGGCTCACCCACACAGGGCTGCCCGCACCGTCGGGGGTGTCGGAGATCAGGACGCGGTGCTTGCCCTGCATCTTGCGGCCCTGGGTCGTCTGGATCTCCCTCGGCCCGTCCACGACGTACCCGGCCAGAGTCCGCGCAGTGCCGCGCTTGGTGGTGCCATCGACGCGGACCAGGTCACCCACTCCGATGTCCGACACCCGCACCCACTCGGCGGGCCGGCCACCGACCGGCTCCGGCGCGGCCGTGAGTTCGTCCGCGCCGGTGCCAGCGGCGGGCGCCTCACTCTGCCGGGGACGGGTCGCCGGGGCCCCGCCCGTACCCGCGCCAGTGCGCTCGCCCGACTGCGGGCCGCTGCCCGTGCTGCGGCTGCCCGCCGCCGTCGGGGAGGCGTCCGTACCGCGGGCGGGAGTGTCACCGCTGCGGGAAGCCGCACCGCCCTGCGACGGTGCAGCCGCGCCGCCCGTGACCGGACTGTCCTCCGACCGGGCCGGAGCCTGGCCGCTCGGAATCTCCTCGCCGCCTTGGGATGCAGCCGAACCGCCGGCCCGGGCGTCCCGCTGCCCGGGCTCCGGGGAACCAGCGTCAGGCGCCGAGCTGGTGCTCGGGGCCCGGTCGAGACCGTTGGGGTGGTCAAGGCGAGAGGTCTCGCCGAGCTGCCGCCCGTAGGTGTGCTCGTCCAGCGGCAGGCGGACATCGCCCGCAGCCATCAGTCGGCGCACGTTCTCATCGGCGGGAATGAGGAACGTCGAGCCGCCGACGCCGTACTGGCTGCGCGGGCTCGGGGACAGGGCAATGCGCCGCGCCTGCGTCCGCTTGCCGTTCTGGGTGATCGTCGCCCGGGCGGGCTTGCCCACGACGTAGCCGATCTGGTCACCCGTCGCCCCGGGGTACAGGCCAGTGATGCGGCCCGACAGGCGGACGATGTCGCCCGGCTGGAGCTCGCCGACCGGCACGCTCACCGCGCGGCTCTCGCCGCCGTCGGCCTTGAGCTGGTCGAGGAACTGCTTGGCGGCACGATCCTGCCGTTGCTGATGGTGGGTCGCCCGCGGGTCCTCGGGCCGCAGGGAGTTGAGCGCATCGCCCAACATCCGGGCGAGCGAACCAGGGCCGACCATGTGGCCCTTGCCCTGCTCACTCTCGGGCTCCTTGTAGTGCGTGGAGTCGAGCCACAACAGCTCATCGTGGGCGTGGGCCAGGTCGTCCGCCACGTTGCCACTGGGGGACTCGCCCCGCCCGAGCTGGGCGAGGTGAGCGCGCAGACCTCGGTAGCGGCGCATGTCGTCGGCGTCGTCCTCCAACGACGGGTAGCCGCGGAACTCGTCGTCGGGGTCGAACGCGAGGCCGTCGTCGTACAGAGCGATGCCCCGGGCCAGGCGTTCCGGCACGACACTCAGGTCGGGCTCCCCGCGCTCCTTGTCCCGCAGAACGAGGTTGGCGATGGCCGCCTCACGGGTGGAGAAGTTGATCCCTCGGCTGTCCCACGGCTCCTGACTCCACCAGACCTCTTCCGGGTCGTCGGCGTTGACGAAACGGTGCGGTGCGAACAGACGGCCGATGTAGCGGCCATTGCGCCACACCTGCTCTCCCTGGTCGGCCTGGAGCGCAGGGGTGGGTGCGGCGCCTTCCTCAGCGAGCTCCCGCATCCGCTCCGGCGACCCGAAGAGCACACGCTCACCCTCCGGGCTGATGATCTCCTTCTCACCCGTCGCGTACTGCTCCCGCATCTCGTCCGTGCTGGGCACGCGCGAGCTGTCGCCCTCCGGCGCCACGGAACCGGCGCCCGGGCCGTCCGTACCGGCCGTGCCCGCTCCGGCGCCGTCCGGGCCGCTCGCCGTGGCGCGGGAGCGCGCCACGTAGTCCTCGGCCGGCATGTCGACGTCGCCGGCCCGGGCCAGGAGACTGCCGGTGCCGTCGGCAGGCACCTGAACGGTCACCTCATCGCGCGGCGTCACCCGCTCCTCGTCCGGGTTGTCGTCCCACGGAGTGGCGCCAAGACGGAGCTGCCAGACCCGTTCCTTCTGCCCGTCACGGCTGCGGGTGACCCTCTTCGGCGTACCACGCAGGTAGCCGCTGTACTCGGTGTCATAGAGGTCCCACGACGGCCGCTTGCCCATGACGCGGACGACGTCGCCCGGACGCAGGTCCCGGATCGGCGTTGCGGTGCCCGCAGAACCGGACTCCTCAAGCGCCTGGAGAGCCTTCCACGCGGCCCGCGCCTTGCTGACGTGGTGGTGGGAGGCCCGCGGGTTCTCCGGCTGGATGGTGTCCAGCAAGCCCCGCAGGCCCGCCACGTCCTCGCCGGGCTTCCAGAACTCGTCACGGTTGGGCTTGTAGCGGCCCGTCACCCAGTCGAGTTCGTCGATCGCCTGCGAGATGGCGTCAGCGACGTTCCCGCTCGCCGGACGCCCCGCGCGCAGGTCTTCCAACAGCCCGCTGAGTGCCCGCCAACGCTCGCTCTCCTCGGGAGTGAGGTCCAGCCGGCCGGGCGCCTCGCTCGGCATACGCACCACATAGCTGCCGATGAACGGCATCGACGCCACGAGCCGGTCGACGGGCAGCTCGCCGTGCTCCTGCGCCAGGCGCACGAGCTCAGCAACGGCCCCTTCCCTCTCCAGGAAGTTCGGGTGATCAGCCCGCATGAACTTGCTGTAGGGCGCCCACGAGTCACCGGTCGTGTGGATGGCGTGGCCGATCAGACGGCCGTCCATCCACACCTCGTCATAGCTTCCAGCCGGGCCGAGGTCGTCCACGGCGACCGCCTGGCGGGCGAGGTCACGCATCCGGTCGGCGGAGCCGAACCGGCGCGCGGCCGCCGTACGGTCGAGGGTCCGGCCAGCGTCGCTGTCCTGGCCGGTGCCGTTACCGTCGCGCTGGGCGTCACCGTCCGGACCGTCGTCGGGCGCGTCGCTGTCCATGTCGGGCATGTGCGGGACGCGCGGCCTCGGCAGGTCCGGGCCGCGGCCTGCACCCTCGGGGCGGGGCCGGTCGTTGCCGGAGCGGTTCCGCCGCCTGCGACGGTCGTCGTCCTCCCGGTCCTCCTGGTCGCCGTCCTCTTGGCGGCCACTATCCTGGCCGCTCTCGTCGTCGCCCGGACGCTGCTGGGCATCGCCGCCGTTCGGAGGCTCACCACCCCCGCCGCTGCCGCCCTCGCGCTCGCGGCGTTCCTCCCGCTCCTCGCGGTTCCCCTTCGGCGCCTGCTGGTCGTCGTCCTCCGGGCCGTCCACCCGCTCGTCGGGCTCGTCCAGAGCAGGCAACCGCGCGATCTTGTCGCCCAGCAGCAGCGTCACGCCGTGCTTGGAGTCCGTCGGCTCCTCCCCCGGGGTGTCGCCGAGCTGCAACCGGTACCCCGGGTACAAGCTCGCCGCCCGCGCGTGCGCCCCGAGGAGGGGCCGGTCCAGCAGATACCCCTCCCGAGTCACCCGACGGCCAGAGGGGTACTCCGTCACGAGACGGACCCGGTCCCCGACTTCGAGCTGATCGACGTCGACAAGCTCGGCGCGCGGTTCATCGCTGATATCCGGAGACAGCTTCGGACGCTGCTCGTTCCTCTCGAAATAGCTGGCGACATTCCGGGGGCTGAAGAGGTCCCAGTCCTCACGGCGGTCTCGCTTCTGCCGGTGCATCTCGCTGATGAAGGGAACGACTTGGCGGTGCACCGTATCGTCCACATCCTCAGGGATGCCGACGATCTGACTCTGCCGGAACCACGTCCCGCGCTCCCCGGCGATCTGCCATGGCATGTCATCGCCAACCCCAGGGGTAGGGCCACGCTGCCCCGAGCCCATGGGGCGAGAGAGGTGCAGGACAAAGTCCGCGGCTTCTACGGTCCTATACCTGGGCCGGCCCTGGTCGTCCTTACCGTCCTCGATGCGGAGCTTGTCACCCCGGTTCACCACAAGCCACTTCGCGCCGTCAACGGCCTTCCAGCCCTCAGGCAGACGAGTAGTCGTGTCCGAGGCTGCCGTGTCCGTGTCCTGCTTCTCGGGAGCAGTCTGCTGCCCCCCGGGGCCGTCACTCCCCTCAGGGCTGCCCTGGGAGGCCTGCGGAGAGGCCTCAGTCGCGTTCTGGTCCTTGCTGCGAGCGTCCCTGTCTTCCGGGACGGCCACGATGTTGTGCTGCCTGAACAGCACCGAGGGGTTGAGCTCGTCACCCCACAACGCGATGCCATCGGAGTCGAACCGCACAGGCTCGCTGCCGCGGACCACGACCTCCTTGTACATCTGGCGGCCCCTGGTGCCGTGCTCCGGGAGGTCTCGGACACGGAACCGGTCACCCGGGCGCATCTCGATCGACATGGGGTCCTCGACGGCCGTCCAGCCCTCCGGCACCCGCTTACGCCTCGCGCGCTGCTCCGCCTCGTGCTCCTCCAGGCGCCGCGCCAGATCCGAGGTGTCCTCACGTCCCGGGTTTCCCTCCGGCAGCCGCTCCACCAGGTCGCCGAGGCCCACGATGGCGTGCTCTCCGAACGTGCCCTTCTCGGACTTCGGTCTCTTGGCGGAGACGTCGAAGGTGACACGGCCGTCGTAGACCCTGACGCCCGTCACCTTGCCGACGATGCGGCCCGGACCGCGGCCAAAGATGTCGTCCTGGTCGACGGACACCCAGTCGCCCTCACGGATCTCCGACGCCGGCACCATGTCACCGCCGTAGCGGGACGCCGCGGCCGGAGCATCGGCGCCGTCGCCCGCAGCCGCGGGAGCGGGTGCCTCCAGACGGTCGGCCTCACCGCGGTGCCCGTACGGGACCCAATCCGGGTTGTCGTAGTTGCCGACGACGTCCGGCTCACCGGGCGGCGGCATGGTCTGCCAGTTGAGCCACGCCCGCCGCGCCTGCGCACGGACCTTGTCCGCCGCCCTGTTGAGGACGGCCTGCTCCCGGCGACCTTCCGGCGTCGAGGTGTCGACACCGTCCGCGGCCGCGGTGAACGCTGCGGCGATGCGCTCCATCTGCTGATGGTTCAGGCCTCTGCTCCAGCCCCGCGCAGCCTGGCTCAGCTCAGGGTCGGAAGACTTCTCCCAGCCCTTGATCAGCTTGAAGAACTGCTCACGCTGCGCGTCGCTGAACTCGGAGTACTGGATCTCATCCCGACCTTCCTCCGGGCGCAGGTGCCGCCAAGAGGTGTCCTGCAGCGGCAGCCGCATGTGGGACTCGCCAAGACCACTGTCGACCGCGTGAGCGGCCTCTCGCGGCCCATGCAGCGGGTCGGACGCCGACTCGGCCGTGCTTCCCCGGACGGTGCCGCCGCGGGCGTCCTGCCCCAGCCACACCGAACCGCGGCGGCGTACCCAGCCGGCCACGTTGCCGTCCTCGTCCAGCACCTGGCCGTGACCTTCGTCCAGGTCCAGGTTGGCCAGACGAGACCCGTAGAACAGCCGCAGGCCTTCGGGAGACTGTGCCGCCTGCAGATCCTGCTGCCGCTTCTCCTGGCGCGCAGCTTCCTTCGCCGTGGGGGCGTCATGCTCGGCGGTACGCGCCTCCCCGGGCATCGACAACTGCCAGGGCTCGTACGTCCGCGGAGCTCCACCGCCGTCCAGGACGATGACCTCGTCAGCGTCGGAGGCGATGATGCGGCCCTCACCGTTCGGAGTGACGACCCAGTCGTCCACATTCCACCGGCGGCCGGCTGCGGCCTCCGGAGCATCCGCCGACGGGGACGGCGCCGGGGCCGTGTCCGCGGAGGGCGCCGGCGTAGTGCTGACAGGCGCGTAGCGGCCCTCGGCGAGAGCGCGGTCCAACTCGTCATCCGAGGCGATCGGAAGCTGCGGCCGGCCCTGCCCGTTCAGGCGAAGCACCTGAGCCGGGCCGATCCACTGCTCGCGCTCCTGGCCGTCGACCTCGTAGCGGACATACATGCCCGGGGCGTCGATCCGGTCGACGGTGCCGACGTTCGGGGTGCCGTCCTCCTCCTGGAAGTCGATCCGGTCGCCGACGTTGAACTCGTCCAGCACCCAGTCCCGGCGGTAGTCACCGTTCGGCGGGAGCGTCGGGTCGTCCTCGCGGGTGGCCTGGAACACCCAGCCCAGCGAACCGGCGTCCAGGACGTCGGTGGCGCGAGTCAGGGCGACGTACGCGACGCGCAGCGCCTCATCGTCGGGGATGGTCTCCCACTTGATGTTGCCGTGCTCGTTGTACTCCGGGCCGCGGAAGTCGTCCGCGATCCGGACCCGCTCAGACTCCAGGCCCTTCGACTTGTGGGCCGTGGTCACGAGAACGTCGTGTTCCCGCTTCTCATCGACCAGGCGGCCACCCTCGCTGTCCTCCTGCGGGTACAGCTTGGCCAGGTGCGCGTCGATCTTCTGCTGCGCCTCTTCCAGGCTCAGCTTGTTGTCGACCTTGTGGACGCCGCTGCGCCCCGAGCGCTCGTTCTTCCACGGCACATTTCGCTTGCCGGGCTCGTAGAAGTAGCGGCGGGTCGCCGGGTCGTACAGCAGCTTGCCGACGCCGTTGGTCTTCGCGTCGCCGAGCCACCGCTTGAGCTGGTCGACCTTCGGGTCGTTCCAGTCGAGATTGACCCACACGCGGCCGCCGACGTTCTCCGTCTCCGCCCGCTGCGCGCCGGACTCCAGCAGTTTGTCGATGTCGTCGGCGTGCTTGTCCAGCAGGTCGAACAGGCTCTTGAGCTGCTGCAGGTCCGGGTCGCCCTTGACGGCTTCCAGGATGTCGTCGAAAGCCATGCCGTTGAACCGGGCGAGCTCGGCATGGTCGGTGCGCTCCCCGTTGGCGAGCGCCCGGGCGGCCTGCACGAACTCCTGCAGATCCTTCACACCGCCGGACACCGCGACCCGGCGGCCGGCGCTGAGCGCCTCCACCGCGGCGAGCGCGACACCGGCGTTCGTACGGGCGATGACCATGGTCTCGTCGCCCGGCTTGATCGTGTCCAGACGGGACTGCTTGCGGTCGAAGCCCTTGAGCCGCATCCGCGTGCCCAGCAGCCGCAGGAACCGGTTACCGGCGTCGGCGACGGCCGGCCCGAACCGGAACGACTGGGTGAGGGTCGCCCGCGCGTCCACCGGGAGCTTGCCCAGCGCGTCAGCGGCGCCCCGGAAGCCGTAAATGGCCTGGTTGGAGTCGCCGACCGCGACGACCTGCACGCCCTGCGCCAGGGCGCCGCGGACCACGCCCTCCATGACCGGGTTGACGTCCTGCGCTTCGTCCCAGAACAGGGTGTCGGCGTCGAGCTTGTACCCGCCCAGGGCCCACATCTTGACGATGTAGTCGAAGTCCATCGTCAGGTCTTCGTCCGGGTCCCCGCGGGTGGGGTCGGTGAGGTTGTCCCACATGCGGTCAGCGAGCGGCTTCACCGCGTTGAACAGGTCGCGCCGCTCCTGCGCGCTCTTGGCGCCGGTGATGTGCTTCGGCAGCATCTCCGCGTCGGCGGACTTGGCCCACTCGCGGATCATCCGCTCGGCGACCGTGGCCGCACCGCCCGGGGAGAGGTCCCGGTTCCCGGCCTTCACGGTGTCGTACCAGCGCATCCGGTCGGCGATCTGCTGCGCGGACAGCTTCTTGAAGCCGTTCCGCCGGTTCGACGGCAGCCGGTTGTTCAGCCGCTTGTCTGCCACCTTCGCCGCGTACGCGTTCGCGGTCGACGCGGTGAGGTTCTTCGCGTACTCGCCGCGGGCCTGAGCCTCCCGGGCTTCCGCTGCCACCGACCGGTTGAAGGCCAGGTACACGATCTTCTTGCCCGGCATGCGGTGGCTGAGCATCTTGAGCGTGGACGACTTGCCCGTGCCCGCGAGCGCCATCACCGCCATGTTCAGGCCGCGGCGGGCCGCGCCCTCGATGATGATGTTCTGCTCTTCGGTCGGCGGGTACGACTCGCGCGCCGCAGCCTCGGCGGAGATCCGCGCCCACTCCTCATCGGAGTAGCTGCCTTCCTTCGCCGCGGGCAGGTCTTCCACCCGCTCGACCAGGCCGACGGCCTCCGCGTCGTTCAGTCCGTACCCGGACAGGCGGTCGCGGATCACGTTACCGCGGTCCCGCTCCTTGAGCTTCCCGTCGTCGTCGTACTCCGGGGTCGGCTTCCAGCGGCGCCGCTCGGCGTCTTCGAGGTCGAACTTCCGCTTCTCCAGCCGGAAGCGGTAGGCGAGATCAACCGAGTCGGTCGCATCGCGCAACGCCTCGATCCGGTCATGGAGGTCATCGACCTCGTCCGCGATCTCCTCGTCGGTCATGTCGGCCGGCGACGTACCCGCCACGGGGCGGCTGTCCGACGGCGCGGACCGCGGCCGCTCCGCACGCTCAGGGGCAGGCGAGGGGGCCGCGGTCCGCGCCGTCGG
>MUNG01000230.1 GCA_002154585.1 Streptomyces pseudogriseolus
CGGCCGCAGCTTGCCGCCGCCGTCCGGGCGCGCGCCGCCCGTGTCGGTGTAGTCGCCCGCGGCGGGGAGGGGACGGGGTGGGGGTGGGCGCCCGCAGCGGCTGGCGCGTCCGCGCCCTTCCCCTGCCAAGTAGCTCAATCGCGCCAGACCGAGGACGTCCACCCCCGCCGCGGCCCCGCACCACCCACCGGCCGTAGGCGCTACACGCACCCCCGCCGACTCGACGTCACCCAGTCCGGCGCAGCAGCGCCAGATACATCGCGTCCGTGCCGTGCAGGTGCGGCCACAGCTGGATGTCGGGGCCGTCGCCCAGGTCAGGCACATCCGCGAGCAGCGGCCGCGCGTCGATCAGCTCCGCGTCCGGGAACTGCTTGAGCAGGTCCCCCACCACCGCCCGCGTCTCCGCGAGATGCGGCGAGCACGTCGCGTAGCCGACGACACCCCCCACCCGCACCGACTCCAACGCGGTCCGCAGCAGCCCCCGCTGCAGCGGCGCGAAGCCGTCCAGGTCCTCCGGACGCCGCCGCCACCGCGCCTCCGGCCGCCGCCGCAGCGCGCCGAGCCCGGTGCACGGCACATCCACCAGCACCCGGTCGAAACTGCCGGGCCGCCACGGCGGTCGCGTCCCGTCCGCGGCGACCACGCCGTACGGCCCGGGATTACCGGCCAGCGCCTTCGCCACCAGCCCCGCCCGATGCGGCTGCTTCTCCGAGGCGAGCAGCACGGCCCCCCGCTCAGCGGCCAGCGCCCCGAGCAGCGCCGCCTTTCCGCCGGGCCCCGCGCACGCGTCCAGCCACCGCCGGTCCGGCCCCTCCACGGGCGCGGACGCCAGCGCGAGCGCGACCAACTGACTGCCCTCGTCCTGCACCCCGGCCCGCCCCTCGGCGACCGCCGCGACCGCACCGGGCTCCCCGCCCTCGCTGAGCCGCACCGCGTAGGGCGACCAGCGCCCGGGGACGGCGGCCTCCTCGGCGAGCAGTTCGTCGGTGGTGGCCCGCCCGGGACGGGCGACCAGCGTCACCTCGGGCCGCTCGTTGTCGGCGCGCAGCAGCTCCTCCACGCCGGCGCGCCCGCCGCCGAGGGAGTCCCACAGCGCGGAGACGACCCAGCGCGGGTGGGAGTGGACGACGGCGAGGTGGTCCTCGGGGTCCTCGTCGTACGGCGGGGCGACCCGCTCCAGCCAGCCGTCCAGGTCGTCCTGGGCGATCTTCCGCAGCACGGCGTTGACGAACTTGGCACGCCCGTCACCGAGCACGACCCGGGCCAGTTCGACGGTGGCGGACACGGCGGCGTGCGTCGGGATCCGCGTGCCGAGGAGCTGGTGCGCGCCGAGGCTCAGCACGTCCAGCACGGGCGGGTCCACCTCGCGCAGCGGCCGGTCGACGCAGGCCGCGATGACGGCGTCGTAGGTGCCCTGGCGGCGCAGGGTGCCGTACACCAGCTCGGTGGCCAGCGCCGCGTCCCGCGCGTCGAACGTGTCGGGTCCCTCCTTCTCCCGCGCCTTGCGCAGCAACGGAGGCAGGACGAGGTTGGCGTACGCGTCACGCTCGTCCACGGCCCGCAGCGCCTCGAAGGCGAGGATGCGGACGGGGTCCTTCTTGGGACGGCGGTAGGGCTTGGCGGGCCTGCGGGGCCGACGGGGCTGGTCGCTCACGAAAAAGGTGCTCCGGAAGTGGGGTGAAGTGCGCGCTCCAGCCTACGTCGTGAAACACCCAGGGGGCCGAGGGCCCGGGCCGAGCCCGGGCGCCGGGGCCCGGGGGCGTCAGCCCCCGAGCGTCTCCCCCGCAGCGATCCGCACCCCACGCGCCCAGTCCGCGGCCCGCATCGGCTTCTTGCCCTGCGGCTGCACCCACAGCAGCTCCACGGCGTACGAACCGGTCCCCGCGTGCACGTCGTTCTTCCCGGCGGACAGCAGGCCGGGCGTCAGGTCCGTCCGCTCCGGTACGGGCCGGGCCTGGACGATCTTCAGCCGCTCGCCGCGGAAGGTGGTCCACGCGCCGGGCGCGGGCGTGCAGCCGCGCACCACCCGGTCGACGCGCAGCGCCGGGGCGCTCCAGTCGACGCGCGCGTCCTCGACGTTGACCTTGGGGGCCAGGCTGACGCCCTCGGCGGGCTGCGGCACGGCCTTGAGCGTGCCGTCCTCGATGCCGTCCATGGTCGCGGCGAGCAGTCCGGAGCCGGCGAAGGCGAGCCGGGTGAGCAGGTCGCCGCTGGTGTCGGTGGGGCGGATCTCCTCGGTGACGGTGCCGTAGACGGGCCCGGAGTCCAGCCCCTCCTCGATGAGGAAGGTGCTGGCGCCGGTGATCTCGTCGCCCGCCATGATCGCGTGCTGCACGGGGGCGGCGCCGCGCCAGGCCGGCAGCAGCGAGAAGTGCAGGTTGACCCAGCCGTGGGCGGGGATGTCCAAGGCCACGCGCGGCAGGAGGGCGCCGTAGGCGACGACGGGGCAGCAGTCGGGGGCGATCTCCTTGAGCCGCTCGAGGAAGTCGGGGTCCTTCGGCCGGACCGGCTTCAGCACCTCGATGCCGGCCTCCTCCGCCCGCTCGGCCACCGGCGAGGCGACCATCCTGCGCCCCCGCCCGGCGGGCGCGTCGGGCCGCGTGACGACGGCGGCGACCTCGTGCCGCCCGGAGGCGAGAAGAGCGTCCAGGGCGGGAACGGCGACCTCGGGGGTACCGGCGAAGACGAGCTTCATGGGGTGCGGAGGGCCTCTCGGGCGGGAACGGTTCGGGCGACGCACCAGTCTATGGGCCGGGCGTCTCCCGTGGACGCAGGGACGGGATCGGCGTCCGGGCCCGCCCCCTCACGGTGCAGGAACGTTCCGAGCTGGGGCCGGTCCCGGCCGCCGCGGTCGCCGCC
>MUNG01000231.1 GCA_002154585.1 Streptomyces pseudogriseolus
GCGTGGGCCGCGGACCGGACCCGCGCCGCGGCCCACGCCGCGGCCCGCGCGGCGGCTGATCGTGCGGGGAGGGCGCCCGGTGAGCCCGTACCGCCCGTCGCCGGCCGCCGCCTCCATCCCGGCCGCGCGCCGCGCTGCCCACCGGCCCGGCGCCCGGTGACCGCGGGAGCGGCCGGGGCGCCGGAGGTCGTGGTCGTCGGGGGCGGGGCCGCCGGGCTCAGCCTGGCGCACCGGCTGGTCGAGACCGGGGCCGCCCGCGTCACCGTGGTGGAACCCCCGGATGGTCCCGTGCGCCCGGCCGAGCGGACCTGGTGCTATTGGGACGAGGGCCACGACGGCCTGGGCGCCGCCGTGACCGCCGCCTGGCCCCTGCTGCGGGTGCACGGCCGCGACGGCACCGCCCTCACCGTCGACCCGGCCCCCGCGACCTACCGCATGGTGCGCTCCTCGGCGTTCGAGCGGCTGGTGCACGCCCGTGTGGAGCAGGCCCCCGGCGGGCGGGTGCTGCGGGCCACGGCCGACACCGTGCGCGACGTCCCCGGGGGCGCGGAGGTCCGCTGCACGGCACCCGGCGGCCGGGCCCTGACGCTGCGCGCCCGGTACGTGTTCGACTCACGGCCGCTGCCCGCCCTGCCCGCCGCCCGCACCCAGCTGCTGCAGCACTTCCGCGGCTGGTTCGTGCGCACCGACCGCGAGCGGTTCGACCCCGGCGTCGCCGACCTGATGGACTTCCGGGTGCCGCAGCCCCGGCACGGGCTCGCCTTCGGGTACGTCCTCCCGCTGGCCGCGGACCGGGCCCTCGTCGAGTACACCGAGTTCTCCCGCGCCCCGCTGACCACCGAGGCGTACGAGGCCGCGCTCGGCCACTACGCCCGGGACGTGTTGCGGCTGGGCGGGTTCGAGGTCGAGTCGGCCGAGCAGGGCGTCATCCCCATGACCGACGGGCGCTTCGCGCGCCGCACCGGCCGGTCCGTCTTCCGCATCGGAACCGCGGGCGGCGCCACCCGCCCCGCCACCGGCTACACCTTCGCCGCCGTCCAGCGGCACAGCCGGGCCGTCGCCGCCGCCCTGCGCGACGGCCGCGACGCCGTGCCCCCGCCCCACGGCCGGCGGGCGCTGGCCATGGACGCGGTACTGCTGCGCGCCCTGGACACCGGGCGCGTCGACGGCCCGGACTTCTTCACCGGCCTGTTCCGCCGGACGCCCGCGCACCGCCTGCTGCGCTTCCTCGACGGCGCGACCTCGCTCCGGGAGGAATGGGGCATCGGACTGCGCACCCCCGTGGGGCCGATGCTGCGCACCGCGCTCGAAGTGCCCTTCCTGCCCCGCCGAACCCATCCCCTCCCAGGAACCGGAGTAAGCCACCGATGACCCTGCTGCGCGACCACGACCTGGCACGCGCCTTCGACCACGCGTCCCGCACCTACGACCGGCTCACGGCCCTCAACCCCGGCTACCGCACCGACCTGCTCCGCTCGGCGCGCCGGCTGCGCCTGCCCGACGACGGGGCCGGGCTGCACGTGCTCGACCTCGGATGCGGCACCGGCGCCTCCACCCGGGCCCTGCTGCGGGCCGCGCCCCGGGCGCGCATCACCGCCGTGGACGCCTCCGGCGGCATGCTGCGGCAGGCCCTGGCCGAACCGTGGCCCGACCGGGTGCGGTTCCTGCACCTGAGCGCCGAGGAACTGCCGACCGCCGGCGAAGGCCCCTTCGACGCGGTCTTCGCCGCCTACCTCTTCCGCAACGTCACCGACCCCGACGCGGTGCTGCACTCGGTGCGGACCCTGCTGAAGCCGGGCGGGCGGCTGGCCGTGCACGAGTACAGCCTCGGCGGCTCACCGGCGCAGCGGGCGCTGTGGACGGCCGTCTGCCAGGGGTTCGTCATCCCGGCGGGCACCCTCACCGGCGACCGGGCCCTGTACCGGCACCTGTGGCACAGCGTCCTCGACTTCGACGCCGCCCCCGACTTCACCGGCCGGCTGACCCGCGCCGGCTTCGCGGACGCCCGCGCCCTGCCCCTGGCCGGGTGGCAGACCGGCATCACCCACACCTTCGTGGCCCGCAACGGCCCCGTCCCGGCCGCCGCCGGGCCGGCCCGGCAGAGCTTCGCCGGCACGGCCGCGGCACCCGTTCCCACCGTGGAGGCCGGCCGATGACCACCCGGACCGCACACACCGCCGCCCGCCGCGGCCGGGACCGCAAGGCCGAGGTGCTGAGGCCCGCCCCCGGCCGGGACCGCTTCGCGCCGGGGGACGCGCCGTCCGTCGCCGTGGTGGGCGGCGGCATCGCCGGCCTCGCCGCCGCCACCGGACTGGCCGAACGCGGCGCCCGCGTCACCCTCTACGAACGGGAGGAGTCCCTCGGCGGCCGCCTCGCCGGGCAGCGCACCCGGCTCGCGGACGGTTCCGAGGTGACCATGACCCGCGGCTTCCACGCGTTCTTCCGCCAGTACTACAACCTGCGCGGCCTGCTGCGCCGGACCGATCCCGGCCTGGACCGGCTCACCCCGCTGCCCGACTACCCCCTGCGGCACAGCGGCGGGCTCACCGACAGCTTCGCCCGCGTCCCGCGCACCCCGCCGCTCAGCGCGCTCGGGTTCGTCGCCCTCAGCCCCACCTTCGGCTGGCGCGACCTGACCTCCATGGACGCCCGTGCGGCGCTGCCGCTGCTGGACGTCCGCGTGCCGGAGGTGTACGAGCGGTTCGACCGGGTCAGCGCGACCGGGTTCCTGCAGGGCGTGCGCTTCCCCGAGGCCGCGCACCACCTGGCCTTCGAAGTGTTCTCGCGCAGCTTCTTCGCCGACCCGCGCGAACTGTCCGCCGCCGAGCTGATGCTGATGTTCCACATCTACTTCCTCGGCTCCTCCGAGGGGCTGCTGTTCGACGTGCCCGACGAGCCCTTCCCGCAGGCCCTGTGGGAGCCGCTCGGCGACTACCTCGAGCGCCTGGGCACCGACATCCGCACCGGCACGGCCGTCCACGGCGTCGACCCCCTCGACGGCGAGGGCGGGGCCGAGGTGCGCACGGACGCGGGAACCGGCCGGTACGACGCGGTGGTGCTCGCCCTGGACACCGGAGGGCTGCGGGGCACCGTCGCCGCCTCGCCCGGCCTGGGCACCGCCCCCTGGCGCGCGGACATCGACGCGCTGCGCACCGCCCCGCCGTTCCTCGTCTCCCGGTTCTGGCTGGACCGGGCCGTACGGCCCGACCGCCCCGGCTTCCTCGGCACCAGCGGCTACGAGGGCCTGGACAACATCAGCGTTCTGGAGCGCTACGAGGGCGAGGCCGCCCGCTGGGCCGCGCGCACCGGGGGCTCGGTGGTGGAACTGCACGGCTACGCCGTCCCCGAGGGAGCGGACTGGGAGAAGGTGCAGGACGAACTGCTCGCCCAGTTGCGGCGGGTGTACCCGGAGACGAGCCGGGCGCGGGTCGTCGACGTCCGGCACGAGTGGCGCGCGGACTGCCCGATGTTCACCGCCGGCACCCACCACCGCCGCCCCACGGTCACGACCCCGCACCCGTGGCTCACGCTGGCCGGCGACGGCCTGCGCTGCGACCTGCCCGTGGCCCTCATGGAACGCGCCGCCACCACCGGCTTCCTGGCCTCCAACGAGCTGCTCGCCCGCTGGGGCGTGCGCGGACAGGTCCTGTGGACGGTCCCGCGCGCGGGCCGCTCCCCGGCGCTGCGCGCCCTCGGCGCCCTCGCCGGCCGGCGCCCCTGAGAAGACCGCGCCCCCGGCCCGTCCGCCGGACGGGCCCGGTCCGCCGGGTGGGCCCGGGCAGCCGGACGGTGCCGGACCGCCCGACGGGCCCGGGTCACGGAGGCGGGTCCTGGTCGGCCTGACGGGCCCGGGCCGAGTGGCCCGGGCCCGTCAGGCGGTGCCGTACTTGCCGGGTGCGCCGCTCGCACCCGTCCGGCGGGGTTCTTCCAGCCGGGAGCGCCGCTCGGGCAGGTCGGCCGGGCGGCGCTCCGGGGTGCCGCTCAGCCCGGGAAGCGGCCCGTGCTGCGCAGCTCCCAGCGCCTCTCCGCGTAGGCCAGGTCGTCGCGCCACAGGCGTCCCGCGGTGTGCCGCATCAGGGGGCGCAGGGCGGGGGCCGCGGCCCGGGCCAGGGCGAAGCCGCGCCGCTCGGAGGTGGCGATCACCGCCTCCACCACGGCCGTGCGCGGCCGCTCGTCGCCCGCCCGGGTCAGCGGCGTGGCGTGGGTCTCCACCACCGAGGAGGCGCCCTCGCCGTCGGTGATCCGCATGACGACCGTGCGCGGCTCCGGAGCGGTGAACTCCGCCCGCACGGGCACCACCAGACGTCCCGCCACCCGGAAGGACACGTCGACGACGAACGCGTCGTCCTCCTCGCCCTCCGGCTCGCGGACGACCTGCAGGTCGACGAAGGAGTACGGGTGGAACCACGAGCCGTGCCACGGGTCGAGCCGGTTGGCCACCACGTCCTGCGGTTCGCACCGGCCGACCCCGGTGTACACGGAGTCCACCGCGCCGGGCGCCTCGGGACGCGGCGGGATCACGGGCCGCTCCGACGGCTCCTCCCCGCCGAGCGCGTCCAGCCGCACCCACACCAGCACCCCGTCGTCGTGGACCGGGAACGGCTGCCAGCCCGCCGTCGGCGAACCGTCCAGCGCGAGCCCGTGCCAGTGGCACACCAGCGTGCCGCACACCACCCGGCTGTCCCGCAGCGGCGCACCCAGGTGCGGGCAGGCCCCCGGACCCGCGCGCAGCTCACCGGAGTCCGAGCGCCACAGCACGACCTCGACGCCGCCGATCGTCCGGCCGCGGGGGCCGCCCCCGGGGCGCACGTCCCGCGAGGCGCCGGCCACGAACCAGTTGCCGGAGGGCCGCGCGGAGGCCCGCTTCAGCGCGTCGGCGATCAGGCCGGGCCGCGCCGCCCGCCAGGTCGGGGCCTGCTCCGCCCACCTCGGCCCGTTGCGCCGCCGCAGCGGCGGCGTCCAGCGTGTCCTGCCCGCCCGGTCATCCATGGCCCGGCTCCTTCCGCTCCAGTACGACGGTTCCGGCCGCCGGGCGCGCCGAGCGGGCGCGCCGGCGCGCGGCGGCCACCCGCACGATCCCGGCCGCCGCGGTCGCCGCCCGCCGGGGGCGGGAGACGACGGCACGGCGGTGCAGCACGGTGTACCCCTGCCGGGCGATCGCGTCCAGGATGCCGCCGTACAGCGTGAAGGCCGCCCGGATGCAGGGCCGCACCCGGGGGTCGAGCATCGCGATGCCCGGCTCCGCCTCCCGGTAGACGTCCCGGGTCATCTCCTCGGCCGCCACGAACGCGGCCCGGATGCGCGGGTCCTGCCCGCCGGTGCGCCGGCTCCACTCCAGCAGCGGCCGGTCCACGCCGTGCGCGGCGAGCAGGTCCGCCGGCAGGTACACCCGGCCGCGGTCCAGGTCCTCGCCCACGTCCCGCAGGAAGTTGGTCAGCTGGAACGCCACACCCAGGGCCGCCGCGTGCGGTGCGGCCTCCTCGCGGGGCACGACCGTGCCGAGCACGGGCAGCATCTGCAGGCCGATCACCGCGGCCGAGCCGTGCATGTACGCCCGCAGGTCGGCGTAGGTGGGGTAGTCGGTGACGGTCAGGTCCGAGCGCATCGAGGCGAGGAAGTCCTCGAACAGCGGCACCTCGATGCCGTACCGGTCGGCGGTGTCGGCCACCGCCCGCACCACGGGCTGGTCCCCGCCGCCGGTGCGCAGCGCGTGCGCGAGGTCGCCCTCCAGCCGCTTCAGCGCCAGGTCGCGCTCCTCGGGGGTGCGCCCGCGGTCCAGGTCGTCGACGATGTCGTCGGCCCAGCGGGCGAAGCCGTACAGCGCGTGCACGGCCGAGCGGCGCTCCAGCGGCAGCAGGCGCGTGGCCAGGAAGTAGGTGCGCCCGTAGCGGGCGTTGAGCTCCCGGCACCGGGTGTAGTCGGCGCGCAGGCCGGGGTCGGTGATCCCGGCGGCGTCCAGTTCACGACGGGTCATGGGCTCCTGCTCCGGTCGGAGTGGACGGGAGATCCGCCGCGGCGGATCT
>MUNG01000232.1 GCA_002154585.1 Streptomyces pseudogriseolus
CAGTTGCTCGCGTCCACTGTGGTAGTTCTGAGACAACGACCGTTGTCGGCTTTGAGTAGAACGCATAACAGAAGAGTGTGCTTGTTCGCTCGAAACCATCAGGGTTTCGGTGGTCATAGCGTAGGGGAAACGCCCGGTTACATTCCGAACCCGGAAGCTAAGCCTTACAGCGCCGATGGTACTGCAGGGGGGACCCTGTGGGAGAGTAGGACGCCGCCGAACAATTCTTTGGAGGACCCCTGGTCGCCAGCGTTCAGCTGGGGCCAGGGGTCTTTTTTGTATTTATGCTTGCAGTACCCGAGACAGGAGTCACCGATGTCCACCAACTCTCCCGACGACCGACCGGAGCGCGACCAGCGGCGACGGGACAGTGGTGACCGCTCGGACCGGGGGGGCCGTGGCGGCCAGCGTGGCGGCGGCCCCCGGCGCGGCAACGACCGCGACCGTGGCTTCCGCAGGGACGGTGACCGTCCCCCCTTCCGCCGCGACGACCGCGACCGGGACCGTGACCGTCGTGACGACCGCGACCGCAGCGGCGGCCGGCCTGAGCGGGGCGGCTTCCGCGGGCGCGACGACAACCGCGACAGCCGTGACAACCGCGGGGGCGAGCGCGGCGGGTACCGCGGCCGTGACGACCGCAGGGACGACCGCCGTGATGACCGGCGCGACGACCGGGACCGTGGTGGTTACCGGGGTCGTTCCGACGATCGTGGTGACCGTGGTGGCTTCCGCCGCGACGACAACCGGAGCGACCGTGGTGACCGGGGCGACCGGGGCGGGTTCCGCCGGGACGACAACCGCGGTGACCGCGGCGGCTTCCGGCGCGACGACGACCGTGGATACGGCCGGCGCGACGACGACCGCGGGTACGGTCGCCGTGACGACCGCAGGGATGACCGTCGGGACGATCGCCGTGATGACCGGCGCGACGACCGGGACCGTGGTGGTTACCGGGGTCGTTCCGACGATCGTGGTGACCGTGGTGGCTTTCGCCGCGACGACAACCGGAGCGACCGTGGTGACCGGGGCGACCGGGGCGGGTTCCGCCGGGACGACAACCGCGGTGATCGCGGCGGCTTCCGTCGCGGCGGCGACAGCCGTACCGACTCCCGCGGCGGCGGCTTCCGGCGCGACGACCGTGACCGGGGCGACCGTAACGACCGCGGCGACCGCGGCGGCTTCCGCGGCCGCGACGACCGGGACCGTGGCCGGGGCCCGCGGCGGGACGACCGGGGCGGGCGTCCCGGTGGGTTCCGTGGGCGCGACGACCGTCAGGGCGGCGGCCGGTTCCGTGACGAGCGGGACCGGGACCGCGAGCCGATCAAGCGGCTGCCGATCCCCGAGGACGTCACCGGCGACGAGATCGACAAGGACGTCCGGCAGGAGCTCCAGAGCCTGCCCAAGACGCTCGCCGAGGACGTCGCCAAGAACCTGGTGATGGTCGCCCGCCTCATCGACGAGGAGCCCGAGCGCGCCTACGCGTACTCCCGTATCGCCCTGCGGCTCGCCTCGCGCGTGGCCGCCGTGCGGGAGGCCGCCGGGTTCGCCGCATACGCGACGCAGAAGTACGCCGAGGCGCTGGCCGAGTTCCGGGCGGCGCGCCGGATGACCGGGACCGTGGAGCTGTGGCCGCTGATGGCGGACTGCGAGCGCGGGCTCGGACGGCCGGAGAAGGCGCTGGACATGGCCGGCGCCCCCGAGGTGCAGAAGCTGGACAAGGCCGGCCAGGTCGAGATGCGGCTCGTCGCGGCGGGCGCCCGGCGCGACATGGGCCAGCTGGACGCGGCCATCGTCACCCTGCAGAGCAACGAGCTGGCGTCGAACTCCGTGCAGCCGTGGACCGCGCGGCTGCGGTACGCGTACGCCGACGCGCTGCTCGCGGCCGGCCGTGAGGGCGAGGCGCGTGAGTGGTTCGCCAAGGCCGTCGAGGCCGACCGGGACGGCAGCACCGACGCGTCCGACCGGCTGGCGGAGCTGGACGGCGTGGAGTTCATGGACGCCCTCGGGGAGGACGAGGACCAGGACGACGCCGACACCGCCGACCGCGACGAACAGGGCACGCAGGACGACGGCGACCACAAGGACTGACGTCCGCGCGGCACCACGCACATGACATGAAAGGGGCGGACCCCGGCGACCAGCCGGGGTCCGCCCCTTTTCGTGTTCCCGGGCGCTCAGAGGTCCAGGGCGCGCAACACCAGGCCCGACGCCGGCTTGGGGCCGAACGACGTCGACTTGCGGGGCATCGTCACCCCCTGGCGGGCCAGGTCACGTACGACATCCTCGTGCACGGGGTGCATCAGCACCGCCGTACCGCCGTCGCGCCGGGCCTTGTCCACCGTGGCCGCCGTGTCGTGGATGTACGCGATGTGGGCGGGGTCGTCGGGGACGCGCCAGACGTGGTCGAGGAGCGTGGCGTGCAGGACCGTCGCGTCCAGGGTGCGCCAGGCGGCCGGGCGGTCCGTGGGCACCGTGCGGTCCAGCAGTGCGGGGTCGGGCCGGTCGACGAGGTGGAAGGCGCCGTCGTCCCCGGCGAGCAGGAACGCGTTGCCCTGCGCCGCCGCCTCGGCCAGCGCGTCCATCGCCTGCGCCACTGGCACGTCCAGGCGGCTGACCCGGAACGAGCCGTCCAGCGCCCTCAGGGCCTCGGTGACCGGCAGGCCGTGCAGCAGGCGGTGGATGGCGCGGACCCGCAGCGGATAGCGGGCCGTGTCGACCAGCAGGACCAGGCCGTGGTCCCAGGGGCCGGGGGAGGGGTGCTCCGCGCGCAGCCGGCGGTAGGTCGCCCAGCGGTGGTGGCCGTCGGCGATCAGGGCCTGATGGGCGGACAGTTCGCCGCGGATCACCGCCAGGTCCCCGCGGTCGGTGACGGACCACAGGCGGTGGTGGACGCCGTCCTCGGTGGTCGTCGCGAGCAGCGCGGGCCGCTCGGCCGTGCGCTCGATCAGTTCGGCCGTGCCGGCCGCCGTCCCGTCGTCGCCCCGGTAGGTGAGGAGCAGCGGTTCCAGGTTGGCGCTGGTGGCCCGCATCAGGTCGGCGCGGTCCGCGACGATGTGCGGCATGACGTCCTCGTGCGGCAGCACCAGCCGTTCCTCGGGGTCCGAGACGCGCAGCGCGCCGATCATGCCCCGCTGCACCAGGCCGTCGCCGTCGCGCTGCTCGTAGACGTACAGGCCGGGTTCCGGGTCGGGGGTGAGGACGCCCTCGGCGCGCCAGCGGCGGAGCGTCTCGGCGGCCTGGGCGTTGCGCTCCCCGGGCGTGCCGGCCTCGGGCAGGATCAGGCGGACGATGTTGTAGGGGTCGGCGGACTGAAGGTGGTGCAGGCCGTCGGGGCGGACCACGACGTCGTAGGGCGGGGATGTCACGGCGGCCAGGCTGCCGACCCGGTCGGGGTCGTACCGGAGGCCGCGGAACGGGGTGAGTTCCAGCCCCCGGGGCGCTGTCGCGCTCGAGTGACCTGCAGTGTTCATCCCGGCATCGTACGGGTGTCGGCCCCATGAGGGATGATCGGGGGAAAGCCGTCGAACGAGGAGCGATGCGGAATGAGCCGGAGCGTCAGGACGAGGCCCGAGGGCAGTGGGCAGGCCCTGAACGAGGCGTACGACACGGCGCTGCTCGACCTCGACGGAGTGGTGTACGCGGGCGGTGAGGCCATCGGTCACGCGGTGCCCTCCCTCGCCACGGCGCGGGAGGGCGGCATGCGTCTCGCCTACGTGACCAACAACGCGCTGCGCACGCCCGACGCCGTCGCCGCGCACCTGACCGAGCTGGGCATACCCGCCGAGGCCGGTGACGTCATCACCTCCGCGCAGGCGGTGGCGCGGCTCATCGCCGAGCAGGTGCCGCAGGGCTCCCGGGTGCTCGTCGTGGGCGGTGAGGGGCTGCGGGTGGCGCTGCGCGAGCGCGGGCTGGTGCCGGTGGAGTCGGCGGACGACGACCCGGTGGCGGTCGTGCAGGGGTACGGGGGCCCGGAGCTGGCGTGGGGCCGGTTCGCCGAGGCGTGCTACGCGGTGGCGCGCGGGGTGCCGTGGTTCGCGTCCAACACCGACCTGACGATCCCCAGCGGCCGGGGCATCGCGCCGGGCAACGGCGCGGCGGTGGAGGTCGTACGGATCGCCACCGGCGCCGAGCCGCAGGTGGCGGGCAAGCCGCTGCCGCCGATGCACCGGGAGACGATCCTGCGGACGG
Organism: Streptomyces pseudogriseolus; assembly: GCA_002154585.1. Lineage (GTDB taxonomy): Bacteria > Actinomycetota > Actinomycetes > Streptomycetales > Streptomycetaceae > Streptomyces > Streptomyces pseudogriseolus. Next base: position 4,189 of record MUNG01000232.1, read on the forward strand.
GCGCCGAGCGGCCGCTGGTGGTGGGGGACCGGCTGGACACGGACATCGAGGGGGCGTTCAACGGCGGGGTGGACTCGCTGCTGGTGCTCACCGGGGTGACCGACGGCGCGCAGCTCCTCGCGGCGCCGCCGCGGCACCGGCCGACGTACGTGGACGCCGACCTGCGGGGGCTGCTGTCCGGTCAGCCGGAGGTCGCCGAGGCGGGCGGCGGGTTCCGGTGCGGGGGATGGACGGCGTCGGCGGGCGCCGGGCGGCTGGAGCTGGACGGGGACGGCGCCCCGGTGGACGGCCTGCGGGCGCTGTGCGCGGCGGCCTGGACGGCGGCGGGCGAGGAGGCGTGCGGGCTGGACGCGGACAAGGCGCTCGCACGGCTGGGTCTGTGACGGTCCGCCGGGTCACCGGATCTTGATCCATTGGGAGGATAGGCTAACCTAACCGGGTGTTGGTCGAGAGTCCCCCCGAACAGCGCGCGGAGACCGTCTCCGCGCTCCCCGGCCGCCGGGCGATACGCGCGGCCGGTCTGCTCGTGTCCCTCGCGGTCCTGGTGCTCGTCGCGCTGGCGAGCATCGCGGTCGGCGCGAAGGAACTGTCTTTGGGGCAGGTGTGGCACGGGCTGTTCGACGCGTCGGGCACCTACGCCGACACCGTCGTGTCCGACCGGCTGACCCGCACTCTGCTGGGCCTGCTCGCCGGCGCCGCCCTCGGTCTCGCCGGGGCCGTGCTCCAGGCGCTGACCCGTAACCCGCTGGCCGACCCGGGGCTGCTCGGCCTGAACGCGGGCGCCTCCGCCGCGGTCGTCACCGCCATCACGTTCTTCGGCGTCACCTCCCTGTCCGGATATGTGTGGTTCGCGTTCTGCGGGGCGGCCGCCGTCGGCGCGGTCGTGTGGTTCCTCGGCGGACGCCGGGGCGCCACCCCTGTACGGCTGGTGCTCGCCGGCACCGCGATCAGCGCCGCCCTCTACGGCTATCTCCAGGCCGTGATGATCCTCGACGACGCCGCCCTCGGGCGGATGCGCTTCTGGACGGTGGGCTCGCTCTCCTCCGGCAGCGACGAGGCCGTCATGCAGGTGGTGCCGTTCCTGGTCGCCGGGAGTGTGCTGGCGCTGCTGCTCGCCCGGCCGCTGAACGCCATGGGCATGGGCGACGACACCGCCAAGGCGCTCGGCGCCGACCTCAACCGCACCCGCGCGCTGTCCATGCTCGTCGCGACGATGCTGAGCGGCGCCGCGACCGCCGCGTGCGGGCCGATCGTCTTCGTCGGCCTGATGGTGCCGCACGTGGTGCGCTCCTTCACCGGACCCGACCAGCGCTGGATCATGCCGTACGCGGCGGTCCTGTCGCCGGTGCTGCTGCTCGGCGCGGACGTGATCGGCCGGGTCGTGGCCCGGCCTGCGGAACTCCAGGTGGGCATCGTCACGGCGATCATCGGCGGCCCGGTGTTCATTCTTCTCGTACGACGGCGGAGGACGGCCCAGCTGTGAAGACCAACCGTGCGGTGCGCGTCCCCGGCGGCCTCTCGGTCCGGCTGGACGTGCGTGCCCTCACCGTCGTCGTGCTGCTGATGCTGCTGGCGCTCGGCGCGAGCGTGCTGCTCATCGGCACCGGCGACTTCCCGATGTCCGCCTCCGACGTGCTGACCACCCTGGCCGGCCAGGGCGACGAGGGGCAGGAGATCGTCGTCACCGAACTGCGGCTGCCGCGGGTCCTGGTCGGGCTGCTGGTCGGCGCCTCCCTCGGGATCGGCGGCGCCCTGTTCCAGTCCATCTCCCGCAACCCTCTGGGCAGCCCCGACATCCTGGGCCTCGGCCAGGGCGCCACGGCCGGCGCGCTCACCGTGATCGTGCTGTTCTCCGGCACCGCCAACCAGGTGGCCCTCGGTGCGCTCGCCGGCGGCCTGCTCACCGGCGCCGCCATCTACGTCCTCGCCTGGAAGCGGGGCGTGCACGGCTACCGGCTGGTGCTGGTCGGCATCGGCGTCTCCGCGGTCGTCACGGCGGTCAACGGCTATCTGCTCACCAAGTCCGACATCGTCGACGCGGCCCGCGCGGTCGTGTGGATGACCGGCTCCCTCGACGGGCGTGACTGGAAGCAGGTGTGGCCGCTGCTCGCGCTGTGCGCCGTCCTCGTCCCGGTCGTCCTCGCCAACTCCCGCGCCCTGCACATGACGGAGATGGGCGACGACGTCTCCAACGCCCTCGGCGTGCGCGTCGAGCGGCTGCGGCTGGTGCTGATGCTGTGCGCCGTGCTGCTCACCGCGTCCGCGACCGCCGCCGCGGGACCGGTCAGCTTCGTCGCGCTCACCGCGCCGCAGCTCGCCCGGCGCCTTACCCGTGCGCCCGGACCGAACCTGGTCGCCTCGATGTGCATGGGCGCCGCCCTGCTGGTCCTCGCCGACGTCCTCTCGCAGCGGGCGTTCGGCGCCGAGCAGCTGCCCGTGGGCGTGGTCACCGGCGTGCTCGGCGGCCTCTACCTGCTGTGGCTGCTGGTCACCGAGCGCAGGGCGGGCCGGATATGAGCGGCGCCGAGATGAAGAACACCCGAAGGAGCACCGTGAACCGCCTGTCCGCCGAGAACGTCACTCTGGCCTACGACCAGCGGGTCATCGCCGAACAGCTGTCGGTGGAGATACCGGACCACTCCTTCACCGTCGTCGTCGGCCCCAACGCCTGCGGCAAGTCCACCCTGCTGCGCGCCCTGTCCCGCATGCTGAAGCCCACCGAGGGCCGGGTGCTGCTGGACGGGCAGGCCATCCACTCCCTGCCCGCCAAGAAGGTCGCCCGCACCCTCGGCCTGCTGCCCCAGTCGTCCATCGCGCCGGACGGCATCACCGTCGGCGACCTGGTCGCGCGCGGCCGTTACCCGCACCAGAGCCTGCTGCGCCAGTGGTCGGCCGAGGACGAGCGGGTCGTCCAGGAGTCCATGGCCCGCACCGGTGTCGCCGGCCTCGCCGAACGGTACGTCGACGAGCTCTCCGGAGGGCAGCGGCAGCGCGTGTGGATCGCCATGGCACTGGCCCAGGAGACGCCGCTGCTGCTGCTCGACGAGCCGACCACCTACCTGGACATCCAGCACCAGATCGACGTGCTCGACCTGTGCGCCGACCTGCACGAGGAGCAGGGCCGCACCCTCGTCGCCGTGCTGCACGACCTCAACCACGCCGCCCGGTACGCCACCCACCTCGTCGCCCTGCGCGAGGGCCGGGTCGTCGCCCAGGGCGCGCCGAAGGACATCGTCACCGCCGAGCTGGTGGAGGAGGTGTTCGGGCTGCGCTGCCAGGTCATCGACGACCCCGAGACGGGCACCCCGCTGGTGGTGCCGGCCGCGCGGGCGTCCCGAGCGAAGGCGGAGGCCGGCAGGGCGGAGGCGTCGACGGTCTGAGGCCGACAGGGGTCCGAGGCGCTACAGGAGCTTCCGCAGCTGGAACAGGTCGCGCAGGCCCGCCTCGAGCCGTACCCGCCCCGAGGCCCAGGCCCGGGCGAAGTGCAGCTCCCCGTCGACCAGGGCCACCAGGTCGTCGCCCGTCATGGACAGCCGGATCTGCGCCTTCTCGCGCGGCGGTCCGGGGAAGGTGTCCCGCACGTCGATCCGGCCGCCGGTGAGCCGGCCGGCGAAGGTCACGTCCAGGTCCGTGACGTGGCAGCTGACCGACCGCTCCATGGACGCCGCCGCACGGACGTCGCCCTCGGCGCGCCCCATGCTGTCCGAAAGCTTGTCGAGTGCCGCACGGCACTCCTCGATCGTGGCCATCGCGCACGACGGTACCCCAGCCGTTCGCGGTAGCGTCGGGGCATGAACGACGCAGTGCCGCAGGCGGCGGACAGGGAGCCGGACACGGCGGCGGACACCGGCGCCCCGCAGGACGGGCCCGCCGGACCCGCGCCCCTGGGCGTGCCGCGCACCCCGACCGGGAACGCCGAGGTCGACGCCCACGTGGAGCGGCTGGCCGACGCCGACCACCTCACCACCGACGGCCACCTCGAGGTGTACGAGGATGTACACCGGGGGCTGCGCGACGCGCTCACCGCGCTCGACACCCGCCCGGGGCCCCCGGCCGGCACAAGGACACAGGAGCTGAACCGAACGTGGCAGGAGTCGCACGCCGCCGTCTCGACGCGGAGCTGGTCCGCCGCAAGCTGGCGCGCTCGCGGGAGCACGCCAGCCAGCTGATCGCCGCCGGGCGGGTCAGCGTGGGCAGGACGGTGGCGACCAAGCCCGCCACCCAGGTGGAGACCGCGGCCGCGATCGTGGTCGCCGAGGACGCCGGCGACCCCGACTACGTCTCGCGCGGGGGTCACAAACTGGCCGGGGCGCTGGACGCCTTCGTGCCGCGCGGTCTCGTCGTCAAGGGCCGCCGCGCGCTCGACGCCGGCGCCTCCACCGGCGGTTTCACCGATGTGCTGCTGCGGGCGGGCGCCGCGCACGTGGTCGCGGTGGACGTCGGATACGGACAACTCGCGTGGTCTCTTCGGCAAGATGAACGCGTGACCGTCAAGGACCGTACGAACGTACGGGAGTTGACGCTCGAGGTCATCGATGGGGAGCCAGTGGATCTTGTCGTGGGGGATCTGTCGTTCATCCCGCTCGGACTGGTGCTGCCCGCTCTGAAGCGGTGCGTGACGCCGGACGCCGATCTGGTGATGATGGTGAAACCGCAGTTCGAGGTGGGCAAGGAGCGGCTGGGCAGCGGCGGGGTCGTCCGCAGCCCGCAGCTGCGCGCCGAGGCCGTCCGGGGGGTGGCCGCCAAGGCCTGGGAGCTGGGGCTCGGGGCGCGGGGCGTGACCGCGAGTCCGCTGCCCGGACCCTCCGGGAATGTCGAATACTTCCTGTGGCTGCGGGCCGGGGCACCGGAACTGGACCCGGCCGACGTTGACCGTGCTGTGGCGGAGGGGCCGCGTTGACACAGAACCGTGCTCGTACTGTTTTCCTGCTGGCCCACACCGGGCGGGCCGCGGCCATCCGCAGCGCCGAGCTCGTGGTCAAGGGCCTGCTGCGCTCCGGCCTCGGGGTGCGGGTGCTGGAGGAGGAGGCCCGCGACCTGCCGCTCCCGGACGACGTGGAGACGGTCAAGGAGGCCACCCCGCAGTGCCTGGACGACTGCGAGCTGCTGATCGTCCTCGGCGGTGACGGCACGCTGCTGCGCGGCGCCGAGTTCGCCCGCGCCTCCGGGGTGCCGATGCTCGGCGTCAACCTCGGCAGCGTGGGATTCCTCGCCGAGGCCGAGCGGGACGACCTGGAGAAGGTCGTCGACCGGGTGGTGAGCCGGGCGTACGAGGTCGAGGAGCGGATGACCGTCGACGTCGTCGTGCACCGCAACGGCGACATCGTGCACACCGACTGGGCGCTCAACGAGGCGGCCGTGCAGAAGGTGTCCGCCGAGCGGATGCTGGAGGTCGTCCTGGAGATCGACGGCCGGCCGGTGACCGGGTTCGGCTGCGACGGCATCGTGTGCGCCACGCCGACCGGGTCCACCGCGTACGCGTTCTCCGCGGGCGGGCCCGTGGTGTGGCCGGAGGTCGAGGCGCTGCTGATGGTGCCGATCAGCGCGCACGCGTTGTTCGCGAAGCCGCTGGTGACGTCTCCGAACTCCGTTCTGGCGGTGGAGGTGCTGCCGCACGTGCCGCCGGGGGTGCTGTGGTGCGACGGGCGGCGGACCGTCGAGCTGCCGGCGGGGGCCCGGGTGGAGGTGCGGAGGGGGGCCGTGCCGGTCAGGCTGGCCCGGCTGCATCACGCTTCGTTCACCGACCGGCTGGTGGCGAAGTTCGCGTTGCCCGTGTCGGGGTGGCGGGGGGCTCCACAGTAGCCCCCGGGGGCGTCCACTCACGTGGGTGACAGGGGCGGGGCGGTCGCACTTCTCCGCGCCGACCTCGTATGGTCGTGTCCGTGCTTGAAGAGATGCGGATACGGTCGCTCGGTGTCATCGACGACGCTGTGGTGGAGCTGTCGCCCGGCTTCACCGCCGTCACCGGTGAGACGGGTGCGGGCAAGACCATGGTGGTCACCAGCCTGGGCCTGCTGCTCGGCGGGCGCGCGGACGCGGCCCTGGTGCGCATCGGCGCGCGCAACGCCGTCGTCGAGGGGCGGATCGCCGTGCCCGAGGGCTCGCCGGCCGTGGTGCGCGCCGAGGAGGCCGGGGCCGAGCTCGACGAGGGGACGCTGCTGGTCAGCCGTACCGTCTCGGCCGAGGGACGCTCCCGCGCCCACCTGGGCGGGCGCAGCGTGCCCGTGGGGCTGCTCGCGGAACTCGCCGACGACCTGGTGGCCGTGCACGGGCAGAGCGACCAGCAGGGCCTGCTGAAGCTGTCCCGGCAGCGCCAGGCGCTCGACCGGTACGCCGGGTACGCGGTCGCCGTGCCGCTCGGCAAGTACGCGGAAGCGTACAAGCGGCTGCGGGCCGTCGCCGTGGAGCTGGAGGAGATCACCACCCGTGCGCGGGAGCGGGCCCAGGAGGCCGACCTGCTGCGCTTCGGTCTCGAGGAGATCGCCGCCGTCGAGCCGCGCGCCGGCGAGGACACGGAACTGGCGGAGGAGGCGGAGCGGCTCGGGCACGCCGAGGCGCTGGCGTCGGCCGCCGCGGTCGCGCACGCCGCGCTGGCGGGCAACCCGGAGGACCCCGAGGGGGTGGACGCGGGGACGCTCGTCGCGGGCGCCCAGCGCGCGCTGGAGGCCGTGCGGGCGCACGACCCGGCGCTGGCCGCGCTGACCGACCGGATCGGCGAGATCGGCATCCTGCTGCGGGACGTCGCGGGCGAGCTGGCCGGGTACGCAGACGACCTGGACGCCGACCCGCTGCGGCTGGCGGCGGTCGAGGAGCGCCGGGCGGCGCTGACCGCGCTGACCCGCAAGTACGGCGAGGACGTCGCCGCGGTGCTGGCGTGGGCGGAGCGGAGCGCCGCGCGTCTCACCGAACTGGAGGGCGACGACGAGCGGATCGGTGAGCTGACCGCCGAGCGTGACGCGCTGCGTGTCGAACTGGGCGCGTTGGCGGAGGAGTTGTCCCAGGCGCGGGCGGAGGCGGCGGAGCGGTTCGCGGCGGCCGTGACGGAGGAGCTGGCGTCGCTCGCGATGCCGCACGCGCGCGTGTCGTTCGAGATCCGGCAGACCGAGGACCCCGACGGTGTCGAGGTGAACGGGCGCACGGTCGCGTACGGGCCGTCCGGCGTGGACGAGGTCGAGCTGCTGCTGGCCCCGCACCCTGGGGCGCCGCCCCGGCCGATCGCCAAGGGCGCCTCGGGCGGTGAGCTGTCGCGCGTGATGCTGGCCGTGGAGGTCGTCTTCGCGGGGACCGACCCGGTGCCGACGTACCTCTTCGACGAGGTGGACGCGGGCGTCGGCGGCAAGGCGGCGGTGGAGATCGGGCGGCGGCTGGCACGGCTCGCGAAGAAGGCGCAGGTCGTGGTCGTCACGCACCTGCCGCAGGTGGCCGCGTTCGCCGACCGGCAGCTGCTGGTGGAGAAGACCAACGACGGCTCGGTCACCCGGTCCGGCGTGAAGGTGCTCGAAGGCGAGGACCGCGTACGGGAGTTGTCGCGGATGCTGGCCGGCCAGGAGGACTCCGAGACGGCGCGGGCGCACGCGGAGGAGCTGCTCGCGGCGGCGCGCGCGGACGCCTGACCCTGCCGGACGGGGACCATCCGTCATCCTTACGGGTGATGTGACGTCCCGTGTGGACCCCCGGCGTACGCCCGCGCGTTTCCCGGAACTGCCATGCGTGCTGGCATGCTTGACGGTGTACGCGGAGGACGCCGCGCGGGCCACCCCTCCGCGCGAACCTTCGGTACGTTCGTGGTGACCGTCCGACCCGAACCAGGAGCCCGGCCACGTGACCCCCGTGAGCAGCCACGCACCGCACGGCCGGCCGCCGCTGCGCACCGTGCAGGTGCTGGGCGGCGGCAACGCCGCAGGCGGCGCGCACGTACGCTCGCTGGCCGCCGGGCTCGTGGCACGGGGCGTGCGGGTGACGGTGTGCGCCCCCGAGGAGGCGGACGGCGCCTACGGCTTCACCGGCGTCGGCGCGGAGCTCGTGCACGTGCCGCGCAGCAGCGACCCGGCTTCGGTGGCCGCGCTGCGCGCCGCCTGCTCGGGCGCCGACCTGGTGCACGCGCACGGACTGCACGCCTCGTTCCGCACGTCCCTGGCGCTCGGCGGGCGCGGCACCCCGTTCGTCGTCACCTGGCACGACCGGGCGTACGCCGAGGGCCCCCGCGCGCACTTCCTGCGCGTGCTGGAGCGGCGGGTCGTGCGGGCGGCCACCGTGGTGCTGGGCACCACCTCCGCTCTGGTGGACCGGGCGCGCCGCAGCGGGGCGCGGGACGCCCGGCTGGCCGCGGTCTCCCTGCCCGGCCCGCGCAGCGCGCCGGCGTCGGAGGAGGCGGAGCGGCGCCGGCCCAAGGTGCGCGCCGAACTCGGCGCCGTGGACCGCCCGTTGATCGTCGCCGTCGGCTCCCTGGAGCGGCACCGGGGCCATGACGTGCTGGTGGACGCCGCGCACGCCTGGCAGCGCCTCGACCCGGCACCGCTGGTGGTCATCGCGGGGGAGGGGCCGCTCCACGGCGAACTGCGGCGCGCCGTCGAGACGCGGGACCTGCCGGTGCGGCTGCTCGGTCGGCGGGAGGACGCCTCCGACCTGCTCGCCGCGGCCGACGTGGCGGTGCTGCCCTGCCGCAGCGAGGACGCGCGGTCGACGTTCGCCCAGGAGGCGCTGCACGCGCGCGTGCCGCTCGTCGCCTCCCGGGTGGGCTCCCTCCCCGAACTCGTCGGCGACGCCGCGGAACTCGTGCCCCAGGGCAACGCCCGGGCACTCGCCGACGCCGTGACCCGCCTCCTCACGGACCCGGAGCACCGGGAGTCGCTCGTGCGGCGAGGCGTACGCCAGGCGGCAACCTGGCCGACCGAGGACCAGACGGTCGCCCAGGTGCTCGCCGTCTACGACGAGCTGACCCAGCCCCGGCCACTGACCTGAGCACGCTGGCCGACGGCACGGGGCCGACGGCCGGGCGGTAGGGGACCGGCGGCCGTGAGCACGAGGCCGGCGGCCGACGGCACGAGGTCAGTTGTCGTCAGCGCGGGCGCGGCGGCCGTCAGCATGCGGCCGAGAGGCGAGGGTAAAGGCCAGCGGCCGGGCGGCACGGGGCCGACAGCACGAGGCCGGCAGCCGTCAGCGCGGGCGCGGCGGCCGTCAACGTACGGCCGACAGGCGACGGCAGAGGCCAGCGGTCGGGAGGCATGTGGCCGACAGCCGACAGCCGACAGCCGACAGCCGATGGCCGTCAGCACGCGGCCAGCGGCCGAGGGCACGGGACCTGCGGCGCCGGCACGCGGCCGGCACCCGGCAGCATGAGGCCGCTTGACCGCAGCCCGCGGCCGGCTGTCGGCCATCACCCGGCCGGCAGCTGGCCGCTTGCGGCCGCGCTCACGGCACGTGCCGCCTGGCCCGCAGGGCCAGACTGAGCGTCAGGACCGTCTGCGGGTCGTCGAGGTCGGTGCCCAGCAACTCCCCGATGCGCGCGAGGCGGTTGTAGAGCGTCTGACGGTTCAGGTGGAGTTCCCGCGCCGTCTCCGCCTTGCGTCCGGCGTGTGCCAGATAGGTCTCCAGGGTCGGCAGCAGGACGGGCCGCGAGCGGCGGTCGTGGGCCAGGACCGGGCCGATCGCCCGGTCCACGAAGTCCGCCAGGTCCGGATGGTCGCGCAGCCGCCACAGCAGCAGGTCGATGTCCAGCCGCCGCGCGTCGTACCAGGGCCGCTCGGGCAGGCCCTGCGCCGCCGTCGCCGTCTCCACCGCGTGCCGCAGCCCCGTCGGCACCGCCGCCCAGCCGCCGGCCGGCCCGACCACCACCACGGGCGGCCGCCCGCCCGGCCGCAGCATGCCCGCGCGCTCCACCCCGGCGCGCAGCGCGGCGGCCACCCGGTCCGCGACGGACGGCCGGTCCTTCTCCGCGCGCAGCGCGAGCAGCAGCGGCACCCGCCCCTCGACCGGCCGCACGCCCAGCAGCACCGGCACGCCGAGCGAGGACAGCTCCTCGCCCACCGCGCGGGCCAGCACCGCCCAGCCGCCGCCCTGCGGGGACAGCGTGTCGCCGAGCCGCATGACCACCGGCAGCAGCGGCCCCGGGCCCGGCTTGAAGCCCAGCACCCTGGCCTGCGCGGGCGCGTCCTCCGCGCCGACGCGGCCCTCGGCGAGGTCGGTGAGGAAGTCGCCGCGGCCCCGGGCCGCCAGCTCCTCCTCCTGACGTGCCTGCATCAGCACCAGGGCGAGGACGCCCGCCGCCCGCTCCGCCGCCATCCGGTGCACCGGCTGAGGGGCGCTGCGCACCGGCAGCAGCACCAGCCGCGCCCGGACGCCGCCGCTGCCGGGGCCCCCGCCCGGCACGTCCACGAGGACCGTGCCGGTCGGCGGGTCGTCGCGCTGCCGCTCCCGCAGCCCCTCCCACACCTGGAGCGGCTCCGCGCCCTCAGGCCCCTCGCCGGCCGCGTACAGCAGCCGCCCGTCGGTGGTCTCCAGGAACACCGGGTTGCCGGTGAACCCGGCGAGGATCTCCAGGACCTGCGGCACGCCCCCGCCGCCGAGCAGCGCCTCGGTGCAGCGCCGGTGCACCTCCTCGGCGCGCTGGAGCAGCGCGTAGTGCCCGTTGACGATCTCGGTGTGGATCTCCTCGGTGACCGCGACGAACGGCACCTCGCGGTGGAGCTGCACCAGCGGCAGCCCGGCGGAGCGGGCCGCGTCGACCAGGGCGGCGGGCAGCCGCGTGAAGCGCGGGCCCAGCTCGACCACCAGGGCCGCGATGCCCCGCTCGGCGAGCGTGCGCACGAACGCCCGCTGGTCGGCCGGGCGCGTGCCCAGCCCGTAGCCGGTGGTCAGCAGCAGTTCGCCGCCCTTGAGCAAGGAGGCGATGTGGGGCACCTCGCCCGCGTGCACCCAGCGCACCGTCCGCCCCAGCCGCTCCGCGCAGGCGACGACCTCGGGAAGGCCGCCGCGCAGCCCGGGCAGCTCCAGGGCGCGCTGCACGGTGATGCCTGTGGGCGGGGGAGTGCCAGCGGTGCTCATGCAGCGGACGGTACCCGGGGGCGCGTCCCCGACGCGCGCCCGGCCCGCACGGACGGACCCCCGCCCCCGGACCGGCCGGGGACGGGGGCCGAAGCGACGGCGGCGCGGTCAGCCCGCGTACGCCCCGGACGCCGTCAGGCGCAGGGCCGTGTCGATGAGCGGCACGTGGCTGAAGGCCTGCGGGAAGTTGCCCACCTGGCGCTGGAGGCGCGGGTCCCACTCCTCCGCCAGCAGCCCGAGGTCGTTGCGCAGCGACAGCAGCTTCTCGAACAGCTTCCGCGCCTCGTCCACGCGGCCGATCATCGCCAGGTCGTCGGCCATCCAGAACGAGCAGGCGAGGAACGCGCCCTCGTCGCCGGGCAGGCCGTCGACGCCCTCCTCCTTGCCCTCGGTCGGGTAGCGCAGGATGAACCCGTCGGAGGTGGACAGCTCGCGCTGGATCGCCTCGACGGTGCCGATCACCCGTTTGTCGTCCGGCGGCAGGAAGCCCACCTGCGGGATCAGCAGCAGGGAGGCGTCCAGCTCCTTGGAGCCGTAGGACTGGGTGAAGGTGTTGCGCTCCTTGTCGTAGCCCTTCTCGCAGACCTCGCGGTGGATGTCGTCGCGCAGTTCCTTCCAGCGCTCCAGCGGGCCGTCGGCGTCGCCGGACTCGATCAGCTTGATGGTGCGGTCGACGGCGACCCAGGCCATCACCTTGGAGTGCACGAAGTGGCGGCGCGGGCCGCGCACCTCCCAGATGCCCTCGTCGGGCTCCTGCCAGTGCTTCTCCAGGTAGCTGATCAGCTTCAGCTGGAGCAGCGAGGCGTAGTCGTTGCGCGCGAGGCCCGTCATGTGGGCCAGGTGCAGTGCCTCGGTGACCTCCCCGTACACGTCGAGCTGGAGCTGGTGGGCCGCGCCGTTGCCGACCCGGACGGGGGCGGAGGCCTCGTAGCCGGGCAGCCAGTCCAGCTCCGCCTCGCCGAGCTCGCGCTCGCCGGCGATGCCGTACATGATCTGCAGGTTCTCCGGGTCGCCGGCCACCGCGCGCAGCAGCCACTCGCGCCAGGCGCGGGCCTCCTCGCGGTAGCCGGTGCGCAGCAGCGAGGACAGGGTGATCGCCGCGTCCCGCAGCCAGGTGTAGCGGTAGTCCCAGTTGCGGACGCCGCCGATGTCCTCGGGCAGCGAGGTGGTGGGCGCGGCGACGATCCCTCCGGTCGGGGCGTAGGTGAGGGCCTTCAGCGTGATCAGGGAGCGGATCACGGCCTCACGGTAGGGGCCGTGGTACGTACAGTGCTCGACCCACTCGCGCCAGAAATCCTCGGTGGCCTCCAGGGACTGCTCGGGCTCGGGCAGCGCCGGGGGCTGCTTGTGCGACGGCTCCCAGGAGATGGTGAACGCCACACGGTCGCCGGGCGCGATCGTGAAGTCCGAGTACGTGGTCAGTTCCTCGCCGTAGGTCTCGGCGGTGGTGTCGAACCACACCGAGTCCGGGCCGGCCACGGCGACGGTACGGCCCTCGTGCCGGTGCACCCACGGCACCACCCGGCCGTAGGAGAAGCGCATGCGCAGGGCCGAGCGCATGGGGACCCGGCCCGACACGCCCTCCACGATGCGGATGAGCTGCGGGGCGCCGTCGCGCGGGGGCATGAAATCCGTCACGCGGACCGTGCCGCGGGGGGTGTCCCACTCGGATTCCAGGATCAGGGAGTCGCCCCGGTAGTGCCGCCGGGTCGCCGCGGGCGGTTCCGCGTCGTCGGCGTGCGCGGGACCCAGCCGCCAGAAGCCGTGTTCCTCGGTTCCCAGCAGCCCGGCGAAGATGGCGTGCGAGTCGAAGCGCGGCAGGCACAGCCAGTCGACCGTGCCGTCCCGGCAGACCAGCGCTGCGGTCTGCATGTCTCCGATGAGTGCGTAGTCTTCGATGCGCCCGGCCACGTGCATCTCCAGTCGAACGGCCACGTCACCCCACGAGGGGGCTGTCGCTAGTGCGGTCAAGGGGGGTGTTGCAATGCGTCGTTGAGCTGTGAAGCAAAGCAGTCGCTCAGCGGTGCATGCAAAGCGCCAATCTTCGCTCAACGAACTGACGAGCTCACGTTGTTCCGGAACTTACGGGCGGGGGTGGTGCCGTTCGGCCGGCCGGGCTCGGCAGCGAGTGTCCGAGCAGGATACGACGCACGTAGATGATCTGTGTGCCGCTCGCGGCAACGCGGGTCCGCCGAACGAGTGAGCCCCGGGTGAGGGTCTCGTGTGTGATACATGCTGCGTGGCCTCTTGTGCGCGGAGCGTGGCCGTGAGCCATCCTCCCGCGGCGCTGATACGCTGGTAGCCCGTGGACCGGTGGGCGAGAAACCCCGGAACCGCACCCACAGACCGCGACCACGGGAGCCCCCTCTTGGCCATGCCGCCCGCTGCTTTCCGAAACAGCACAGCTTCGACGACCAAGCACATCTTCGTCACCGGGGGTGTCGCCTCCTCTCTCGGCAAGGGCCTGACCGCCTCCAGCCTCGGCATGCTGCTCAAGGCCCGCGGCCTGCGCGTCGTGATGCAGAAGCTCGACCCGTACCTCAACGTCGACCCGGGCACGATGAACCCCTTCCAGCACGGTGAGGTGTTCGTCACCAACGACGGCGCCGAGACCGACCTGGACATCGGCCACTACGAGCGCTTCCTGGACCGCGACCTCGACGGCTCCGCCAACGTCACCACGGGCCAGGTCTACTCCACGGTGATCGCCAAGGAGCGGCGCGGTGAGTACCTGGGCGACACCGTCCAGGTCATCCCGCACATCACCAACGAGATCAAGCACCGCATCCGGCGCATGGCGACCGACGAGGTCGACGTCGTGATCACGGAGGTCGGCGGCACGGTCGGCGACATCGAGTCGCTGCCGTTCCTGGAGACCGTCCGCCAGGTGCGGCACGAGGTCGGCCGGGACAACGTGTTCGTGGTCCACATCTCTCTCCTTCCCTACATCGGCCCGTCCGGCGAGCTGAAGACCAAGCCGACCCAGCACTCGGTGGCGGCGCTGCGCAACATCGGCATCCAGCCCGACGCGATCGTGCTGCGCTGCGACCGCGAGGTGCCCACCGCCATCAAGCGGAAGATCTCGCTGATGTGCGACGTCGACGAGGCCGCCGTGGTCGCCTGCCCCGACGCCCGCTCGATCTACGACATCCCGAAGACCGTGCACGGCGAGGGCCTGGACGCCTACGTGGTCCGCAAGCTGGACCTGCCGTTCCGCGACGTCGACTGGACCACCTGGGACGACCTGCTGGACCGGGTGCACAACCCCGACCACGAGATCACCCTGGCCCTGGTCGGCAAGTACATCGACCTGCCGGACGCCTACCTGTCGGTGACCGAGGCGCTGCGCGCCGGCGGTTTCGCCAACAAGGCCCGCGTGAAGATCAAGTGGGTCACGTCCGACGACTGCAAGACGCCGGCCGGCGCCGAGGCGCAGCTCGCCGACGTCGACGGCATCTGCATCCCCGGCGGCTTCGGCGACCGCGGTGTGCTCGGCAAGGTCGGCGCGATCAAGTACGCCCGGGAGAACAGGATCCCGCTGCTCGGCCTCTGCCTGGGCCTGCAGTGCATCGTGATCGAGGCCGCGCGCAACCTGGCGGACATCTCCGACGCCAACTCCACCGAGTTCGACCCGGCCACCGCCCACCCGGTGATCTCCACCATGGCGGAGCAGCTCGACATCGTCGCCGGCGAGGGCGACATGGGCGGCACCATGCGGCTCGGCATGTACCCGGCCAAGCTGGCCGAGGGCTCCATCGTCCGCGAGGTCTACGACGGCAAGGAGTACGTCGAGGAGCGTCACCGGCACCGCTACGAGGTGAACAACGCCTACCGCGCGGAGCTGGAGAAGACGGGCCTGGTGTTTTCCGGCACCTCGCCCGACGGCAAGCTCGTCGAGTACGTGGAGTACCCGCGTGACACGCACCCCTACCTGGTCGCCACCCAGGCGCACCCGGAGCTGCGGTCGCGTCCGACCCGTCCGCACCCGCTCTTCGCCGGGCTGGTGAAGGCCGCGGTCGAGCGGAAGATCTCGCAGTAGCACGCCCAGTTGTACGGTTGCCGGGGTGTGAACCTTCAACGGTTCGCGCCCCGGCTGCCTTTTCGCGGGCCGGCCGGGTACCGCCGCATCGGTTCGGAAGGACAGGCATGACGATCAAGGACACCCCCGAGGAGTGGGAGATCCGCGGGACGCAGACCCCCTTCGTCGGCAAGAAGACCTCCGTGCGCACCGACGAGGTCGTCATGCCCGGGGGCGCCGTGGTCCACCGCGACTACCAGGTCCACCCGGGGTCCGTGGCCGTCCTCGCCCTCGACGACGCGGACCGGGCCGTGGTGCTGCGCCAGTACCGGCACCCGGTGCGCCAGAAGCTGTGGGAGATCCCCGCCGGCCTGCTGGACGTGCCCGGCGAGAACCCGCTGCACGCCGCCCAGCGCGAGCTGTACGAGGAGGCGCACGTCAAGGCGGAGGACTGGCGGGTACTGGCCGACGTCTACACCACGCCCGGCGGCTGCGACGAGGCCGTGCGGATCTTCCTGGCCCGGGGGCTGTCCGAGGCCGAGGGCGACCGGTTCGCGGTGGAGGACGAGGAGGCCGACATGGAGCTGGCCCGGGTCCCCGTCGACGAGCTGGTGCGCGGGGTGCTCGGCGGTGATCTGCACAACAACTGCCTGGTGGTGGGCGTGCTTTCGCTGGTCGCCGCCCGCTCCGGCGACGGTCTGGACGCGCTGCGCCCGGCGGAGGCGCCCTGGCCGGCCCGGCCGTTCGAGGCGTGACGCCGTACGGCGGGCGTGAATCCTACGATCTGTTGATCCGATCGAGCGAGTCTCGCCCACCGCGCCGCGCTCCTCACGGAACGTCGCAGAGCGTGAACTAGGCTCTGGAAAACGCCCGTACCGAAGACCCGGCGGGCTTGCGCGTGCGGTGGGACGGGAGTGTGGCCCGTGACGGATCAGGTGGTGGACCCGAACGGCGTGCGGCTCCCTCAGGACGCCCACCCGGACGGTCGATTCCTGGGCCGCACCCGGGAGTTGAAGGAACTGCGCGCCGACATCGAGCGCGCCGGACTCGACACCCTCTCCGGCCGCAAGGCCCCCCGCGCACGCGTGCTGCTCATCGCCGGCCGGCCCGGATCCGGCCGCTCCGCCCTCGCCGAGGAACTGGTCCGCCAGGTCGCCGGCGACTACCCCGACGGGGTCCTCCGCACCCGGCTCGGCGAGCCCGACGGCACGCCCGTGCCCGTCGGACGCGCCGCCCGCGACCTGCTCGACGCGCTCGGCGAGCCCGCACCCGCCGGCGCCCCCGAGGACGAGCTCGCCGAGGCGCTGCGCACCGCCCTCGCCGAGCGCCGCGCGGTGCTGCTGCTCGACGACGCCGCCGACGCCGAGCAGGTCGACGCCCTGCTTCCGGACAACCCCGACTGCCTGGCCGTCGCCGTCTCCTCAGGACCGCTCACCGGCATCGCCGACGTCCGCCCCTGCACCCTCGGCGGCCTCGACACCAAGTCCGGGGTGGAACTGCTGTCCCGGTTCACCGGCTCGGTGCGCATCACCGTCGACCCCCGGGCCGCCGAGCGCCTCGCCGAGCAGTGCCAGGGCCAGCCGGCCGCGCTGGTGCTGGCCGGCGG
>MUNG01000233.1 GCA_002154585.1 Streptomyces pseudogriseolus
CAGCAGCTTGCGCACAGCGCGATGGCCGGCGCGGTGACGATGCTGTCCCGTGGCGTTAACGGCGCGAAGTGGCCCCAGATTATCGGTCTGGGCTGGCCCCACGGCCGTGGTTGAAACAGCGCTTGTTCCGGCCTGAAGTGGCTCCGGCTTCCGGTCCCAGCAGGACCAGCCCGGGTAGTTGTGGGGCTGTTGAGGTGGGCTGATGGGCCATGCGAGAGAATGCTGCGCATGACGACTTGAAGAGCACCGGCTGGTCGGCGGCACTGGGTCAAGGTCGCGACCTCGGACACGGTCATGGACGGTGATTGCCGAAGCTGTGCTGCCTGCGGGACAGCAGTCCGCTCCTACCAGTTCCGTCTCTATCCGCCTGAGTCCTCGATGTTTGAGCGGTGCGTCGGCTTGGCATGGTGCTCCGGGTGCCGGATCTACTCCGGTGCGATGGTCCACATTCCCCGAACACGTGTCCTCGTCGACGCACTGGGCTCCCTGCCTGAGGACGAGTCTGTTCGACTGCGCCGCAGCGAAGCGAAACTGGTCGACTACCTCGATCGCCAAGGTCGCCGGTAGCCGTGATCCACATCCAGAGAGTGACCGGTCATCTGTGAGGGCTATTTCTTCGCCTGCTGCTTGGCCTTGGTCTGGGCGAGGCGATAGGACTCGGTGCCGGTCTCGATGATGGTGCCGTTGAAGGTGAGCCGGTCGACGACGGCCGCGCAGAGCCGCGGGTCGGTGAACGTCTTCGTCCAGCCTCCAAATACAACGCCACCGGCCAACAGATCACCACCAGGGGATCCTCCTACTACCTGCAGAAAGCCAACTTCTCCCCACAGGGCGACCTCCGTGAGCTCTGGCTCGGCACCGGCGAAAAGCTGATCTACGTCACCAACTCCTACGAGAAGGGCACCCGGCGCCTCACCGGAATCAAAGTGACCGACGACATCGACAGCTATCCGCTGCAGGACCTCGCCTTCACCCAGGACGACGCAGGCAACGTCACTTCACTCTTCGACACCACCACCCTCGGCGGTCGCGCACCGCGACCGGCCCAGCTCGCCTCGCACGCCGAGTTCGTCGAGGATCACGCGGCAGAGCCCGGCCCAGAGCCGGTCCCGGCTCCACTGAGCGAACCTGCGGTAGACCGTGGGGGGTGCGGCGAAGAGGAGGGACGGCCGGATGGTCGGGGGCCAGCACCATCCCCGTCCGGGCAGCCAGCTGGATGGTTTGCGGTGCTGGTCCTCCGTAGCGTTACAGCCATGGAGATCACGAAGAGTGCGCGGTGGGGCCGGTCCGGACGGTGGCGTGCGGGGCTGGCCGTGGCCGGGGTCGTCGCAATGGGGGCCGCATCGCTTCTCGGGCCGGGCACCACGGCCGAGGCCATGGGCGCCGCCGGCGGGGACGTGCGGTCGCGGCTGCAGCGGGACGCGGACGCGGTACGGGACACGGGAGCCACCGGGCTGACGGTGCTCGCCCGGGACGCGGCCGGGAGCGAGACGCAGGCCCGGTCCGGTACCGCGAGCCTGAAGGACGGGGGCCGGGTGCCCTTCGACGCCTACTACCGCATCGGCAGCGACACCAAGACCTTCACGGCCGTGGCCGCGCTCCAGCTCGTCGGCGAGGGCACGCTGCGCCTGGACGACACCGTCGAGCAGTGGCTGCCCGGAGTGGTGGCCGGCAACGGCAACGACGGCAGCCGCATCACCCTGCGCAACCTGCTCCAGCACACCAGCGGCCTGGCCAATTACACGGACATCGCCTTCGAGGACCCGGCGGAGCTGACACCCGAGCGCTTCCACGCACAGCGGTTCCGCTCGCAGACCCCCGAGGAGCAGGTCGCCGCGGCGATGGAGCGCGCCCCCGGCTGGCTGCCGGACGCGGACGATCCGGGCGCCGAGACGCAGTGGGCGTACTCCAACACCAACTACGTGCTGCTCGGGATGGTCATCGAGAAGGCCACCGGCAACCCCTGGGCGCAGGAGGTGCACGACCGGATCATCGAGCCGCTGGGGCTGCGCCGCACGCTGATACCGGACACCTCGCCGTACGTGCCGATGCCGACGGCCACCGCGTACACGCAGTTCCCCGGCCGGGACGACCTCACCGACACCACGCTGGCCGTGGGCGGCGGCGCGGACGGCGGCATCATCAGCACCACCCGCGACATGAACACCTTCCTGCGCGCCCTGATGGGCGGCCGGCTGCTGCCGCCGGAGCAGCTGCAGCAGATGCGCACCACCGTCCCGGCGCCCGGCTACGCCGCCGACGGCAGGACCCGCTACGGGCTCGGCCTCGCCTGGCGCCCGGCCGAGGGCTGCGGGAGCGGGATCTGGTACCACGGCGGCACGTCCTTCGGCACCGCCTCCGAGACCGCCGTCACGCCCGACGGCCGGGTGTCGGCCGCGGCCGCTGTCTTCACCACGCGCTTCGGTGACGAGAAGCGCTTCCTCGAGCAGGCGGAGGCCGCGGTCCGCCTGCTGGACCGGGCGGTGTGCGGCGACCGGAAGCGCGGGTGACCAGGGGTGCACACCCGCAGAGGACACCGCTTGACTTCTTCGGTAGGAGTCGCGCAGTCGGGAGCGTGGGCCGTCGCTGTCACACAGTTGGATGCTCAGTTTGCCTCGCACGTGGGACTCCTAGGCTGCCCGACAGTCGATGCTGCCGTCGCCGTACAGACTGCCCATGTCCCAGTCGTCATCGACAGGCTTCGCGAGACACAGGCCGTGGAACCCGAGAACGATCTCCTGACCACCATTTCGTGCTGTCCTACACACCCACCCCCGTGAACGCGCGCGAGGACATGATCAACCGGGTCGTTGCCGTCCTCGTCCCGTGAGCCGGTCCGGATCCGTGAGCGTCAGCCGACGCCAGTTGTCCCGCGCGGAACAGGAGTCCGCCGCTAATGAGGTGCGCGCACGCTGTGTCGTTGGCACGCTGCCCCGGTGAATCGCAAACAGATGTCCCACATCGCTCATGCCGAACACCCGATCAGGTCCCCGCTCGACGACGGCTCGGTGCGCCGCCTGCTGGAACGCGGCCTCAAAACAGGGCGACGAGCGGGTGCTCGACCTCGGCTGCGGCGGAGGGGAATGGCTCCTGCGCGCCCTGACCACACGACCGGATGCGCACTCCGAGGGCGTGGACATCCCCGAGACCGCCCTCGCGCACTCGGCCGGCGCGGCACTCGGCCTCGGCGTCCGAGACCGCCTCGTCCTGCATCACCGAAAAGCCGAAGAGTTCGTGTCCGAGCAGCCGTTCGACGTTGTGCTCAGCTCCGGGGCCGCGCACGCCTTCGGCGGCTTCCTCCCCACCCTTGCCGCGGCCCGCGCGCGCCTGGCTCCCGGCACCGTGTCCTCATCGGTGACGGTTTCTGGGAAGGGCCCCCGTCGCAGGAGGCCGTCGAGATGCTCGGTAACTTCACCGACCTGGCGACCCCGTGGACCGTGTCGTCGCCGACGGCTGGACTCCCATTGACGGCCACATCAGCACGCGCCAGGAGCTGGACGACTACGAGTGGGCCTGCTGGGGCTCGCTGGCCGCCTGGGCCCTCGATCACCCTGACCGCCCCGACACCGCGCAGGTGCTCGAGACGGCCACGGCCCGGCGCACCGAATGGCTGCGTGTCTACCGGGACGCCTTCGGCTTCCTCTCCCTGGTTCTGCGCCGGACATCCGACAGCGCTTGAACCAGCCCGCGCGCCGCGGATGTCGAACTGATGCCAGGTACCGGCCGGCCCACAGAAGGGCTGTGTCGCGCATCACATCCGGCTCATGTCACAGGCGGGCTGTCTGCTCCCATCTGGTGGACGTCAGCAAGCGCAGCCGAGGAGGAAGCAGCGATGAGTACACGGCAGGGGACCGGCACGGCGACCGCGCACCGCGTGGTGATCCTGGGGGCGGGTTACGCGGGCATGGCCGCGGCCATCCAGCTCGCGGCCCGGGTCAAGCGGCGCGAGGACGTGCAGGTGACCCTGGTGAACGCGCAAGAGCGGTTCACCGAGCGTATGCGCCTGCACATGACGGCGACCGGGCAGCGGCTCGCCGAGCTGAGCATCCCTCAGCTGCTGGAGGGTACGGGCGCGGAGTTCGTGCGCGGGTGGGTGACGGCGGTGGACGCGGACGCGAAGACCGTGCGGATCGACGACGACCGGGTGCTGGCCTACGACACGCTGGTGTACGGGCTGGGCGGCGTCGCCGACACCTCGGCGGTGCCGGGGGCCGAGGACCACGCGTACACCCTGAGCAGCGCCCAGGACGCCGAACTGCTGGCCAACCGGCTGGCGCGGCTCGGCAGCGGCACGGTCGTGGTCGCGGGCAGCGGGCTGACCGGCATCGAGTCGGCCGCGGAGATCGCCGAGAGACACCCGGAGTTGAACGTGGTGCTGCTGGGCAGGCAGGAGCCCGGTTCGGCCATGGCCCCGAAGCCCAAGGCGTATCTGCACGCCGCGCTCGACCGGCTGGGCGTCCAGGTACGCGCCGGCGTCGAGGTGGTGAAGGTGCTGCCCGACGCGGTGCAACTGGCCGGTGGGGAGAACGTCGCCGCCGACGCGGTGCTGTGGACGAGCGGCACGCGGGTGTCGCCGCTGGCGGCCGCCGCCGGGCTGGACGTCGACCAGCACGGACGCATCGTCACCGACGCCGCGCTGCGGTCGGTGTCCCACCCCGAGGTGTACGCGATCGGCGACGCGGCCGCGATCCGCCAGGGCTACGGCCTCATGCACGGCACTTGCCAGGGCGGCATGCCGACCGGGGTGCACGCCGCGCTGTCGATCGACCGGGTGCTCAGGGGCAGGCGGCCCAAGCCGTTCCGGTTCGGCTATTACCACACGCCGGTGAGCCTGGGACGCGGAGACGCCGTGGTGCAGTTCACCCGGCCCGATGACAGCCCGCGCCGGATCTGCCTGACCGGCCGCATGGCCGTCCGCTACAAGGAGACGGTGACCGCCTCGCCCTGGCCGACCTACGGCCGTATGAAGAAGATGCCGGCCTCGGGAGCCTTCTGGCCCCGCGGGGGCCGCTTCACCCGCAACCCGGAGGCCAAGTGACCGACCTGCCCGCCCACCCCGAACTCGACCCCGGTCAGGAAGTTTTCCACGAGCACCGGCGGCTGCTGTTCTCCGTGGCCTACCGCCTCCTCGGCAGCGCGGCCGATGCCGAGGACGCGGTCCAGGACGCCTGGATCAAGTGGTCTGCCGCGGACCGCTCGCAGGTGGCCGACCCCAAGGCGTACCTGACCCGGATCGTCTCGAACCTGGCGTTGGAACGACTGCGCTCCACCCGGCACAAGCGGGAGACGTACGTGGGGCCGTGGCTGCCGGAGCCTGTTCTCACGGGAGGAGACGCCTCCGAGGTCGTCACGGAGGCCGAGTCGGTGTCGATGGCCATGCTGGTGGTGCTGGAAACGCTCAGCCCGCTGGAACGCGCGGTGTTCGTGCTGAAGGAGGTCTTCGACTTCAACTACGCCGAGATCGCCGAGGCGGTGGAGCGTTCCGAGGCCGCGGTCCGGCAGGCCGCGCACCGAGCCCGCGAGCACGTACGGGCCCGACGGCCGCGCTTCGCCGCCGACCGATCGCGGCAACGTGAGGCCACCGAGCGGTTCTTCGCCGCCGCGACCGGCGGGGACGTCAACGCGCTGCTGGAACTGCTCTCCCCGGACGTCACCCTGTGGACCGACGGCGGCGGCAAGGTCCGCCAGGCCCTGAGCCCGGTTGTGGGCGCGGCCACGGTGGCCGCCTGGTTCGCGGCCATCGGCACCGTCACCTATCAGGGCGTCGAGCCTGCCGAGATGAAAGCCGAACTCGTCGAGATCAACGGTGGGCCGGGCATCGTGTTCCGCGGACCGGGACGCGTGATCGCCACCGTCACCTTCGACTTCGACGCCGACGGCCGTATCACCGCCATCCATAACGTGGCCAACCCGGACAAACTACAGGCCGTCTCCGACGGCACCGCTCACGACCTCGGAACGCAGTGAGCGTCGTCACCGCATGGAGGGTGCGATCACCAGACCGGAGCCGCGGCCGGCCGGCACCAGGCCGGCCGCGGTGGCCGGCTTGCACCGGCGCGCCGACGGCGGCTGGTCGTCCCGCTGCTGGTGCGCTCCCAGACTTCGCTGGCCACGTTCCTCCCGGAACCACCCGCCTGACGGCGACGGCGCAGGGCGCGGCGATCGCGCTGTCCGACGCGGTCGGCACGATGGCCGCACCCGGGCTGGTCATCGGGACACCGGGCCGCGGCTCGTCGGACAGGCCGTCCAGGCCCCGTTCGAGGAAACGCCGCCGCCAGGTGCGGACCGTGTCCGGCGTGACCTGCAGCCGGCGTGACACCTCCATGATCGAGTGCCCGTCGGCGCACTCCAGCACGATCCGCGAGCGCTGGGCCAGCGCCTGAGCCGTCGTGCGACGACGCACCCAGCCCTCCAGCACAGCCCGTTGGGCATGAGTCAGTGACAGCGGCGGAATCTTCGGACCCGGACGACTCATACCGAACCAATGGCGAATCTCCGACTCAGGTCACTAGGCCTTGCCCTTTGAGGACGCTGACGGGACCGCCGCGCCGGAGCGTGGAGGAAGTACTGCGGTCCGGTCGCGCAGACCGTTGATCAGGACATCGACCATGCGTGTCGCCGACCGCTTCCAGTCCGGGTCCGGGCTGACGTTCGCCACGCCGCCGAGGGCGCGCAGCAGATCGAGCGGTTCGACGTCCGGGCGGATCCCTCCCGCCCGTGTCGCCCGGCCGACCAGTTCGGCGGCGGCCGACGCGAGGCGCGCCGAGGACTCGCCGTACACGGCGCCGGTGCCGCCGATGAGCGTGCCGAGGGCCTCGGACATCCCCTTCTTGGTGTCGAGGAAGTCCACGAACAGCAGCAGCCACTCGCGAAGCGCCGCCACGGCGTCGCGCTCCCCCGACAGCCGGGAAGCCTCGTCGACGAGTGAGGACATCGTCTGGCGGTAGACCGCCTCGATCAGCGCGTCGCGTGTGGGGAAGTGGCGGTACAGCGTCGCGATGCTGACGTCGGCGTCACGCGCGACCTGCTCCAGGCTGACCCGCACGCCCGTCTCGGTGATGGCTCTCTGCGCCGCGGTGATCAGTCGCGCCCGGTTCCGCTCGGCGTCGGCACGTCGTCGTCGCGCGGGCGTTGTCGCAGGTCCCTGCTGCATCTCCGTCGGCCCTTCGCTAACCGTAGGGGTCCTACGTAACATAACCGTAGGAGTCCTACGGTTCACCGTTGTCAGGAGGAGCAATCATCCATGACTGAAGAACGCACCATCCTCGTGACCGGCGCGACGGATGGGGTCGGCCGCCGGGTCGTCGAACGACTCGCGGCCCCGGGCGTCCACCTGCTCGTGCACGGCCGCAGCACAGACCGGGGCAAGGCCGTCACCGGTCACGTCGAGCGCGCGGGCGGCTCGGCGACCTTCCTCAAGGCGGACTTCGACTCCCTTGCCGAGGTCCGCGCGCTGGCCGAGAGGGTGCGGGCCGAGCACCCCCACCTCGACGTCCTGGTCTGCAACGCGGGCATCAGTGAACCCGACGGTCCGCGCAAGGTGACCAAGGACGGCCACGAACGCCATCTCGGCATCAACTACCTCGCCCACTTCCTGCTCACCCACCTGCTGTTGCCCCGGCTGGGCGCACGGCGGCCCTCGCGCGTGGTCAACGTCGTCTCCGCCGCCCAGGACGCGCTCGACTTCGACGACCTGATGCTCGAGCACGGCTACAACGGCTATCGCGCGTACGGGCGGAGCAAGGTGGCGCAGGCCATGCTCACCCTCGACCTGGCCGAGGAGTACGCGGGAGCGGGCATCACGGCACACTGCCTCCACCCCGGCACCCATCTCGACACCACGATGGTGCGCAGGGCCGGTATCAGTCCCGCCGGCTCGGCGGACAGCGGCGCCGAGGCGGTGGTCGCGCTCACCACCCCGGACGACACCACGGGCGGCTACTTCAACGTCCGGCGCCCCTCGCGTGCGCATCCCCAGGTCTACGACCGCGAAGCCCGCCGGACACTGCGCACCGTCAGCCTCCACCTGGCGGGCCTGGACCACTCCGCGTAACCCGCCGCGCCATGATCAGCCGCGCCCGGGCGCCTTCTCCTATGCGGCCTACGACTATCCCTTCTTCAGCACCCGGTAGTAATCCGGTGCGGTCAGAGCAAGTCTGAACACCATGCCGTGCCGCTTGCGGACAGCGGCTACCGTGCCGGACTCCGGATCCCGCACACAGCGGGTCAGGGGAAGATCACCGGCGGGGCACTCCTGGGGCTCCTCGATCACCAGGTAGGGCCGGTCGTCTCGCACCGGGTCCCACGACAGGGTCTGCCCCGGGGCGGAAAGCTCGGGCGCTTCCGGCTCCTGGTCCCGTCCGCCCCGGTACTGGTCGACCAGCGGCCCGTCGACATGGTGAGTGAACGCAATTCCCGAGCCGGTGCGGTCGCCGACGGCGAGTATGCCGTCAAGGACGGAGACAATGCGTTCCGGTTGCGCCGTAATACGCGGTGACCCGCATCGAACACCGGATCTTGTACGGTTCCTCACCGTCCGGGTCCAGCCACCTCCTCGCCCGTCCACCGATGCACTCGTCATGCACCACCACCAGGCCGAGGGCGAGGGGAGTGTGTTCGGCACACGTCTCCACGATGTTACGCAGGTTCCGCTCCGCCTCCTCCCGGGCGGCGACGGCCTCCGGGCTGCCCGCGAGCGCGCGGACCTCCTTCCTGCCGCACTTGCACGTCCGGCGGACCGCCCGCTGAACTCCGACCACTGCAGGACCACCTGGCCACGGTGGCCGGCATCCCCGACCGGCGACTGGTACAGAGGGTCGTCCTTGCCACCTGCCCGTGTCCCGTTCCCGGGCACGGTCCGGCCCTCGGTTACGCCATGGCCACCAACGAAACTACTGCCGCCCCCACCGCCACTGGCGAAATTGCCGCCCCCACCGACGAACAGGCCGCCACCGCCACCCGCGTAGCCGGCACCGCCACCGGAATCGCCGCTGTAGCCGGCGCCGCCGCCCCCGCCCATCCCGGGGATCGGGATCCGGCCCCCGGGGGTTCCCTTGACGTGAGCGCCGCCGTTCTCACCGGTGTTGCCGCCACGGCCTCCGTAGCTGCTGTTACTGGAGATGGCGCCGCCCGCGCCGCCCGTGGACCCCGACGCTCCGCGTGCCGGGGTTCCGGTCCATCCGCCGGAGGTGTAGGTCCGTGCGTCGGAGCCGCTGGTACCGCCGCGCCGCCTCCTCCGCCCCCGGCGATCAGCAGGGTCTTGCCCAGCCGCTGGCTGTACAGGCCGCTCATTCCACCGCCGCCGTCCGGGCCGCCGCCCAGGTCGACGACGATGCGCAGGATTTCCCCCGGCGCCACGGCGATGCGCCCGGTGGCAGAGCCGCCCCCGCCCCCTGTGTCCGTTCGGCCTCCGCCACCGCCCCAGCAGCGGGCGTCGATGGTGGTGACGCCGGGGGGAACGGTGAAGTCCTGGACGCTGCCGGTGTAGGCGAAGCGCTGACTGTGGGTGTACGGGCCGACGGGAGCGCTGTCGGTCGGCTCGATCGCCGAGCGCGGCTCGATCACGCTGGCGAATTCGGTGACGGTGTCCTCGGTGAGCGTGTTCTGGTCATGGAGCGTGTCCTTTCCTTGGTTGCTGGCGGGGTCCGGTGTCGTACTGCAGTCGGCTGCGCGGATGTCCCCGGCCTGGTCCGGTCTGACGACGGTTGGCGCAGTGGGCGGCGTGTGCGGGGATGGGTGGACGGCTGCGAGGGTCCGTCGGGACGGTGCGTGGGACTCGCTGCGGTCCGGGGGCAGGAGGTGGACGGAGGCGAGGTCGTCACGGGCGCCATATGCGGCTGAGGGCGCGGCGGGTGCTGATGCGGGGGCTGGTGTCCCACAGGGTTTCGACGGCGTCGCACCACTGGTCGAGGTCGGGGGCGGCGCTGAGTTCGAGGGAGCGGGCCTTGGCGCGCAAGGATGCCTGGGCCCAGTTGGCGGGGTCTCTAAGGGCGGTGAGGGCGTGGATCCAGGCGCCGAGGTCGTCGCGGTAGGCGAAGATGCCGGCGTTGCCGAGAGATTCGACGAGGCCGGGGGTGGGGTGGGCGATGACGGGGATTCCGGAGGCGAAGGCTTCGATGGCGACGCGTCCCCAGGACTCGTAGAGGCTGGGCATGAGCATCACGCGGGAGCGGGAGTAGACGTGATCGCGCATCTGCTGCCCGGGGACGCCGTCGACGACCTCGCAGTTGGGCAGGCGTGGTGGGGGCATGATCTGCTGGCCGTAGGCGCCGCGGACGCCGAGGAAGTTCCATTCGGGGGTCCAGGCGGCGATCTGCCAGAACAGTTCGCCGCCTTTGTCGGCGTTGAGGTTGACCAGGGTCGCGGCCTCGCCGGGCTGCGTGCGGTATTCGTCGGCGAGTACCGGGGGGCGTACGACGATGCTGTTGCGGGGCAGGAACTCGCGGGGGTAGCGGGCGTAGAAGATTTCGCCGTCGCGGCGGATCCATTCGCTGTTGTAGACGACGAGGTCGGCGCCGGCGGCGTTGTGGAAGCTGGTGGCGAAGTTGTCGTGGCAGATCACGGCGAGCGGGATCCGGCGGTCGCGGGCGAGTCCCGCGAGGACCGGGACGTTTTCGAAGTGGGAGAGCAGGACGTCGGCCTCGGCGGCCTGGGCGGCGAAATCCAGGCCCTCCTGGAAGGGGACGACGCGTACGCCGTCGATCTCGTAGCGTTTCTCGGTCTTTCCGGGGTGCGACAGCCAGACGGTCACGTCGTGGCCGCGCTCGGCCAGGGGGCGGAGCATCGAGTGGAGCATCCACTCCGAACCCGCGTTGTGATCCGGTGGGTAGCCGTACACCCGGGCCACCAGGGACATCCGCCGCCTGGTGGGGGCGGCGGCCAGCCGGTAGGGACGCAGTGCCGCTGGGTCCACACGCAAGATGATGGTTCTCCGAACGGGTCGAGTCGGGATGGCGGTTCGCCGGCACACCCGCCAAGAGCGGGCTGCCCGCCCGCCCTGGCCATGTCTTCTCGTGCCGGGCGGCGCCGATGCCCCGGCGGTCACACCGAAAGCACCAGCAACCACCTCCATACCCTTCGTGATCACTCGGACACGTTGAGCGCCCAGTCGGAGGCGGGCGCGCGGGAGCACGCAACTCCGCAGGTTCTACAGCCTGATTGACCGCGCGAGCGCCCCCCTGCGCCGGGGCGCCACCTGTACGACGTGCCGGCAGGCACAGCCCCGCACGCCGGGGCGCTGCCCGCGGACCGCCAGGCGGGGCGCAGCGTCGCGCACGCCGGTGTGCCGGCAGCCCGCAACCCGTCGGACAGGGCGCTCCGCACTCCGGCGCACCGGCCACGGGCACCTCGCGCCGTCACATTCTTCCCATTTATTCACTCACATGAAGGAGATGACGGTTCGCACCGAGGGATGCGGCAAGGCTGCCCGTAGCAGCCGTGCTGTGGTCGCCGCTCACCCGCCACACGTGAGCCGGGCACCCCGCCTTTCCCCAGCACCTCTTTCCGCCTGGCCGTTCGCGAACAGGCCAGGTCTTCATCACAGCCATAGGAGTTTGGCATGACTACAACAATTGAGCCTGCGGCCGACGTCGAGGCGCCGGACTCGGCCGAGACGGGCATCGAGACCCTGGGCCATGCGAACCGGTTCGCGGTCTGGGATTCGGAGTTCCGCTACGACGGCCGCATCCGCGTCCCCGCAGGCGTCAAGATCAGCAAGGTCGAGTACGCCTACTACGGCCGGGACGACAAGTCCTACGTCACCGCCACCGTCGCCCCCCGCGGCCAGATGGGAACCAGCGAGCAGTACGAAATCATCGACCTGACGTTCTTGGAGGACTCCGACGTCATCACCTTCACCCTGCGCGGCGACCTCAACGTCGACGCCGCCCCGGAGCAGAACCAGTACAGCCGCACCTACCGGCTCGGCGTGAGGCTCAGCCTCAACGACGGCACCACCCGCATCACCCACGTGCCGGTGGAGGTCCTGTGGCCGCACTACAACGCGGACAAGGGGTACGCGGGGCGCCCGTTCGTCCGCCTGCCCTACGACACCGGCTGGGGCGGAAGTCCCAACAGCCAGGCCGGGTTCGGCTACGTGTCCGACAACGGCTACGTCGCCGAGAAACTCATCGTCGACCTGGTCAACCCCCGCCAGGACGTGAAGGACGTGGCCAGCAACTACAGCGACCACGTGTACTGGCAGCTGCTGCACGAGGACGGCACGCCCTCCCGCCTCACCCCCGACCCGGTCAAGCTCAACGTCAAGGGACACCAGGGCGGCGGCACCGGCGACAAGAGGATCCTCGAGGCGATCAACCTGCGCGATGCGGGTGACAAGCCCGGCTACTACCGGTTCCTGGTGTGGCCGCAGTCCATCGACACCGCCAGCGGCAAGACCAGCATCTTCAGCTGGGACCGCACCAAACTCGAGGACGCCTTCCAGATCGGCAGCATCTACTACCGCTACACCGCCACCGGCGCGACCGGCGCACGCTTCAGCGTCGTTCCGGGCGGGCCGCCCGACGTGAAGCTGTCCGCCGGCGGACCCGTCGGCTACCCCGGAGTGCGGCTGTCGACCGACGACGGCCCCGTCCCGGTGCACACCGTCCAGGTCAGCCTGCCGACGGGCATGGGACTCGCATTCGTCGCCGAAGGCAATCCCGGCTACATGCTGACCGTCCTCGACGGCGACGGAGCAGCCAAGCACTACCCCGGCCAGCTCTCCGCCGACGGCCAGACACTTACCTTCCCCAAGGTCAACCTCGCGCTCGCCGGCAAAACATCCCAGTCCATCGCATTCGTCGCCATCAGGGCCACCGACCCCGACACCACCGGCCGCACCTCGCTCACCTTCCAGATCGGCACCGAAACCACCCAGAGCACCCCCATCGAGGTCGGAGCCCGCTGACCCGTCACCCTTCGAGCGCCCGGTCCCGCCGGCACTGCCGGCGGGACCGGGCGCCTCCAGCAGGCCCCGCCAGGTGTGAACCAAGCCGACAGGCTTCATGCCGTCGAACCGGCCCGCGCCCGGCGGCGTCCGCCCTCGCGGACAACGACGAAAAGAGAGTGTGGTTTCGGCGACGGTGGCGAAGCCGCGCCCAGGCAGTGCCGACCAGCCATCGAAGAGGCCAACGGCGGCCAGGCTCTCCACTCTCCCCGGCCGCGCCGGCCGTCCCTTACTCCTTCACACCGCCAGCGGCAGGCTCGCCACAAGTGGTGCCTGATGCTTTGTCATCTACCCGCCAGTCACGCCGGACATTGTGACCCCCGCTCGCCGGAGTGCGTCGCAGGCCTGCTGGATCGTGTCGTGGTGCACGCCGACGGTCAGGTCGAGCAGGACCTGCGTGGTGAATCTTGCTGCGGCGGCGTCCAGGGCGGTGGCTTTCACGCAGTGATCGGTGGTGCTTCCGAAGACGTCCACGGTGGTGACGCCCTCCTCCCACAGCTACGCAGTCACCCCCTTCCCGTTTTCGTCGGCGCCTTCGAAACCGCTGTAGGCGGCCTCGTAAGCCCCCTTGTAGGAGACGGCGTCGATGGCTCCGGCATGTACCGCAGGGAGGAAGCCCGGATGGAAGTCCCCACCTTGCGTACCGGCCACGCAGTGCACCGGCCAGGAGGTCTTGACGTCGGGGGTGTCGGAGAAATGGTCTCC
This sequence comes from Streptomyces pseudogriseolus, assembly GCA_002154585.1. Taxonomy (GTDB): domain Bacteria; phylum Actinomycetota; class Actinomycetes; order Streptomycetales; family Streptomycetaceae; genus Streptomyces; species Streptomyces pseudogriseolus. The sequence continues at coordinate 13,652 of MUNG01000233.1, forward strand.
AGGGTCGACATGGTGGTCGCGGGTTGCCACGACGTGCTGGTACCCGGCTTCCTCCGCGCGTCCGGCCAAGTCCCGGACTTGTTAGGCGATTTCCGCCCCACCTGTCACAGCGACACTGCCGCCTTCGCAGAAGTCGTTCTGCACGTCCACCACGATCAGTGCTCGTCCTACGTTCCTGCCTTCCGGTTCGGCTTTCACGTCGGTCATGGATCTACCGCTGTCCTTCGACCTGGGCTCTCGGCGATTCGTAGGCGTACGCGAGGGCGCTGTCCAGGAGGTCGCGCAGTTGCGCCGGTGTCGGCGCGACGGCAGTGGCTATGAGGGCCTGAGGGGCGGCGAGGGGGGTCAGTACCGCGTGTCCCTCTGCCGGATCGTCGCCGATGACACGCGACTCCTGAGGCGCGTCGAACACCGGGTCGACCAGGAGGAGCTGCCCGGTGGCGTGGTGGGTTCCGAGGACGGCGGGGCCGTCCCATGCCGGTGCGGGCCGGCCGTAGGCGGTGTGCTGATCGAGGATCGGTCGTCCGCCGCGTCGGACGGTCAGGCGGGTGGTGAGGTGGCCCGGTGGTTCTCCCGAGCGGCCCAGAAGCTGTCCTTCCCGCATGAGCAGGCGGGAGGTGGGGGCGAGGTCTACGGTGAACGTCTGGTGCAGGATGCTGTCCCGGGTACTGATCAATGGCTCGGGCAACCAGTACAGGGTCGCATGGTCACCCACCCTGATCCGTACGTCGTACGTGGCTGGGGCGGTGGTGGGGCCACGCAGGGCGATGGTGGCGGCTGCGCTGGTCACCTCCAGCCGGCCGCGTGTCTCGACGGTGATGTCCAGGGCGAGCCGGTCTCCGCCGAGCGGTGCGCTCATGGCGCCGAGTACGCGCACGCGCGCCTGTTCGCCGCGGGACCGTAGCCGGCGCAGGTGGAAGGGGCCGTCGTTGTGCAGGAGGGGGACGGTTGTGGTGCGGCCGTTGTGGGTGGCCCGAATTCGGGCGGTCGCGGTGACTGCGGACGGGTGCGCCGGTACGGGCCCGGCGGAACGCCGGCCGTGTGGCCCGCCGCCGGTTTTGAGGGGTTCATTGACCGGCGCCGGGATCGCGGTCGGCGTCTGCGCGGTGGAGGCATTCATCGGGCGGATCCGGCGGTGTGCCAGGCGGTGAGGCAACCGATGACCCAGTCGGCGACCGGCTGAACGCCGTCGGTGCTTGTGAGGCTGGTGAAGGCGTACGGCAGGTCCTGGCGCTGCTTGCGGGTGTCGGCCCTCATGGCGTCCAGGTCGACGCCGACGTAGGGGGCGAGGTCGGTCTTGTTGACGACGAGGAGGTCGGCGGTGGTAATGCCGGGACCGCCTTTGCGGGGGATGTCGTCGCCGCTGGCCACGTCGATGACGAAGACCTGAGTGTCGACGAGTCCGCGGGAGAAGGTCGCGGTGAGGTTGTCTCCGCCGGACTCGATGAAAATCAGATCGAGTCCGTGCAGGGTCTGTTCGAGGTGCTCGACGGCTTCGAGATTGGCGGAGATGTCGTCGCGGATGGCGGTGTGCGGGCAGGCTCCGGTTTCCACGGCGGTAATCCTCTCCGGTGGCAGGACGGCCTCGCGGCGCAGGAAGGCGGCGTCCTCCTGGGTGTAGATGTCGTTGGTGACCACGGCAATGGAGAGCCGGTCGCGCAGGGTGCGGCACAGTGCGGCCACGGTCGCCGTCTTGCCCGAGCCGACAGGTCCGCCGAAGCCGATGCGCAGGGCGCGGCGGCTGCCGTCGGCAAGAAGCGGCTCGGCGCTGTGGGTGTGGCGGTGCGGCATGGTCACGGGGTGGTCGAGATGCACAGAGATGCTCCAGGCAATGGTCAGGGCGGTCAGGAGGCGAAGAGCCGGACGGTCCAGGCGGCGTGCTGCTCACCGGTGATGTCCAGCAGGGGTGCCGAGGCGGCGGGCAGGGCGGCGACCCCCTCCGTCGCCGTCCGCACCGCCGCGGCGGTCGCGCTGTCGGCGACGGTGTCGAGTTCGTCGGCGAGCCGCGCCAGGACGGCGGTCGCGTCGAACGGGTCCAGACTCAGCAGGCGTACCGCGGCGGTCGCCGGGCCTCCGACGCTCTCGTATGCGGCAGCCTGGGCGGCGTCGAGTGGAGTGAGTCGGGCGGCGCGGGCGGTGACGCCCAGCACGACCGGCTGGTGGGCGCCGTGGGGCCGGTGGTGGGCGAGGTGGTCGAGGTCGGTGCTGGGCCAGGTGGCCCGGGCTGCGCGCATCAGTTGCCGGCCCAGGCGGCGTGCGATGCGGCGCAGCGCCGGTGCGGGCGTGCGGGTGTCGGCGGCCTCGTCCAGGGCGAGGGCGTCGTAGCCGTGGGCAGCGGCTGCGGCGAGGCCGGCCGCGACCAGCCCTGTGGTGTGCAGCCGTCCCCGGCAGAATGCCTCCAGGCTCGCGATGTCGTGGACCCGGCCGGAGGCGACGGCGGCTTCCATCCCGCCGGAATGGGCGTGCCCACCGGCGGGGAAGCGGCCGTCGGCCAGGACGAGCAGGGCGGTACGGCTCATGGGGTGGCGGTAGTGCCTTTCACGAGGAGGGGCGTCGGAGCCTGCGCGCGGCGCGCGCAGACTCCGGCCGAGACGGTCAGAACAGGAAATAGCGCTGGGCCAGGGGCAGCTCGGTGGCGTAGTTGCGTCCGACTTCCTGCCCGTCGACCGTGGTGCGGACGTCAGATGTGGTGGCGCCGCCGATGGTGACGTCGAAGGTGTCCGGGTCGATGTCGATCTTCGGGACGCCGTTGTTGTGGACCATGTCGGCCTTGGTGACCTCCCGGGTGGAGCGGATCGCGCGCCGGGGTTTGAGCAGCCCGATCTCGGCGAGTTCACCGTCCAAGGCCGCCTCGGCCACGAAGTTGAAGGAGTTCGCCGCCGGGGCGCGGCCTTCGAAGCCCCAGACGGGGCGCGGGAGGTAGGGCTGCGGGGTGGGGATGGAGGCGTTGGCGTCGCCGATCTGGGCGTAGGAAATCTGGCCGCCCTTGATGACCATGTGCGGCTTGACACCGAAGAACTTCGGCTCCCACAGCACCAGGTCGGCGAGTTTCCCGGTCTCGACGGAGCCGACCTCGTGGTCGATGCCGTGGGTGATGGCCGGGTTGATCGTGTACTTGGCGACGTAGCGGCGGGCGCGGAAGTTGTCTGCCTGCGCGTCATCCTCCCGCAGGTGACCGTAGCGGGACTTCATGACGTGCGCCGTCTGCCACGTTCGCATGATCATCTCTCCGATGCGGCCCATGGCCTGGGCATCGGAGGACATCATCGAGATGGCGCCCATGTCGTGCAGCAGGTCCTCGGCGGCCATGGTGGAGGGCCGGATCCGGGAGTCGGCGAACGCCATGTCCGCGTCGACCTCCGGATTGAGGTGATGGCACACGATCATCATGTCGACGTGCTCCTTGACGGTGTTGACCGTGAAGGGACGCGTCGGGTTCGTCGACGCGGGCAGCACGTTGGGTTTGCTCGCGAGGCTGATCATGTCGGGGGCGTGGCCGCCGCCGGCGCCCTCGATGTGAAAAATGTGCAGGCTGCGGTACTTGGCCGTCTTATCCTTGCGGTCCTTCTTCGTTGCGGCGAAGGTGCTCTGCACGAAGCCGGCCTCGTTCAGCGAGTCGGCGTGCAGCGCGACCTGGACACCGGTCTCCTCGCACACCGTCAGCGCGGTGTCGATCACCGCCGGGGTGGCACCCCAGTCCTCGTGGATCTTCAAGCCGAGCGCGCCGGCCCCGACCTGGTCGTGCAGAGCCTTCTTCGAGACGGTGCTGCCCTTGGCGAGCAGGCCGATGTTCACCGGGAAGGCGTCCAGCGCCTCGAAGGTCCGCTGGATGTGCCACTTGCCCGGCGTCACGGTGGTGGCCGTGCTGCCCTCGGCGGGGCCGGTACCGCCGCCGATCAGCGTCGTCACACCCGACGCCACCGCCTCGTGGATCTGGTTCGGGCAGAGGAAGTGCACGTGGGTGTCGACGCCGCCCGCGGTGAGGATGCGTCCCTTGCCGGAGATCACCTCCGTCTCGGGACCCACGACGAAGTCCGAGGCGCGAGGGTCGTCGTTGGGGCGCGGCGTCATGGTCTCCGGGTTGTACGCCTTGCCGATGGCCCGGATACGGCCGTCACGCAGTCCGACGTCGGCCTTGACGACGCCCCAGTGATCCAGGATCAGCGCACCGGTGATCACGGTGTCCACCGGCTCGCGGGGGTCGTCGCGAGGGATGTGTGACTGGCCCATCGACTCACGGATCACCTTGCCGCCGCCGAAGACCATCTCGTCGCCGCTGCGCCCCGGCCCACCGCACCAGTCCGCTTCGATGCGCAGGACGAGATTGGTGTCGGCCAGCCGGATCCGGTCGCCGGCGGTCGGCCCGTACAGGTCGGCGTACCGGGAACGCAGCAGCGGGTCCCAGGGCTTGTCCTTCTCAGTCCTGTCCGGCATCGAGGTGCTTCTCCTCTTCGCTCTTGTCGGCCTGCAGCCCGTGGACGATCCGCTCGCCGGAGATCGGCACGAGCATCACGGTGCGCCTGTCGCCGGGCTCGAACCGTTCGGAAGTGCCGGACGGAATGTGCAGCCGCATTCCGCGGGCCGCCTCACGATCGAACCTGAGTCCTTCGTTGGCCTCGGCGAAGTGGAAGTGGGATCCCACCTGGATGGGGCGGTCCTTGGGGTTGCGCACGACCAGCGGCACAGGCTTCGCGCCTTCGTTGAAAACCAGCCGGTGTTCGTCCTCGTCCGGCAGCAGTTCCGGCTTGCCGGGATGGACGTCCACCTCGGTGGACGCCTCGTCGAACGGCTTGCTGATGGTCACCAGCTTCGTGCCGTCCGGGAACGTCGCCTCGACCTGGACGTTGTCGACCATCTCCGGCACGCCGTCCATGACCTCACTGCGCTGCAGCACATGGCGCCCGGACTCCATCACCGCGTCAACCGTCGCCCCGGCCCGCGCCTCCTCGTAGACATGCGCTGTCAACAGCGCCATGACCTCTGGATAGTTCAACAGCAGACCGCGCTCACGCCGCCGCTGGGCGACATCGGCCGCCACGTGGATCATCAGACGCTCTTGCTCATGCGGAGTCAGATGCATGCCAATTCCCCCTCCCCTTTTCGCGAGACACCTGTGCGGCATCCACCACGAAGCGGCATACATGTGCCGCACGTCGCACCTGCCGTAGATCGATCGTGGAAGAGGGGAGAACGAATGGACAGCGAAACGGCCCGGTCGGCCCTGATGGAGTGAACCGGGGGCATAGGGCGCATACGGGGCGCGAGACCGCACGGAGCGTGGATGAGCCGACGGCTGTGTAAGTACGCCAGAGCCGCAAGGCCGCCGCATAGCTGTGAACGACCGACCGGCGGCGCGCCGCCGCCGCGGCAGCCGCGAGGCCTGCCCTGCGCTCGCATCCTTCTTCGCACGCCCCCCCACTGTGTGCTCTGCTTCGGAGTATCGCTGATCAGGCTTGCTCGTGCGCCATCTGCAACCGCGCCGAGAGCCCTCGGGGCTCGTCGGAAACCCCAGCCGGATGGAGCGGGCCGTGCCTCCCGTTACGCGCCGGGCGCGCGCCTGCACCCCTCGTCTGGCGCAGCGTCGTCGATCACCGTCCCTTGCGGCGCCCGGGCATGATCACGAGCAAGCCATGGCCAAAAGGCGTCGCACTTGGCCATCAGCAGCTCGGCGAGGAAGCCGCTGTAGGTCATCTGGTCCTTGACCGCTCGGTCGGCGATCTCGGAGAACTCGTTGCGGACCGACGGCAGTCGCAGCATGCGGCAGTCCCGCTTCTCCCGGAGTTGACGTCCACCCACGAGAGGGTCAGCAGTCAGGGCCGTGCAGTCCCACACGATCAATCCCACTGCGGCCCTACGCCGGATCCGGCGTAGGGCCGCAGTCGCCGAAACCTCTGGCGTACGACACCGCCGACGGTGCGGCCGGCCCTGCTTCCGGCGACGGGCGGAACGCTGTCGACCAGGGCCAGGGTCGGGGTGACGTCGTCGACGTTGGCGGCGGTTGCCGTCGCAGATCAGATGGTGCTTACTGCCCGTCTTCCCCCGGTGGACCGGCGACGGGCCGGTTGCTTAGCCCTCTCTTTCGCGCGGATGCGGATGGCATCCACGCAGGCCCTGGACCAGTCCAGCTCGTCGGCCGCGTGCGTTTCGGCGAGCAGGCGCCGGTGCAACCGGTAGAAGACACCGGCCTCATGCCACCGGCCCAGTCGGCGCCAGCAGGTCTGACCGGATCGCACCCCAGCTCCAGCGGCAGCAACTGCCAGCTGATGTCGTTGCAGAGCACGTACAGGATGCCCTGCAGGCACAGCCGGTCGTCCACCGGCTGCGGCCCGGGCGCCGTCTCGGGCCATGGTGGCAACAGCGGCTCGATCAGCGCCTGCAAGTCGTCGTCGCCGGGCCGGGCTGCGTAGCCTTCGTTACAAAAGGAGCGAAAGGGAATCCGCATGACTCCGAAACAACCCCGGACCGAGCTCGACGCCCGCTACAGCTCCGCGCTCAACCCGCGCCCGGGCGCCAAGGACGTCGCCGCCACCGACTGGGGCGAGGCCGAACGCCAACTGCGGGCCGCCGAGGTCTTCTGGATCACCACGGTACGACCGGACGGCCGGCTGCACGTCACGCCCCTGATCGCCGCCTGGCACGAGGGGGCTCTGTACTTCAGTACCGGGCCGGGAGAGCAGAAGGCGAAGAACCTGGCCGGCAATCCCCACTGCGCACTCACCACGGGGCACAACTCACTCTCCGAGGGCCTCGACATCGTGATCGAGGGAACGGCCGAGCAGGTGACGGATCCGGCGCGGCAGGACGAGGTCATCGCCGCGTTCGAGACGCAGTACGGGGACCACATCACCTCCCCGGAGGGGACCTTCCACGGCTTCGGCGACAGTATCCGCAAGGGCGACGACCTGCTGTTCGCGGTGGCACCCGGCACGGCGTACGGCTTCGGGCACAACGGCCAGGCGTTCAGCCACACCCGTTACACCTTCTAGCGGACTCGCGTACAAGGAAGCTCCCCGGCCGCCGAGGGAAGGCGTGCCCGGGGCGGTCCGACACCCTTACAGGTGAGGTGACCCGTCCGATCCCCAGTTCGTCGATCAGTTCCCGCAGGCGTGGGTCGGCCGGGTGGTGGCCGGCCACGGACCTCAGTTCGGTGAGCATGCGTGTCCCTTAGGTGAGCATGCGTGTCCCTTAAAGCCCGCAGCTCCTCTGGGGCCCGGCGGACACGGCCGGGCGGGCCGAGGAAGTGGTGCCGGACGCGGTTGCGTGATAAGCCGCGCAGCGTGGACGGGTCACCATCGGAGCCGCGTACACGGGTTCGCGACGAGCAAGGTCATCGCCGCGTCCAGGCCGACGACCGGGGTGTCGACGAGGCGGTCCAGCAGCCGCTGCCCGCTCGGTGTGAGGTGGGCGGGCACCGTGTCCGGGCCGTGCGGGGCGAGTCCGGCCAAGGGGAACCAGGTGGGCGCGTTCGTCCGGGTTGAGACGCAGGGCGCGGGCCAGTGCCTCGATGACCTGTCCCGAGGGGCGGGTCGCCCGGCGCTGTTCGAGGCGGATGACGTAGTCGACCGAGACGCCGGCGAGCATGGCCCGCTCCTCCCGCCGCAGTCCCACCGCGCGCCGGCGTCCGCCCTCCGGCAGGCCGGCCGTCTGCGGGGCGACCCGGTCGCTTCAGCGGCGCCCCGGGCTTCACCAGGACCGACCTCAGCGGCAACACCGGCACCCGGAGTGTCGAAGAAAGCCCGGAGATCGTCGTGCGTATGGCGGCCGTCGGTGCGGACGGGCCCACGGGCACCTTCACCGACATCGATGGGCCGCTGCCCTGGTGAGCGCTTGCTGGTGACCGGGGTCTGGGGGCTGGGCGCGCCGGGGCGCTGCGTCTCAGCAGAGGATGTGGTCGGCGTCCGCGGCGTTCTGCGCCCGTCGGTGTGATGCGCCTCCCGGCGTTCCTCGGCCGGCTGGCGGGCGCCCGCGCCAGGTGCGTGGGCGTCCCTTGGGCCGTCAGCGGTACATGGGAGGTCCACCGGGCGGCCTGCGGTCCCGGCGGCGAGCAGCGGCAGCCGG
>MUNG01000234.1 GCA_002154585.1 Streptomyces pseudogriseolus
GCCAGGGCCGACAAGGGGGGTGTGGGGGGGCGCAGCCCCCAGGAACGGAGCCGCGGGCTCAGCCCGCGAGGACCGCCTCCGCCGCGGCCACGCCGCACACCCTCGCCGCCCCGTGCGTGGCAACGTGCAACGCCCCCCGCGGCGCCGACTGCGGCACCCCCATCTCCACGACCACCGTGTCCGGCCCCGCCGCGATCAGCGTGTCCAGGGCCGCGCCCATCCACGGGTGACGGTGTTCGTCGCGGACCACCGCGACGACCCGGCGGCCGGCCGCCGCGCGCAGCGCCTCCGTGCCGGCGGAGGGGCCGGTGAAGTGGCCGGTGGTGGTGCCGGGGAGGAGTCGTTCCAGTTCCGCGCCGACGCCCCACGGCGTCTCGTCGCCGACGGCGATGTTGGGGGCGGGGCTGAACGTGGCGACGTACACGGGGTCCGTGACCGGCGCGGGACCGGCCGCGCGGGTGACGGTCACGGCACGGCGCGCGGCGGTCAGCCCGATCTCCGGCGCGGGGTCGTCTGCGGCGGAGGGCGCGCGCCGGGTGCCGGTCGTCCACGCGGCCAGGGACCTGACCCGTGCGGCGGCGTCGGCAAGCCGTTCCTCGGGGAGTTCGCCGGCGCGTACGGCGGCGACCAGGGCCTCCTGGAGCCGCAGCACCGTGTCCTCGTCGGCGAGTCCGCCGCCCACGCAGATCGCGTCGGCGCCGGCCGCGATGGCCAGGACGACCCCGTGTTCGAGACCGTAGGTGCCGGCGACGGCGCCCATCTCCATGCCGTCGGTGACGATGAGACCGTCGTAGCCGAGCTCGCCGCGCAGCAGGCCGGTGAGGATGCGCGGGGAGAGGGTGGCGGGGCGGTCGGGGTCGAGCACGGGCACCCGGATGTGGGCGGTCATGACGGCGCGGGTGCCGGCCTCGATGGCGGCGCGGAAGGGCCGCAGTTCGCGCTCGTGCAGCGTGGTGGCGTCCACGTCGATCTGCGGGAGGGCGTGGTGGGAGTCGACGCTGGTGTCGCCGTGGCCGGGGAAGTGCTTGGTGCAGGCGGCGACGCCGTTGGACTGGAGGCCCTCGACGTAGGCGGCGGTGTGCCGGGCGACCAGGTCCGGGTCGTGGCCGAAGGAGCGTACGCCGATCACCGGGTTGTCGGGGTTGGCGTTGACGTCGGCCGAGGGCGCCCAGTTGAGGTTGACGCCGCACGCGGCGAGCCGGCGGCCGAGTTCGCGGGCCACCCGCCGGGTGAGGGCGGGGTCGTCGACGGCGCCGAGGGCGTGGTTGCCGGGGAACGAGGAGCCGGTACGGACCTCGAGGCGGGTGACGTCGCCGGCCTCCTCGTCGATGGCGACCAGCAGGTCGTCCCGTTCGGCGCGCAGCTGGGCGGTGAGGGCGGTGACCTGCTCGGGGTCGGCGACGTTGCGGCCGAACAGGGCGACGGAGACCAGGCCCTCGGCCAGGGCGCGCCGCACCCAGTCGGGTGCCGTGGTGCCGGTGAACCCCGGCTGGAGCACGGCGAGCGCGTCCCGGGTGAGGGTGCCGGCGCCGGTGGTGAATGTCGTCATCGGGTGGCGTTATCCCTTCACGGCGCCTGCGGTGAGGCCGCTGACGGCCCGGCGCTGCAGGAAGACGAAGAGGATCAGGATCGGCACGGCGAACAGGGAGGAGGCGGCCATGGTCGCGCCCCAGTCGTCGCCGAACTGGGTCTGGAAGCTGGACAGCCACAGCGGCAGGGTCTGCGCTCCGCCGGACTCCTTGCTGAGCACCAGGACGAGGGGGAACTCGTTCCAGGCGGTGATGAAGCCGAACATGGAGGTGGACATCAGGCCGGGCGCGAGCAGCGGCAGGATGACGCGGCGGAAGGCCTGGACGCGGGTGCAGCCGTCGACCATCGCGGACTCCTCCAGTTCCTTCGGCACGGCGGCGACGAAGCCGCGTAGCGTCAGGATGGTGAAGGGCAGGATCATCATCATGTAGAACGCGGTCAGCGGCACCAGGCTGTTGAGCATGGAGGCGTCGCGGACGATCATGTAGATCGCGATGACCATGACCTCCCACGGCGCCATCTGGGCCAGCATGAACCCGATGACGAAGCCGCGCCGCCCCTTGAACCGCATGCGGGCCAGGGCGAAGGCGCCGGCCAGCGCGATGATCAGGGAGAACAGGACGGCCAGGCAGGTGACGACGAGCGAGTTGCGGACGAACGTCCAGAAGTGCTCGGCGTCGACGGCGGTGCCGAAGTGTTCGAACGTCATGTTCGTCGGGAACCAGACCGGGTCCTCGGCGATGATGTCGCCGGTCGGCTTCAGCGCCGTGGCGAACATCCAGTACACGGGGAAGATGCACGCGACGAACACGACGAGGGCGGTGGCGTTGGGCCAGACGCGGCCGAAGAGCGAGCGCTTCACGACTCGTCCTCCTCTTGCTTGAGCACGATCCTGAGGTAGTACGCGGTCAGGCCGAGCATGATCAGGATGGTCAGCACCGCGATCGCCGCGCCCATGCCGTAGTGCTGGTTGCCGACGCCCTCGATGTAGGCGTAGACGGGCAGGATCTCGGTGAGCCGGTCGGGGCCGCCGCCGTTGAAGGTGAAGACCTGGACGAACGCCTTGAAGATCCAGATGATCTCCAGGAACGTCGTGGCGTAGAGGAACGGCCGCAGGAACGGCAGGGTGACGGTGGTGAAGCTGCGCCAGGCGCCGGCGCCGTCGAGCGCGGCCGCCTCGTACAGCTCGCCGGGGATGGTGGTGGTCGCCGCGTAGAGGTTGATCGCGACGAACGGCACGGACATCCAGACGATGAGCACGGTGACGACGAAGAACGTCGACATCTGGCTGCCGGTCCAGCTGTAGTCGGCCATGGAGTGCCAGCCGAGCTTGTCGAGGACCCAGTTGACGACGCCGAAGCGCTGCGCGAACAGCCACTGGTAGACGGTGGTGGCGGCGACCACCGGCATCGCCCAGGCCAGCACCAGGCCGATCATCAGGGTGAGCCGCATGCGCCTGCCGAGGCGGGCGAGCAGCAGACCGGTGAGGGCGCCCAGCAGCATGGTGAGGGCGACGTTGACGGCCGTGAACAGGATGGAGCGGAGGGTGACGCGCCAGAAGTCCTCCCCGGTGAGGACCTCCTTGTAGTTGTCGACGCCGTTCCACTCGGTGACGTGCTGGATCAGCTGCGCCATGTTGAGGTTCTGGAACGACAGCAGCAGGTCCTTCAGCAGCGGCCAGCCGAGCAGCAGCACGGTGGCCGCGACGGCGGGCAGCAGCAGGAGGTACGGGGCGAGCGCGCCGGCCCGCGACGCGGCTCTGGGGCGGGGCCCGGCGGAGGGGGAGTCCGACTTGCGGACGTCCGCCGGTGAGGAGGGCGGCCGTTCGGTCTGCACGGTCATGCTCGCGATCTCTCTTCTCGGCGTGCTCAACGCGGGCGGGGACCGTCCCGTCGGCCGGTCCCCGCTCCGGTCGGAGCGCGTGCGCTGTTACTGCTGCTGCGCCAGGCGCTTGTTGAACTCGCCCTCGACCTGCTTCGCGGCGGCGGCCGGGGACTTGCCGTTCAGGACGGCGGTCAGGTAGGTCTTGATCGGGTTGGGCGCGTTCTCGACGGCGGCCCACTCGGGGATCAGCGGGGTGGTGCCGCCGACGGCGGCGGCGGGCGCGGCGGCCTCGGCAGGGGCGTTGCCCTTGAGGTTGGTCTGCAGCGCCTCCTTGTTGGGGATGACGCCGTTGAGCTTGGCGAGCTGGCCCTCGTACTTGTCGGAGAGGGCGAGCTTCAGGAACTCCTTGGCGAGGTCCTGCTTCTGGCTGCCCGCGGCGACGGCGAGGTTGGAGCCGCCGAGGAAGACGCCCTCGGGCTTGTCGGCGGTGGGGCCGGGGATGGTGAAGTAGCCGATCTGCTTCTCGATGGCCGGGTTGGCCTCGATCGCGATGCCGGCCTCCCAGCCCATGCCGATGAAGGCGCCGACGTTGCCCTTGGCGAAGACCTCGCCCTGCTGCGGGGTGGCCTCGTCCTTGTCCTTGGGCGCCTTGGACAGGGCCTGGAACTTCTTGTAGGTCTCGGCGGCCGCGGCGACCTTCGGGTCGTCGAGGTTGGAGACGTAACTGTCGCCGTCCTTCTTGACGAGTTCGCCGCCCTCGCCGATGACCAGGCCGACGAAGTGGTACCAGTTCTGGCCGGGGAGGTAGATCGGCTCGGCGTCGGTCTTCTCACCGATGGTCTTGAGCGCGGCGTAGAACTCGTCGCGGGTCTTGGGGGTGTCCTTGAGGCCGGCGTCGGCCCAGACCTTCTTGTTGTAGAGGACGACGCGGTTGGCGAAGTACCAGGGGGCGGCGTACTGCTTGCCCTCGAAGACGGAGGACTCGTTGAGGGACTCGGTCCAGTCGGCGCCGATCTCCTCCTTGAGGTCCGCGAGGTCGGCGAGGCCGCCGGTCTTGGCGTAGGCGGGGGTCTGGGTGTTGCCGATCTCGAAGACGTCCGGGGGGTTCTCCTCGGACAGGGCGGTGGTCAGCTTCTGCTGGATGCCGTTCCACTGCTGGACCTCGAAGGTGACCTTCGCCTTGGTCTTCTTCTCGAACTCGGCGGCGAGGTCCTTCTGCCACTGGTCCGGTGAGGAGCCGTCCATGACCCACACGGTGAGCGTCTGCCCGGCGTAGCCGTCCGCGCCGGCCTTCTTGCCGCTGTCACCGCCGTCGTCGCCCCCGCACGCAGCGACCGAGAACAACATGCCCGCGACCCCGATCGCGGCTATCAGCTTGCGCTTCACGCGCCACCCCTCCTCAGGAATGCCTTGCACACCCACGCCCTCGCGGTGACCCTGACAACGGCGCAACAGCTCGGCGGGCTGGGACCCGGCTTCCGCTAAATGGTTTAGACCAGCAAGGGGAGCTTGGCCTAGACCTATGGTCATGTCAAGGGTTGTCGGACTCACGGCTGGGTAACGGCAACGAGCCCTGTACGAGGTGGAGATGTCCGCCCAAACGGGGACGGGATCCAGGGTTGGACTAGACCAAAGCGAGAGCACGCCGTTATAACGGGATCGCCGAGCGTGCGGCGCCGATCACTGGCGGTCCGCCGACGAGCACCGCGGCCGGCCCCCTGCCGTCCGCGCGCCGGACACCGCAGCCGGAAGGCAGGACATGAGCACGGACGTCAGCAGCGCCCAGCCCGGCACGGGGGCGCCGGGCCGCCGGGACCGCGTGCCGAAGTACTACCGCATCAAGCAGCGGCTGCTGGAGATGACCGACGAGCGCGTCCCGGGCTCCCCGATGCCGGCCGAGCGGCTGCTCGCCGTCGAGTTCGGCACGTCCCGCACCACCGTCCGCAAGGCGCTGCTGGAGCTGGTGAGCGAGGGGCGGCTGGACCGCATCCAGGGCAAGGGCACGTTCGTGGCGCGTCCGAAGGTGTACCGGACGCTGCAACTCACCTCTTATACGGAGGACATGAGGGCACAGGGCCTCAACCCCGCGTCCCGGGTCCTGGACATCGGCTACGTCCACGCCGACGAGGAGCTGGCGACACTCCTTGAGGTGGCGCCGGAGGACAAGGTGCTGCGCATCGAGCGGCTGCGGCTGGCCGGGGGCGAGCCGATGGCGATCGAGGCGACCCACCTCTCCGCCCGCCGCTTCCCCGGCCTGCGCCGCAACCTGTCCCGCTACACCTCCCTCTACACCACGCTCGCCGAGGTGTACGGGGTCCGCCCCGCGGAGGCCGACGAGACCATCGAGACCTCCCCGGCGACCCCCCGCGAGGCCGGCCTGCTCGGCACGGACGTGGGCCTGCCGATGCTCCTGCTCTCCCGCCACTCACGCGACGAGACCGGAACTCCGGTGGAGTGGGTCCGCTCGGTGTACCGCGGCTCCCGCTACAAGTTCACAGCCGTCCTCACCCGCCCGGTGCCCTGACATCGGTGTCGGTCGCCGCAAGGACCGCGACGCGGGTACGCGAAGGGTCGAGTACGGCGAAACCCAGGTCGGCGGTGTCGTGGTGAAACCACGGGGTGGAAGCGAGGAAGCGCACCCACCGGTGATCGGGGGTTGTTCGCACGGCGTCGAGGAACGGTACGTCGGCGGGTAGACCCATGAGGGCGTACAGACTCTCCCACGCGAAGAGCCGCGCATACGCACCGCCCTGCCCTTGCCCACCGACCCCGCCGTAACGGGCGGCGGAGAACAGCTCGTTGAGCACGTCATCGGGCGTCGTGACACAGGCGACCGCGCTCCCGCCCCCTTGCAGGCAGGCCAAGGGAAGCCGTTCCAGGAAGGACATGCCGAAGTCGCCGGGATCGAGCGGCGCGGGCAGCGCGAAGAACCGCACCTCGGGGGTGCGCGCCCATCCCCCGGCGGTGAACGGCCGCGCGACTGCCCGCGCCCGCGCGTCGTCGTCCCCACGGACGGCACCCCGCCCGGCAGCCCCGCCGGCGTCGCTCGGTGGCAACTCCGGTAGGCGAGACCGAAGTTGCCGCAAGGTCTTGACCGACCCCAGCCCTCGCACGCGGACACCGAACCGGTGCTCGACGTCCAGCCGCGTCTCGGGCAGCCGCGCCAGAGGATGCCCCAACTCCCGCAGCCTCCCGGCATACGCGTCCATCCGCTCCCGCCCGGCCCGCGCCCCCATCAACGCGAGCTCCCCGAGCAGACAGGCCCGCATCTCGACACCCGGCGCCCGCAGATCCTCCGGCAACTCCGCGAAGAGAGATTCGAGTTCTCGCACCGGACTCGCGCCGGCCAGCTGGGCCGCGGCCTTCGCGTCGTCGCGCGCCCCCGGGCCGTCGTCGCTCACCGCGCGCGTCGTGCGGGCCGCGCGGCGTCGGACGCCGAGGTCGTCGGCGGCGGGACGAGCACGGCGCGAAGGCGCGCAAGGACGGCCTGCCACTGTTCCGCGTACTCTGCCTCGACCCAGTTGGGCGCCGGTCCGCACGGGTCGGTGGCCGTCCGGGCCAGGGCTTCGTCGGCCGGCTTCCGCAGGTCCTCGGGAAACGCGGGCATGGGCTGCTCCGGTCCGTACACCGTGTCGACCGGCTCGCCTCCGGGGCACTGTGCGGCGACAAGCGCGGCCGCGGCCACCGCCGCGTCCGCGTCCGCGAGCCATCCCCTGGCCTCGATCGTCCGGACGAGAACGTCGCGGACCATCGCCACGCGCCGTTCCGGTCCGGCGTCGTCCAGGGCGCCGGCGAAGTCCGCCGCCGCGTCGTTGTCGAAGGGTCCGGTGCCCCAGGTGCCCATGTCGCTCTCCTCGTGTGCCGTCGGCGGCATCCTCGCAGCAGGCTCTGACACTCTCCGCGGGGTGGCTCCAGGGCCGCGGAACCGTTGGTTCAGCGGTTGGATCTCGGACATCCGCGGACGGTGCACGCATGCGTTCGAACGGGGGTGGAG
>MUNG01000235.1 GCA_002154585.1 Streptomyces pseudogriseolus
GGGATGGCCCGGTACCGGGCCTGGGACAGCAGAGCAGGATTGCGGCCGAAGTGCAGGTCCTCCGTCGTGAAGATCCCGGGCACCTCGGCGTTGATCTCCGGAACGAGTTCACTGCCCTCGGGCAGCTCCGTGCCGCGCAGCTCACGGCGGTCGGACTCGGCGAAGACCTCGTCCACCGCGTTCCAGTACGTGACCGAGCTCTCCATGCCGTCCAGCAGGGACGCGGCGGCGTCGGTCACCGAGGGCTTCGGGCGGCGGACATGGGTCCGTTCCGGGTAAGCCATGTCCCGTCCGGTGTCCGCGTCTTCACGGACCCCGATGACGATGGCCCGACGCCGTGCCTGGCGCGCCCCGTAGTCGGCAGAGTTCAGCAGATAGCGCTTCGCCCTGGTCTCGGGGTCGTCCGTCGGCTGGTGGCCCGGAGGATCCACGAGGCGGTAGTCGGCCAGACGTCCCCCGGGCTCGACCTCCCGGAGCAGACTCCTGAACTCGTCCGACCTGACGAAGCGGTCGACGTTCTCGATGACGAAGACCTTGGGACGCACCTCGGCGACGATGCGTACGTAGTCCTCCCACAGGCGATTGCGTTCGCTGCCCTTCTTCGCCCGGTTCAGGGCCGAGAACCCCTGACACGGCGGGCCTCCGACCACGACGTCCGCGTCGAAAGCCTCGGGAGTGGGCTGCCACACCTCGATGTCACCGACGTGCACCTGAGCCGGCGGGTGCTGCTCGTCGAGGCGGAGCTTGCCGAAGTTGACCGCGTACGTGGCCGCGGCGGCGGTGTTGTGCTCCACCGCGGCGACGCTGTGGAAGACGGGTCCGACGTCGCCGGCATGCGCGGGACGGAACTCGTGGAAGCCCTGCGTGAAGCCGCCGCAGCCGCTGAAAAGATCAACGACGGTGATGGGTTTCGGAGCAACCGGACGGGGCGTACGCATAAGTGGATCCTAGCTGCGCAGAGCTGCCGCGATGCTGCGGCCCACAGCAGTCGCGAGGGGTGGGGGCATGGCATGGCCGATCTGGCGGTAGCGGGAGGTCTTGCCGCCGACGAACGTCCACCCGGTGGGGAAGGACTGAATGAGGGCAGCCTGTTCCACGGTCAACTTGGGCATCTCGACCGGGGAGAAGTCGGGCCCCGGCGGCTCGTCGCCCAGGCTGTTGCCGTTGACTCCCAGCGCCGCCCAGGCCTTCTTGCTGCCCGTGGGACCGAGATCGGCGCCACCGCGCCGGTCCGAACCGCCGACGAGCGCCGGGGCGACCCGGTCGGCGTTCCTGGCCCACGCCTCGGCGCCGGACCAGCCGCGTGACGCCATGGAGGGCTCCAGGACCTGCCCCACGCTGGGGGCGGGGGATCTGCTCGGCTCGGGCCAGGAGAAGGCACCGAACCAGGGCTCGCGCAGCGCGACGAGGAAGCCGCTTCTTCGATTTTGCGGTACGCCGAAATCCGAGGCGTTCAGCACCTTCCAACTGCATCGCAGTCCGATTTGCGCCAGTGTGGTCTCGATCCAGTACCGGTCCGACTCGAATTCCTCTCCTTCGACGAGTTCGGGGACGTTCTCGAAAAGGACGGCACGCGGTCCGATTCTCCACGCGAGGTCGATCGCGATGCGCAGCACCCGACGTTCCTCGGCGTCCTCGGGG
The DNA here is from genome assembly GCA_002154585.1 of Streptomyces pseudogriseolus. Taxonomy (GTDB): domain Bacteria; phylum Actinomycetota; class Actinomycetes; order Streptomycetales; family Streptomycetaceae; genus Streptomyces; species Streptomyces pseudogriseolus. The sequence continues at coordinate 1,642 of MUNG01000235.1, forward strand.
CGGGAAAGGCTGGCCACCGACTTCACCCTGGGCAGCCCGCCGCTGAGGAGATCGACGTTCATCACGTCGGGTCGCTCGTCCGGCTGGAACTGCGCCAGGTCGATGCAGACGGTTTCCCATCCGGGACGATTTCGGATGAGCGTGGAACACGCGTCGGACTTGCTGTCGATCAGTACGACCGGGTCGAAGCCGGCGCCCTCGAGTCCCAGGGCCTGGCCCCCGGCCCCGGCGCAGATCTCCACGGACGTGAAGCGACGGTCGGCCGGGTCCGGTGCGCGCACGGGCTGAGGGGCGGACTCGACGGCGTGGGACGTCGTCGCCTCGACGCTCTGCTGAGCGGGGATCGAGGGTGTGGACGCCGGGTCGGTCGACGACGAGGCGCGCTGGGCGTCGACCGCCTCCTGCGCCACGGCACGCAACTCGTCGTCCAACGCCCGCTCGTCGATGCCGTCGAACAGCACGAAGGGCGCGAGACGGAGCAGACGCTTGAGGAAGTCCTGGAGCGTTTCGCGCTTCTTGAGCCCTGTCAGATCCACTGCGTTCCAGACCCGGAGGATGGCACGCACCAGATGAGGGCTTCCACCCAGGGCGGCGCGGCGGGCGTAGATCTGGTCGAACGCGGCCTCGCCCAGGATGTGCAGCGCGTGGTACGGCTCCGGGTCCTCGGGTGCCCGCACCAACTGGGCCCGCCACCAGAGGCGACCGAAGACGTGACGCGTCAGGTCCGTGCCGAGAATGCGGTCCCCCGGTGGCTGCGGGTAACGCCAGAAGGCCACGTCCGGCATGAGAACCAGGGCGAGGAACGCCCACACGTCCCGGGCCGCCGCCTCAGCGGGCACCATGCCCGTCTCGGAGTGCAGGAACGCCGCCAACGCCAGGTCGAACTCGGCGTTGCGCGCACGGTCCGAGTCGTCGGGGAAGCCCGCCCGTCTCGCCAGGTCGAGGACGCCTTCCCGCAGTTCCTTCAGACGGGACTCGGGAACCCGGTCTCCTCCCGTCGCCACGTAGACGGCGGATTCGTGCGTCACGTCGACGCGGGACGCTAGTTCGGTGACGGTCAGCTCGCGGTACTCGCGGAACAGCGGCCTCGCCTGTTCGGCGAGCAGCCGAGGATAGAGGAAGCCCATGTCTACACCTCGAAGATCTTCACTGCCGCCTGCAGGTCGGAGGCGAACAAGGCAGGGGACTGCTGCCGGCGCAGTCGGATGTCGGTGATCGACTGTCCGGGGAAGAGCTGTTCCACGAGGTTCAGGAGGGTGGCGCCCAGCGATCCTTCGGGGAAGTCGGTGTCCTCGGTGAAGTCGTCCTGGTTCAGGGCGTGCTCGACCATGATGCGCGCCGCGTCCGCGTACACGGCGGACAGGACGATCCGGTCCACGGGGCCGGGTTTCGACGCCTTCTGAAACGCGTTCGCGGTGGTGCTGTTGCGCTCGTTGACGAGGAGCAGCAGGGAACCCATCGTCGCGCTGTCGAGGCCGCCGCTGATCTGCAGATGCCAGGCGGCGTCGTCGGGGAACGACGTCCGCGCGAAGTCGATGACAGCCATGGGGAACTGCGGCGCGTCACCCTGGAGCCGCAGGGTCTGCCGGTCGCTCCACAGCACCGATCCCGCCCTGCGGGGGGTGGAGGGACGGGCGTCGACCCTGCGTTCGGCGAGCAGCAGCGCGGTGTCCAGGAGAAGCAGACCCCCCAGGTCGGCGCCCCGCAGCCGGAAGTGGAACTCGGCGATGCCGTCGGCGTACGCGGGCATCGGGATCTGCTGGGCCGGACCGCTCAGGTTGGAACCGGTGGCCGTCCAGACCGCCGACAGCACGAGCGGCGTGTCGTCGGGCAGTCCCGACTGGCGTCGTGCGCGTTCGAGGTCGACGCGGACGGTTCGGCGCAGGGACAGGTCCATCTGGTAGTCCCAGTCCGGCATGGCCTCCGGCAACGGCACCTCGCCGTCCTCGACGACGAGCCGCCAGGTCTCGGCCGAGACGACGTCCTCCGCCGGGACACGGTAGGGCAGTACGCGGCGGGTCACTGCTCCTTCACCGCCTCGACCTTGATGCCGATCTCGGTCATGGTGTCGGGGGCGGGACGGACGAGCGCGCGCCACACGGCTTCGCTGCCCTCGACGACACAGGGGTCGCCGTCGTGCACGTGCCCCGACGCGTCCTGCCAACCGACGAGCACGGGCATGGTCGCCCCGAGCGGTGGGTCCGTCTCGCGTCCGCCCGTGCCCGGCAGCGTGACCGCGAGGTCGCTCCGGACGCGCTGCGGACCGGGCACCGGCAGGCGGAACTCCTGCACCAGCAAGGTGCTCTCCCCGTGGTCCTCGTAGTAGGGGTCGCCGACGTACTGCACCCGAGGGCGTCGGCGGGGCGTGGAGTCGCCGCCGTACGGCGCACCCGCGTCGTCACGGTCCTCGCCGTCGACGGTCGCCCCTCCGGAGGCCCGGCCCTTCTTCGTGGGCCGCCGTCCGCGTCCACCGCTGCCGTCGACGTCGGTCGACCGGGTCGCGGTGCTGCCGGGCTTGGAGTAGTCGGTGGCTCCGCCGATGCCCCATGCTCCGCCGACCAGGCCGGAGAAGTACGAGCTGGCGGCTCCCAGGGCCACGGTGCTGGCGCCCTGGCCGGCGTTCCCGTTGAGTGAGAGCAATCCGTTCAGCGCCTCGTCGATGCGCCGGAACGTCGTGGCGACATAGGTGCTCTCGGGGCGCTCCAGCGAGTGAGGGTTCCAGGCGTCGTGGGTGGGCGGTTCGGCCTTGGCGTACACCTCGTCCATGGACTCGTCGGCCCGGAAGACGCCCGCGTAGCCCTGGTGAATGCTGGGGGGCTTCGGTCCCGGACGGTAGGTGACGACCAGCTCCGCGGGGCGCATCAGGCACACGTGGTGGACGACGTCCTCGATGTCGAGGAGCTCCTTGGCACGGGACCGTTCGAGCGCCGGCATGATGCGCTTGTCCAGGCCGAGCCGCCCCAGGTGCCTTTTCGGTTTCAAACACGCGAGGTCACGGCCCTGCCCGCCCTTCATGACCTCGTACGCCTTGACGAACATGTGCAGCGGGGGCGTGGTGCGAGGGTCCGGCACCTCGTAGGGGACGCCGTCACAGGTGACGGAGAAGCGCATCGCGGGGGGCTTGCCGTCCGTCTCGATCATCTTGGGCCAGAGGTGCCATGCGATCGTCTCGGCCAGGTAGTCGGCCGCGTCCGTCGGCTGCTCGAACTCGTCGAGATTCGGGTCGATCACGACCACGGTGGTGCCCGTCTCCTGCGGGCCGAACGGCCGCAGGCCCAGCCGCTGGGCGGCGATCTCGGCCGCTGCGCCCACGAGGGGTTCCACGACGTCGCCCGAGGTGTCGCCCCACCAGTGCCGGCCCGTGTAGCGACGGTCCCCACCGCGTTCGGTGGCCACGTAACTCTTCCAGAGCGTGCACCCGATGAGACGGGTCTCGTAGCTTCCCTCGGGCGTGCGGCAACGGGAGTGCACCAGCACGGAGCCGGACTTGGAGAGCAGGTAGAAGATGCCCTTGCCGAAGCCGTACGTGCCCCCGCCCAGGGCCCTGTCCCGGGGCTCACCGATGTTGCGGATGAACGACACGAAGTCCCGGTCGGCACCCACCGCGTCGTTGGCGCGCGTCGGGCCTCCCAGGCCACGCGTCCCCCGGTCGGAGACGGCGAGCACGCGGATGACGGGGTGCCGCAGCGTGTTGCGCAGCGGGAAGTGATCCGGGTTCGTGGGCGCCCCGGCCGGGAGGAGGGTCCGCCAGGCGCCGGCATGCGCGGGTGTGATCGTCCACATGTCGATGCGGAAGTCGACCGGCTTCGGGGAGTCGGGTATGCGGGCGTCCCAACTGTTCTGCGCCGACTCACGGACCAGGATGGTCAACAGATCCAGTTCCGGACGTCCCAGCTGGTTGCGGATGCCCTCGGCGGCGCTGGCCCCCTCGGGAGGGTAGGGCTGGGAGTACCACGAGGCTTCCATCAGTCGGACTCCTGAGTGATGCGCTCGACCACACGCGACACCTCGTCGGGCGTCACCGTGCCGGGGACATCGCCCGTGAGGTCGATGGTGTATTCGACGTCCAGCACGGAGACCGGCAGGCCGGCTGCGACGAGCGCGCCACCGGTCAGTCCGGGGAACTCGGGGAGGACGCGGAACCACGTCTCCTCTCCGACGCCGAAACGGACGTCCCGGTAACGGTCGGCCTCGAAGTGGCGGTAGCCGGCTTCCGAGAGGAGACCGAGCACGGTGCTCTCGTCGTCGCAGTGCCGCAGCGTGCGCTCGACCAGTTCCACGAAGCCCGTGCCGCCTCCCGACGCCGTCATCCGGTGCAGCCCGACCCAGACCAGGTGAAGACTGCCGTCCGGCGGAGGCTCCAACTGGTCCAGTCCGTGTATTCGAGGCTTGCGACCGGAGGGATCCACCGCCGTCTTGACCTCGATCGCGTCGAGGCCCGTCGAGAAGTCGTGGCGGTGTCCCTTCGGACCGCGCCACAGGCGGTGAGCGCCCGGATCGCGTTGCAGCAGTCGGTCCAGGACGAGCAGCTCGCCGAAGAGGCCCGCGAGCTGTTCGGGACCCAGAGCGGGGCCCTGGGTCTGGAACAGCGCCTTCCAGCGGTCCAGGACGCGATACAGCCCCTTGACGGGGTGTTCGGGCGCTGCGCCCACCGTGGACAGCACGTCGGCGCACAGCTTGGTGAACAGGTCCGCGAAGTCGTCCCTGAGACAGGCCAGGTCCGCGTACGTCTGGTAGGTCTCCTCGTCCTCCAGCGGGCGCTTGCGCAGACGCAGCACCGGGCCGTCGAGGCCGGAGCGGACCTTGGTGCGGCTGTTCACCGGTACCAACAGGTGGTGGTGGCCCTCGTGGTCGACGGCCACGGCTATCGGCCCCTCGCCCGTGACCACCGGGAGGTGGGACACCCGGAGGCGGTGCTCACCGGTGGTGGGCCTGGCCTCCAGCGCGGTCCAGTGCTCCTCGACGAGCTTGTTCCATGCGGGCTCGCTCACGCCTCCTCGCTCTCCAGGAGACTGAGGTCCTCGTCCTCGATGCTGACGCCGGAGAGGTCGGCCGATATGTACTTCTCCACAGTGCTGTCCCCGTCGCGCGGCTCGGGGAAGACGAGGCCGACACCAATGACGTGTTCCTCGGCGTTCAGGGGCCGGCGCGTGTCCTTGGGCGGATGAGGCGCGGACGTCTTGTCGATGGGGTACAGGATCAGGAGTCCGGTGTCGGGGAGCTGGGCCTTCCGCTCCCGCATGATCTCCTCCTCCTTCAACTTCGACACGTCGCCCGACAGGTCGACCGCGGCGTCACGACGGCTCATCAGGGTCTTGATGTCGGCGTGCTCGGGGCCCAAGGTGTCGGCCAAGCGGGCACGGACACTTCGACCGACGGCCACGTTCGGCGCGAACTCGAACGGCTCACCCTTGGGGTTGCCGACGACGGCCACGTTCCAGCGGCGCAGGGAACCGGCCGCGGAGACGCGCTTATGGATGTACGCGCTCATGAGCTCGCCGTCGTTCTCGGGCGACTTCTCATGGAACTTGTACTCCGCCAGGAAGTCGGTCACCACGTCGTACGGGACGTCGCGGAACACGTAGCGCCCCTCGGCCGACCGGTCCTCCACCCGCACGGCGTCCGCGATCGACGCCCCGACCAGCTTGCGGGCGGCGTCGATGTTGCCGCGCAGCCACTCGGCATCGGTGCGGAAGTAGTGGGTCTGCACGCGTCGGCCGCCGTAGGAGGAGGCGGCCGTGACCGCCGAGCGCATCTTGGCCGCTGCCGTGACGCGCAACGAGGGGTGCGTGCGGAGTCGGACCGCGAAGGTCAGAGGGGTTTCGGACTCCGTCATGTAGACGTCGATGTCCCGCCGCATCTCGGTCTCGACGGTCGCCAGGTGGCGGAACCACTCGGCCAGTTCGTCGGTCATCCAGATCCTGGGCAGGTCGGCGTAGCCGTTGCGGAAGCCGAACCAGCGCCCCATCTGCAGAAGCGTGTCGTAGGCGGAGACCGCACGCACGAAGTAGCTGACGGACAGGCCCTCGAGCGTCAGACCACGCGACAGGGTGTTACCTCCCACGGCGATCGCGACCACCGGGCCGTTCTCGTAGTCCAGGCGGTCCTCGCTGCTGGAGTTGTCCATGATGACTCGGCAACTGTCGAGGACGCCGGGCAGCTCGGGAAGCAGCGAGTCGAACGGCACCTTGGTCTCGCCGAACTCCTCGGCAGGGACGCGGGCGGTCTCCTGGTCCCACAGCGCGCGCAGTCGCCTCAGCATGTCGGCGTCGCCGAGCGACTCGGCCCTCCTCCGCCTGAGGTGCTCCAGCGGCCTCTTGAAGCTGTTGTGCACGGCCGTGTTGACGCTCGTGTGGATGAGCATCGTGTTGTGCGGGTTGCCGGTGCCCCGGACCCTGCGTGCGGCGGTGACCAGCCAGAAGTAGTCGATGGCCCGCTGAAGGGTGCCCGTGATCACGGGCTCGAAGCCCTCGACGTCGGCCTTCGTCTCGGGGCGGACGCACGGAACGTCGTCCTGCGGCACCGAGCGGATCATGTCGTGACCGTCGTCGACGTCCTCCTTGTCCTCGCCCTCCAACGCGTACCGGCCGAAGAGGACCTCGGTACCGAAGTGCCCCTTCGGCTTCGGCAGGTTGACGACGAAGTCCCGGGGATACAGGTCTTCGGCGGCGGGGTCGATCAACAGGTTGGCGAACGGGGAGGCCGTGTACCCGACGTAGGCGGAGCGCGGCAGGCTCTTCATGATGCTGAGGATCAGCGGGTTGATGGACTTGGTCGCCACCGTGGCCTGGTCGGCCTCGTCGTCGATGATCAGCGCCGGGCAGTCCTCCAGGTAGTCGGACGCCTTGGCCAGCCACTGCGAGAGCTTGCGCAGCACCGTGGCGTTCTTCTTCACCACGCAGAGGACGTGCGTCTTGTTGCTTTTCCCGAAGTAGCCGGCGGGGTTTTCGGTGGGCGTGAAGTCCTTGTCCAGACCTGTCAGTTGCGACCACATCGACGGATTGGGCTCGACGAGTTGCTGCACCAGACGGGCCTGAGTCTGGCGGCGGAGCCCGTTGTGGATGCCGGCCAGCACGATGAAGAGCTTGTAACCGCGATCCGCCGCCTTGGCCATGACCGAGGTGAAATTGGTGGTCTTGCCGGACTGCACGTACCCGACCACCAGGCCACGGGTCGAAAACGCCTTTTCCTTCGGGTGATTGAGCAGGGAGACGACCCGGGTGGACGAGTCGTCGAGATCCTGGATGGCGGGCTTCTCCGGCCAGCCGTCCTTGCGGAGCAGCTTCACGATCGCGGGCCAGCACTTGTCCTTGGCCTGCGGGCCGGTGTACCAGGTGTCCCGGTTGCCCAGGACCACCGCATGGGGCTCCTCGAGCTCCTTGATACGGATCGTCCGCTCTTCGTGGCGCCGGCGGATCTCCTCGATGACGTGCTGTTCGACGCCGAGTAGTTCGAGCCGCTTCACGGCCTCCGAAGGGGGAAACGTTTCCAGAAGTGCCTGGAACGTCTCGTACATGGCATCGAAATCGTCGGTCATGTGGTCGACCGCCCCCCGCTCTCATTCATCGTTCGCCTGCTCGGCAGGCATGCTGCGACACAGATCAACGCCCCCCGCGTTCACGCCGCCTCCACACTATTGGAGCAGGTCGTTGCTGAGTAAATCGATCTCGCAAACCGCTCTGGCGGCGCGGGAGCTCATGGCGGGCAAAAGGGGCGGGACGTGGTGAATTCGTCCCCGTCAGCGGCGGTCGTCGGCCTCGCGCTGCGGTTTCACCACGGCGGCGATCCGGGAGGCCACGTCATCGACGGACTCGTGCTCCCAGAAACGAAGGACCGTCCAGCCTTCCTGGGTCAGATGCTCGGTCGTCTCGGCGTCGCGGGCCATGTTCTTGTCGAGCTTGGTGCGCCACCACTCGGCGTTGGCCTTCGGACTGGTCGCGTGCTGCGGGCATCCGTGCCAAAAGCAACCGTCGAGGAAGACGGCGACCTTCGCCCTGGGGAAGACGATGTCGATCGTGCGGCGGGGCATGCCGGGCACGGGCACGTTCACCCGGTACCGCAGGCCTCCGGCGTGCAGGATCCGCCTGACCGCCACCTCGGGGGCGGTGTCACGACGGTTCTGGCGACTCATCCGGGCGGAGACGCTGGGGGAGGACGGGACGACACCGGGCACACCTGCATTCTGCCGGCGTCGGAAGGGTGGACGGAGGTCCGAGTGAACGGGTGCACCGCCCCCGGCCCGGCACAAGCTCCCCACATGGTGCAAAGCAACGCGACCGACGTCGACGCCTACCTCGCCGAGGTTTCGGACGACCGCAAGGTCGTCCTGACGCGGCTGCGTGAGCTGTGCCGGGCCGAGCTCACGGGGTTCACGGAGGTCATGGCGTACGGGATGCCCGCGTACGAGCGGGACGGAGTCGCCGAGATCGCCATCGCAAGTCAGAAGCAGTACATCTCCTACCTGATGCGTGGTGACGTCCGGGACGCCTTCGCCGAGCGGCTGGCCGGCCAGGGCATGGGCAAGGGCTGTCTTCGGTTCCGTAAGCCCGAGCGCGTCGACCTCGAGCTGGTCCGCGACCTGTTGCGGGCCACCGCGGCGGCCCCCGGCCAGGTCTGTTGGCGGCTCCGCCGCCGGCCGCGCACGTCCCACGCGTCCTCGGCGCACTGCGCCCAACCGATTGCGCGCAATCTAGTTGCGCACAACCGAATGGCGCGCTACCTTCTTCATCGTGCTCACCGCACACCAGACCTCAGAGAAGAAGGGCACCACCATGCCGTTCATCACCGTCGGCCAGGAGAACAGCACCACCATCGACCTGTACTACGAGGACCACGGGACCGGGCAGCCGGTCGTGCTGATCCACGGGTACCCGCTCGACGGTCACTCCTGGGAGAAGCAGACCGCCGCCCTGCTCGCCGCCGGCTACCGGGTCATCACCTACGACCGGCGCGGTTTCGGGCAGTCCAGCCAGCCCACCACCGGCTACGACTACGACACCTTCGCCGCCGACCTGAACACCGTCATGGAGACGCTCGACCTGCGGGACGCCGTGCTCGTCGGGTTCTCCATGGGCACCGGCGAAGTCGGGCGGTACCTCGGCACGTACGGGTCCGACCGCGTCGCGAAGGCCGCCTTCCTCGCCTCGCTCGAGCCGTACCTGCTCAAGACGGACGACAACCCCACCGGCGTCGACGCCTCCGTCTTCGCGGGCATCGAGAAGGCCGTCGCCGAGGACCGGTACGCCTACTTCACCGCGTTCTACCAAGACTTCTACAACCTGGACGAGAACCTCGGCACCCGCATCAGCGAAGAGGCCCTGCGCAACAGCTGGAACGTGGCCGCCGGGTCCTCCCCGTACGCGTCCCTCGCCGCCGTCGCCACCTGGACCACCGACTTCCGGTCCGACCTGGCCAAGATCGACGTCCCGGCGCTGATCCTGCACGGCACCGCCGACCGGATCCTGCCCATCGAGTCCACCGGCGAGCCCTTCCACCGGGCCCTGCCCCAGGCCGAGTACGTCGTCATCGACGGCGCCCCGCACGGCCTGCTCTGGACCCACGCCCAGGAGGTCACCGACGCCCTCCTCGCCTTCCTCGCCAAGTGAGCCGAGCGAGCCGGTAGCGGCACCGCGGCACCGCGGCACCGCGACACCGCTACCCCGTAAACAGCGAGTGCGCCCGGCCGCCGGATCCACCGGTGGCCGGGCGCACCCGTACGCGCGCTCCTGCAGACGCGGCTACACCCCGTGGCACTCCCCGTACGCCCGCCCCGACCCGCACCAGCACGCGTCCGCCCGCTCCGGCGGCCACGCCACCGCGCGGCCCCGTGCCGCCAGCGTCGTCGCGTACTGGGGGAGGAGCGAGGAGTCGGACGGGGAGGCCAGTTCCGAGGCGGCGAACGCCTCGTACGACGGGACCGTGCCCCGCACGATGCCCAGGTTCGGCGTGCCCGAGGCGGCCAGTTCGCGCAGGGCCGCCTCCGTCGCCTCCAGGTGGGCCGCGTACGACGGGTACTCCTCCGCGAGGTCCGGGTACGCCTGCGTCAGCTCCGTCAGCTCGTCGGCCGGCCAGTGCAGCACCGCCACCGGGAACGGGCGGGACAGCGCCTCCCGGTACGCGCCCAGCTCCGCGCGCAGCCGCAGGATCTCCGCCTCCAGCTCCTCCGGGTTCTCCGAGCCCAGCGACCACACGCGCTTGGGGTCGTGCAGCTCGTCGAGGCCGACGGGGAGCTTGTGCGCGGAGTCCGCGAGCGCGTCCCACTCGTCGTGCGACGCGCCCAGCATCCTGCGCACCCGGTGGCGGCCGAAGAGCAGCGGATACGTGGCGCGCGGCGGCTCCTCCACGCCGGACAGCAGGAGGCGTACCGCCTCGGTGAACGTCTCGTGCGCCTGCTCCAGCTCGTCGTGCGCCTCCAGCGCCTCCGCGACGATCACCCACGGGGCGGGATCGCGCGGGGACGCCATGCGGATGCCGTCGATGATCGCGCGGGCCTCCGCCTCGTGCCCGTACTCCCACAGGTTGGCGGCCTTCAGGGCGCGGACCAGGTACGGGTCGTCCAGGTCCGGGCCCGAGGTCAGCAGGCGGTCGTAGAGCGCCGTCGCCGCCGGGCGGTCGCCGGCCAGCTCCCGGTGGGCGGCGGCCCGCAGCAGCAGGGCTTCGGCGTCCTCGGGGTAGCGGTCGGCGGTCCGCTCCAGTCGGGCGGCCTCGTTGATGTGGTCGACGTTTTCGGCAGGCGTGTCGGGGCGCATGGGGGACACCGTACTGCCGACAGGTGACAGAAGTGAGGGGCCCATGGGCCTCGCCTCCGTAGGCGGCCGGAGGAGGCCCGAGCGCCTCACGGCCGACCGAAGACCGGGTCCGGCCCGCCTTACCCCCGCTCCCGCAGCCCCAACACCGCCACCGCCGCGACCAGCGCCAGCACCGCGGACACCACCATCGCGATGTCCGTGCCGTGGGCCGGGCCGTCGTTCGACGACGTCGCCACCGCGATGGTCAGGGAGACGCCGGCGCACGAGCCGATGTACCGCAGGGTCTGCTGCGCGCCGGAGCCCATCGCGGCCCGGGCGGCCGGGACCGACTCGACCGCGAGCAGCGGCAGCGCCGCGTTGAGCAGGCCGCTGCCGACACCCGCGATCATCATGCCGGGCACGAAACGGGCCGTGGAGCCCGCGTCGAGCGCGCCGAGCATGGTGATCACACCCACGGCGTGCAGGGCGAAGGCGAGGGCGAGCTGGACGCGGGTCGGGACGCGGCCGGCCAGGCGGCGGGCCTGGAGCGCGACGACGAAGGCGAGGCCCGCCCACAGCAGGGTCAGCAGCGCCGTGTCCATCGCGGACATCCCGAGCACCCGCTGGAGCACCGCCGGCAGGAAGCTGAACAGGCCGATCACCGACAGGCCCGTGAACAGGCCGCCGACGGACGAGGCGAGGAAGCCGCGGTGACGGAGCAGGGACAGGTCGATCATCGGGGCCGCCGTGCGCCGCTCCACCAGGACGAAGGCGGCGAGCAGGACGACGGTCGCGCCGAGCAGCAGCCACACCGGCGTCCGCAGCCAGCCGTCCCGGCCCAGCGTCAGGGCCGCCACCAGGGAGACCAGCGCCGGTCCGAAGGTCGCGGCCCCGGCGTAGTCGGGCCGGCCGCCGCGCGCGGACCGCGACTCGGTGAGCGCGCGGGTGCCGAGGAGGGCGATGATCAGCGCGGCGGCGCCGAGGACGCCGTAGACCGCGCGCCAGTTCGGTATCCCGGCGGCGAGCAGCGGGCCCACCGCGATGCCTCCGGTGACGAACGCACCCCACACGCCTGTCGCCCGCAGCCGTCCGGCGGGTGTCGGGAAGGCGTGCACGATCAGGCCGAGACTGCTGGCCAGCAGGGCCGCGCCGGCCGCGCCCTGCGCGATCCGGGCCAGGGTGAACTGCCAGGTGTCGGTGGCGAGGGCGCCGAGCGCCGTGGTGATGCCGAGCGCCAGGGTGCCCCAGACGAAGACCCGGCGGCGCCCGTAGTCGTCGGCGAGGCTGCCGGCCACCAGGAGCAGCGCGGCCAGCCCCAGCGGGGTGCCGTTGAGCAGCCACGCCTGCGCGGACAGCGGGGTGTGCAGGGCGGCCGCGGTCGCGGGCAGCGTCACGATCGGGGCGGTGTACGTCATCAGCGCCACGGTCGTGGCGACGCTGGTCAGGGCCAGGGTGGCGCCGGGGCGCGGCGGTGATCCGGGGGCGGCGGCACGCGCGGCGGCGTCCTGCGCCTGGGGTGCGGTGGCGGGTGTGGCCGGGGTGACGGTCATGTCGTCGGGGTCCTCTGCGAATCGGGAGGGGCCTGGGGCGGAATCGGGAGGGGCCTTGGGTGAGGGATGACGTGACTGTAGGTTCGTTCATTGAACCTATCGGGGCCCGGCTACCGTAACACTGTCGGTTCGGTCACTGAACCAACGGCGGGAAAAGTGGTTACAGTGGAGGGCATGGCACTGGGCAAGGACTACGCGACGCAGGAGTGCTCCATCGCGAGCGCCCTGGAGGTCATCGGCGAACGCTGGACGCTGCTCGTCATCCGCGACGCGTTCTACGGCGTGCGCCGCTACAACGACTTCCTCGTCCACCTCGGCATCCCGCGCGCGGTCCTCGCCTCCCGCCTCCAGGCGCTCACCGCCCAGGGCATCCTCGAGAAGCGCCGCTACCAGCAGTCCCCGCCCCGCGACGAGTACGTCCTCACCGACCGCGGCATCGCCCTGTGGCCCACCCTCCGCGCCCTCGGCGTGTGGGGCCGCGAGCAGCTCACCCACCGGAAACTGCGGATCTTCCGGCACGCCGACTGCGGCACCGAGCTCGGCCCCTTCAGCGAGTGCCCCGCCTGCGGAACCGTCGTGGCCGTCCCGGACGTCGAGATAGTGCCGGGGCCGGACCTCAACCGGGACCCGGCCGACCCGGTCAGCCGGGCGCTGCTCAAGCCCAAGCGGCTGCTTCAGCCCGTGGAGGCCGACGCCGCCTGAGGCCCGGTTCACGCCGCGCCGACACGAACGCCTGGCACAATGCGGTGCACGACGCGGTACGAGACGCGGTACGGGACGGGAAGACGGAGAGGGGGACACGGCCCATGACGCGGTTCACGACACGGCCGACGGCAGTACGGCCGATGACAGCAGGGCCGACGACGGCACGGCACCCGTCCGCCGGGCGGCCGGCCCCGCGCCCCGTGCGCACCCTCCTCGCCGTGCTCTTCCCGCTGCTCCAGCTCGCCCTGCTGCTGACCCCGGCCCCCGACGGCGGCCTCTCCCTGGTCCACGTCACCCTCGCCGCGACCGCCGCGGCCGGGGCCGCCCTCAGCCTGTGCTCCGTGGTCGCCGCCCGCAGCGCGCCCGCCGTGCCGCCCACCCGGGTGCGCACGGCCCTGCGCGACCGCGACCGGCGCACCGCCTTCCTCCCCCAGCGGGATCCCGACGCCAAGGGCCGCACCCGGCCCCGAGCGCCCGGACACGCCCTCCCGGCGACCGCCGCGTAGGGCAGCAGCACCTCGGGGGGCTTTCGTTCACCGGACGCACGTCCACGGAACCCCCGTTCCACGGTTCTCCCCTTCCGCCCGCCCCGCGCGCGGGTCGTCATGCCGACCTTCCCCGTCCCGTCCCGGCCGTCCGCCGCGCCGGGACCTCCGGCACGACGAGACCCCCGGAGGGCTCACCCTTGTCTGTCTTCGCCACCCTGGTCGAGCAGCTCGCCGACCTGCTCCGCCCCCTGTTCGGCCTGTCCGCCGCGGCCGCCGCGATCGTCGCGTTCACGGCCGTCGTACGACTCGCCGTCCATCCGCTGTCCCGGGCCGCCGCGCGCGGCCAGAAGGCGCGGGCCGCGCTCCAGCCGCGCATCGCCGAACTGCGCCGCAAGCACGGCAAGAACCCCGAGAAGCTTCAGAAGGCCGTCCTGGAACTGCACGCCGAGGAGAAGGTCTCCCCGCTCTCCGGCTGCCTGCCCAGCCTGCTCCAGCTCCCCGCGTTCTTCCTGCTCTACCACCTCTTCTCCAGCGGCTCCATCGGCGGCGAGCCCAACGCCCTGCTCAGCCACCAGCTGCTCGACGCGCCCCTCGGCGGCCGGTGGGCGGACGCCCTCGGCGACGGCGGCGCGTTCGGCGGGGCCGGCCTGGTGTACCTCGGTCTGTTCGCCGTCGTCACGGTCGTCGCGTACTTCAGCTACCGGCTCTCCCGGCGCATGACGGCCGCCTCCGCGGCGATGGCAGGCGCGGCGGGCGCGGGCGGAGCGGGCGCGGACCCGCAGATGCCGGGCGCCGCCGCCATGGGCGGGGTGATGCGGGTGATGCCGTTCATGTCCTTCTTCACCCTGGTCACCGTCGCCGTCGTCCCCCTCGCCGCCGCGCTCTACGTCGTCACCTCCACGACGTGGAGCGTGATCGAGCGGTCGGTGCTCTACCGGTGAGGCGTGCGGCGGACGCGGTCCAGTACGTGAACCGGGTCTTGCGGAGTGGAGCGTCCGGCCTGGAAGATCGGCCGGTCCTCCGACGGCCGCGCCCGCCGCACCGGTCGTCCCCGTCGGGCGGGCGCCCGCGAGCGAGGGAGACACGACCATGAAGCTGCTGCGCGTCGGTACGGCGGGACGGGAACGGCCCGCGCTGCTCGACCCCGACGGAACCCTGCGCGACCTGTCCGGACTCGTCGCGGACATCGACGGGACGCTCCTGGCGGACGAGGACGCCCTCGGCCGGATCAGGCGCGCCGCCGCAGCCGGCGAGCTGCCCGCGCTGGAGGCGGCGGGGCTGCGCACCGGGCCCCCGCTCGCGCGGATCGGCAAGATCGTGTGCATCGGGCTGAACTACCACGACCACGCCCGCGAGACCGGGGCCGAGCCGCCCGCCGAGCCGGTCGTCTTTTTCAAGGCCCCGGACACCGTCGTCGGCCCCGACGACACCGTGCTGATCCCGCGCGGGTCGGTGAAGACCGACTGGGAGGTCGAACTGGCCGTCGTGATCGGGCGGCCCGCGCGGTACCTGGAGTCGGCGGAGGACGGACTCGCGCACGTCGCCGGGTACGCCGTCGCCCACGACGTCTCCGAGCGCGAGTTCCAGATCGAGCGCGGCGGCACCTGGGACAAGGGCAAGAACTGCGAGACCTTCAACCCGCTCGGGCCCTGGCTGGTCACCGCCGACGAGGTGCCCGACCCGCAGGACCTGTCGCTGCGGCTGTGGGTCAACGGCGAGCTGAAGCAGGACGGCACGACGGCCGAGCAGATCTTCCCGGTCGGGGAGGTCGTGCGCTACGTCAGCCGGTTCATGACCCTGTACCCGGGCGACGTCCTCAACACCGGCACCCCGGCGGGCGTGGCGATGGGCCGGCCCGAGCCGAAGCCGTACCTCAGGGCCGGGGACGTGGTCGAGCTGGAGGTCACGGGGCTGGGGCGGCAACGGCAGGTGTTCGCCCAGGCGTAGCGGCCCGCGCCGGGCGCGGTGCGGTCGAGGCGGGCGCTCGGGTGCTGCCGCCGGCGTCACCGGCCGGCGGCGCGTCCGCGCCCCGAGCGTCACCTGATGGCCCCGCCGGTCCGTCCGCGCCCCCGCCGCCTCCGCACGCGCCCTTTTCCGCCGGGCCCCGCCCCGCCACACTGGATGCGCTCCACGCCCGCATCGGGGGCGGGGCGCGGCGCGAACCGGGGGAGTGAGCGGCGTGGCGATGGGTGCGGATCCGTCCGAGGACGAGGTGCGGGCGGCGTTGGACGCGCAGCTGGCTCGCCGCGACGGCAAGGGAAGCGGCCGCACCGCCGCGGACTTCAGCCTCACCCGGCTGCACCTGCTCGACGCCTCGATCACCCGGTACGTCGAACAGCGCACCGAGGCGACACGGCACGAGCCCGGTGCCGTCCACCTCGCCGACCGGCCGGTCTACGACGTGCTGCGGGACCACGAACTCGGCCCGGACGAGAAGCCTCTCGACAAGCCGCTGGACCTGGTCCGGCGGGGCACGGTGCACATACGGTCCTGCGGGTGCGGCAACGGCAGACAGCAGTGCCCCGACTGCAAGGGCATGACGTACCGCACCTGCGAGCCGGCCCAGCCGTGTCCCGTGTGCGAGGGCGTCTCCCCGTGCAGCCAGTACCTCAAGCACGGTGGCCTGCCGGGCACACCGCCCCGGCCGCCCAAGGCGCGCAAGGCGGCGAACCCCGAGGAGCGGGTGACCTGCGACGCCTGTCACACCGCCGACAGCGCCTGCCCGGGATGCCGGGGCTGGGGGAGGGTCAAGTGCGAGAGGTGCCAGGCACGGGGGCGCATCCCGTGCGGGCCCTGCAAGGCCACCGGCACCGTCACGTGCGGGACGTGCAAGGGCCACGGGCGGACGACGTCCTGGACGGCCGGGCGGATCGTCTGGGAGCGGCGGACCGAAAAGGTGACCCACCCCGACCCGTGGCCCCGGCGCGTGGCGAACGACCTGGGAGCGGGGGACTGGCGCACCGACCGGCTCGGCGCGGCGGACCCGCTCCCCGAGGACCTCTCCGACGACCACCGCGCGGTCCTCGCCCCGCACCTGCGGAAGCTGAAGGGCGAGCAGGACCGCACGGTCGTCATCAAGCGGCTCACCGTCGTCAGGGCGACCCCACGGGGCAGCGGGAACCGCGACTACTACCTCTTCCGCGGCTGCTCCGGAAAGCTGGAGGTCCTGGCGCGGATCTCGGACGAGGGCAGAGGGAAGGCCGTCGCGGCCGCGGTGGCGGCCGTCGTCCTGCTCGTCCTCGTCCTCCTCCTCGTCAACTGACCCGGGCTACGCCCGTGACAGGAAGTGCTCCAGCGCCTCCACCACCAGCCGGTGGTCCTGGAGCTGCGGCAGGCCCGAGACCGTCACCGCGCCGACGACGCCCACGCCCTCGACCGTGACGGGGAACGAGCCGCCGTGGGCCGCGTAGACGTCCGGGTCGAGGCGGGACGACTCCTCGAACGTCGTGCCCTTGGCCCGGAACCGCGCGCCCACCAGGTAGGACGCGGCGCCGTACCGCTCCACCACCCGGCGCTTGCGGGCGATCCACGCGTCGTTGTCGGGCGAGGAGCCCGGCAGCGCCGCGTGGAACAGCTGCTGGCCCGCACGGTGGATGTCGATCGCGACCGGCGCCTGCCGCTCCCGCGCCAGCTCCACCAGCAGCGAGCCGAGCGCCCACGCGTCGTCGTACGTGAATCGGGGGAAGACCAGGCGGCGTTCCTGCGCCTCCAGCTCCTCCACGGTCGGGGCCGGCTCCGGGGACTGCTTCGGGGCGGTCACAGGGTCACCGTCACCTTCTCGGCGGCCGAACGGCGCGCCGCCTCAAGGACGTCGAGAGCCGCGGCGGCCTCCAGCGCGGTCACCGGGTTGGCGCCGTCGGAGAGCAGCGCCCGCGCCACGGCCGCGTAGTAGGCGGGGTAGTCGCCCGGCAGGGTGCGGACGGGGCTGCCGCCGCCGGTCACCGGGGACTCGCCGGCGCCGAGACGGCCCCACAGCTCCTCCGGCTCCGCGCCCCACTCGGCGCCGGACGCGCCGGGGCGCCCACCGTCGCGCAGGGCGGCCTCCTGCGGGTCCAGGCCGTGCTTGACGTAGCCGGCCTTCGAGCCGAGGACGCGGAAGCGCGGGCCGAGCTGGGCGGTGGTCGCGGACACGTACAGGTGCGAGCGGACCCCGCTCGCGTGGGTGAGCGCGATGAACGTGTCGTCGTCGGTCCGCGCGCCCTCCCGGCGGACGTCCGCCTCCGCGTACACCGACGTCACCGGGCCGAACAGCACCAGCGCCTGGTCGACGACATGGCTGCCCAGGTCGTACAGCAGGCCGCCGATCTCCGCCGGGTCGCCGGACTCCCGCCAGCCGCCCTTGAGCTGCGGACGCCAGCGCTCGAAACGCGACTCGAACCGGTACACCTCGCCCAGCTCGCCGTCGGCGATCAGGCGGCGCAGGGTGAGGAAGTCGTTGTCCCAGCGGCGGTTCTGGAAGACCGACAGCAGCAGGCCGCGCTTCTCGGCCAGCTCCGCCAGCGCGCGGGCCTCCGCCGCCGTGCCCGCGACCGGCTTGTCCACGACGACCGGCAGGCCGGCCTCGAGCGCCGCGGTGGCGAGCGGGACGTGCGTCCGGTTCGGGGACGCGACGACGATCAGGTCCAGTTCGCCCGCCCGCGCCCACAGCTCGTCCGCCGAGGCGGCGACCGTGACGTCCGGGTGCTCGGCGCGGGCCTGCGCCTGCCGCTCGGGGTTCGAGGTGACGACCGTGTCGAGCGTGAGGCCCTGGGTCGCGGCGATCAGCGGGGCGTGGAACACGGAACCCGCGAGGCCGTAGCCGACGAGGCCGACGCGAAGGGGAGTGCCAGTCATGGTCCTACTTTCGCAACAGTGTTGCCAAAGTGCAAGACCGGGACACAATGGGCAGGTGAACAGGACGTACGGCGGTGGCATGCGCGGCCCGGGCGGCGGGGCCAACCTCCTCGCCCTGCGCAGCCACAACACCACGCTGGTGCTGGACCTGCTGCGCACGGCCGGGGCGGAGGGCATCAGCCGGCTGGAGCTCGCCGAGCGCACCGGGCTCACCCCGCAGGCGGTCAGCAAGATAACCGCCCGGCTGCGCGAGGAGGGCCTCGCGGCGGAGGCCGGGCGCCGGGCGTCCACGGGCGGCAAACCGCGCACGGTGCTGCGGCTGGTCCCGGAGGCCGGGCACGCGGTGGGCGTGCACCTGGACCGGGACGAACTGCGGGCCGTGCTGGCCGATCTCGACGGCACGGTGGTGGCGCGCCGGCACGCGCCGCTGGATCTGGGAGCCGGGGCGGAGGCGGTGCTGGCGCGGGTCGCATCGGTGGTGGAGGACCTGGCGGCGGCGGTGGTGGACGCGCGGCCGCTGTTGGGGGTGGGGGTTGCGCTGCCCGGGCCGCTCGATCACCGGCGCGGGGTGCTGCACCGGGTGACGGGGTTTCCGGAGTGGGACGGGTTTCCGTTGCGGGACGCGCTGGCCGAGCGGCTGGGGTCCGTGCCGGTCGTGGTCGACAAGGACACCAACGCCGTCGCGCTCGGGCTCGCGGTCGGGGGTGAGGGCGGGTCCTTCGCCTATCTGCACCTCGGTACGGGGCTGGGGGCCGGGCTGGTGATCGGCGGGAGCGTGCA
>MUNG01000236.1 GCA_002154585.1 Streptomyces pseudogriseolus
CGGAGTTGCTGCTGGAACGCGGCGTGTACGTGATCGGCTTCTCCTACCCGGTCGTCCCGCAGGGCCAGGCCCGCATCCGCGTGCAGCTCTCGGCGGCGCACTCCACGGACGACGTGAACCGTGCCGTCGACGCCTTCGTCGCGGCCCGTGCGGAGCTCGACGCCTGACCGTCGCGCACCGCTGCATTTGAGACAATCGATCCCATGATCGAAGCGCGGCGGCTCCACATCCTCCGTGCGGTGGCGGACCATCGCACGGTCACCGCGGCGGCCGCCGCGCTGTACCTCACCCCCTCGGCCGTCTCCCAGCAGCTCACCGCGCTGGAGCAGGAGACCGGCCACCGCCTGGTCGAGCGCGGCGCCAGGGGCGTACGGCTGACCCCCGCCGGGGAGATCCTGCTCAGCCACGCCAACGCGGTCCTGGCCCAGCTGGAGCGCGCCGAGGCCGAGCTGGCCGCGTACGGGGCGGGGGAGGCCGGCACCGTCACGGTGGCCGCCTTCGCCACCGGCATCGCGCAGGTCGTCGCTCCCGCCGTGGCCCGGCTCTCCGCCACGGCGCCCGGCATCCGCATCCGGGTGCAGGACGCCGAGGGCGACGCCAGTCTCCCGATGGTCCTGGACCGGCAGGTCGACGTCGCCGTGGCGGTCGAGTACCGCGGGGCCCCGCCCGCCGACGACCCACGTCTCACCCATGTCCCGCTCTACGCCGAGCCGTTCGACGCGGTCGTGCCCGTCTCCCACCGCCTGGCCGACGGCCCCGAGGTGCCGCTCGCGGAGCTGGCCAAGGACTCCTGGATCGGCCCGTACCCCGGCAACCCGTGCCATGACGTGGTCGTGCTGGCCTGCGAGAACGCCGGCTTCCAGCCCCGGCTCGAACACCTCTCGGACGACTTCCGCGCGGTCGTCGCGCTCGCCTCCGCGGACGTGGGCGTGGCCCTCGTCCCCCGCTCGGCGCTGCGCGGGACGGACCTCACGGGCGTGGTGGTACGCCCGGTCGACGGCGTGGCCCCCACCCGCCGCGTCTTCGCCGCCGTACGCCGGGGCGCGGAGGGCCACCCCCTGATCCGCCCGGTCCTGGACGCGCTCCACGCGGCGGCCGAGGACGCCTGAGACCCCCTTCCGGGGCGCCCATATCAGGGATACAGTCCCGGATATGGGACAGCAGGAGACCGCCCCCGATCCCGTCGACGTGCGCCTGGGCGCGCGGCTGGCCGAACTCCGGGCCGAACACGACTGGTCCTTGGGCGAGTTGGCGGAGCGCAGCGGTGTCAGCAGGTCCACGCTGTCGCGGGCCGAGCGGGCCGAGACCAGCCCCACCGCCTCCCTGCTCAACCGGCTCTGCGCCGTCTACGGCAGGACGATGTCCCAGCTGCTCAGCGAGGTCGAGGCGGAGCCGGCACCGGTGGTGCGCGCCGCCGACCAGCCCGTGTGGCAGGACCGCGCCTCCGGCTTCGTCCGCCGCTCCGTGTCCCCGCCGCACGCCGGACTGCGCGGCGAACTCGTCGAAGGCCGCCTCACCGCAGGCGCGGACATCCCCTACGACCGGCCGCCGGTACCGGGCCTCGAGCAGCACATCTGGGTGCTCGAAGGCGCCCTCGCCGTCACCGCCGGAGGCGCCGAACACCGGCTCGACGCGGGCGACTGCCTCCGGCTGCGCGTCTGGGGCCCCACCCGCTTCCGCTGCCCCGGCCCCGGGGACGTCCGCTACGTGCTGGCGGTGGTGCGGCCGTGAACGTCGAACGCCCCGACGCCGCCCGCCTGCTGGAGCTGACCGGCACGCTGGCCGACCTGCTGACCGACACCGTGGCGAGCGGCGCGTCCGTCGGCTTCCTCGCCCCGCTCGACCGTACGGCGGCCCTCACCTGGTGGACCGAGCGGTGCGCGGACGTCGCCGCCGGCCGCCTCACGGTGTGGACGGCGTACGAGGAACCCAGCCGCGTGCTGGGCACGGTGAGCCTCGCCCTGCCCGCAGGCAAGCCCAACAGCGCGCACCGCGCCGAGCTGGTGAAGCTGATGGTGCACCGCACGGCCCGCGGCACAGGGCTCGGCCGCCGGCTCCTGGCGGTCGCGGAGGAGGCGGCGGCCGCCGACGGCATCACCCTCCTGCACCTGGACACCGAGACCGGCAGCCCCGCCGAACACCTGTACCGCACGTCCGGCTGGACGGAGGTCGGCGCGATCCCCGACTACGCGGCGAACCCGGCCGGGTCACTGCGACCCACGACGATCTATTACAAGCGACTGGCGGCGACGCGCCTCTAGGGGCGCGGGGAACTGCGCGAGCGGGGGTCCGGGGGCGGAGCCCCCGAAAAACAGGAGGGCAGGACGCCGAACGTCCGATACAAGCGCCTGGCCGTAACGCGTCTTCAGGGGCGCGGGGAACTGCGCGAGCGGGGGCCCGGGGGCGGAGCCCCCGAAAAACAGGAGGGCAGGACGCCGAACGTCCGATACAAGCGCCTGGCCGTAACGCGCCTTCAGGGGCGCGGGGAACTGCGCGAACGGGGGTCCGGGGGCGGAGCCCCCGAGAACGGGACCGCAGGCGCCGCCGGGTGACTGTCGGTCCCACCCACTACCGTGCGAGCCATGCCCGATGCCGAAGACGTACGACGGATCGCCCTGTCCCTGCCGGACACGACGGAGAAGATCGCCTGGAGCATGCCCACGTTCCGGGTCGCGGGGAAGATGTTCGCCACCTTGCCGGAGGACGAGACGTCGATCGCCGTGCGCTGCCCGAAGGAGGAGCGGGACGAACTGGCCCTCGCCGAGCCGGAGAAGTTCTGGATCGCGGACCACGAGGCGCAGTTCGCCTGGGTGCGGGTCAGGCTCGCGGCGCTGGAGGACGAGGGCGAGTTGCGGGACATCCTCGCCGACTCCTGGCGCCAGGCGGCCCCGTCCCGGCTGCTCGAGGCGCATCCCCGGCTGGGGCTGCCGCCGGAGGGCTGACGCAGTCGGGGCCGTGCGGCCCCCTCCCGTTGATGCTCCTATTGCTGTCAAGCGGCTCGGAGCCAGTCGCGGTAGGCGTGGGCGAGGCCGTCGTCCCTGCTGAGTCCCCTTTCGAGTCTGGAGATGGTGGTGGGCCAGACACCGAAGTGCTGGGCGACGGCGGTGAGGGTGATGTTCTTGGCCTGCCGCAGAGGCCGTAGGTCGGCTATGCCCGGAATGTTGACCGTGGTGGTGAGGCAGCGGAACACCTCCCGGGCGATGGCCCGCTTCAACATCCGGATGATCTCTTTCTTCGTCCGTCCGGCGGCGACCTGCCGTGCGACGTAGGCGCGGGTGCGGGCGTCGTCGGACATTCGGACCAAGGCGATGCGGTAGAGCGCGGAGTTGGCGGTCCGGTCACCGCCCCGGGAAAGGCAGTGACGGTTGGTTCGGCCGCTGGATGCGGGGACCGGGGCGGCTCCGCACAGAGCCGCGAAGGACGCCTCGGTTCGCATCCGTTCGGGATTGCCGCCCGCGGTGATCAGCAGCTGCGCGGCAGTGTCGGGGCCGACACCGTAGGTCGCCCGCAGGCCCGGATTGTGTGTGGTGACCTCGGCATCCAGGGCCCGCGTCAGTGCCTCGTGCTCGGCGGTGAGCTCCTTGACGCGGCGGGCGAGGCTTCTCAGCGCGGTCAGGACAGCGGTGTGCAGGGCGTCGCCGGCCGGCCGCAGCCGGGCCAGGGCCTCGGTGCGGTCGGTGCCCTTGAGCTGCCCGTACTTCGCGCGGATCGCCTCCGGAGAGGTGACGAGTACATGGCCGATCTGGTTGAGTGCGGCGGTGCGGGCCTTGACGGCCGAGCGGGCGGTGTTGTGCAGGGCACGTATCCCGCCGACCGTGTCGTCTTTGGGGGAGCTGGTGGCGCGTCCGGACAGGGCGGCGCGTGCGGCGGCGTAGGCGTCGATGGGGTCGGACTTGCCGGTGCGGCGGCGTTCGGCCTTGTCGAGGCGGTTGACCTCGATGACCTGGTGTCCGTGGGAGCGGGCAGTCCGGGTGAAGCCGGCCCCGTAGGACGAGGTGCCTTCCACTCCGATCGCGATCACCCGCCCGTGGGCGGTCAGGAAGGCCAGGGCCGCTGCGTATCCGGCGGTGGTGGTGGCGAACTCCGCGTCGGCGAGGTGGCCTCCGTTGTCGCTGATGACAGCGACGTGGACGGTGTCGGTGTGGGAGTCGACCCCGCCGAACACATCCTGGTCCTCGGTGTCCGCCGCACCCTCTGATGTCATGCTGATACTGCCTTCCCAGCCGAAGGTAGGCGCCGGCCGGGCGGCGCAGACAGGACATTGAAGGGGCTTCTGACCAAGCTCCTATCAGGTCATGTTCCGCCCGGCCGGAGCCATGAGAACAAGCCCCGGCGGCCGGACAGAACAACGCGAAGACAGCCCAGCAGGACGTCAGTCAGTGCCCGGGTCACGACCACCGGAACCCGAGTATCAGCATCAATGTCAGTGCCCCGTGGCATGATCCCGATCACGCGTGGCCGCCGGGTCCGGAGGGGGGTCCCGGCGGCCGCACCGCGCGCACCCCGCTCCCGGGCACGCGGGTCAGACGCCGGCGGGCACGGCCCCTGCGGTGAACAGGGTGATCCGCTCGCGCAGCGACCGCGCGTCCAGCCCGTGCGCCGCGAGATGCTCCTCGAACTGTCCGTAACGGCGCAGCTCGGCGCGCCCCACGCCCAGCCCCAGCACCCGGTGCGGCACATCGGCCAGCGCGTCGTTCGCCGCGGCCGTCGACGTCCCCGCCAGATACGGCTCCACCAGCACGACGTCCGTCCCCGCGGTCGCGGTGGCCCGGCGCAGCGCGTCCGCGTCGAAGGGGCGCACGGTGGTCGCGTACAGGACGGTCACGTCCAGGCCCTCCGTCGCCGCGAGCACGGCGTCCAGCATCGGCCCCACCGCGACCACCACGCCCGAGCGCCCCTCCCGGACCGTGAGGAACCGCTGCCCGTCCACGGGCCGCCCCTCGGCGCTGGACTGGAGGGACAGCCGCACGTACACCTTGTCGTCACCGGCGGCGACCGCGTGCCGCAGCAGCGTCTCGGCCTCGTCCGGATGACCCGGCACGTGCACCGTCCACCCGTCCAGGGTGTCGAGGAGCGCCACGTCGCCCGGCGCCATATGGGTGTGGCCGCCGGTGGGCCAGTCGAAGGACGCGCCCGCGCTCACCAGCACCGCGCCGGCGTCCTGGTGCCCGAGGTCAAGCTTGACCTGCTCGAACGGCCGCTCGACGAGGAAGCTGGCGAAGGTGTGCACCACGGGCCGCAGCCCGGCCAGCGCCATTCCGGAGGCGGCGCCGACCAGCAGCTGTTCCCGGATGCCGACGTTGACCGCCCGGTCCGGGTGACGGCGGAACGCCTCCGTGAAGCGGTCCGCGGTGACCTCCGCGAGGACCACGGCGACCCGCGGGTCCTCGTCCAGCAGCCGGGTGACGACGGAGGCGAAACGATCACGCATGGTGTCCATGGAAATCGTCCTTTCGATGAGGGGGACAACAAAACAGGCGGAGAGGGGAACCGCTCACGCGTTCTTGGGCTCGACCTGGGCCACGACCACCAGCGGCCTGCCCGGGTGCGGGGCGGTGAACGCGGCGTGCAGCGCCTCGTGGTCACGGCCGTCGACCGTGCGGGCGGACCAGCCGGCCGCCTCGAACCGCGCGGCGATCCCGCCCGGACGGGCGTACGACGCCGAGGAGTTGTCGACGACGACCGTGTGCAGCCGGTCGAGGCCGGCGGGACCGGCGAAGGCGATGGCCTCGTGGTTGCTGCCCTCGTCCAGTTCCGCGTCCCCGACCAGCGTCCACACCGCCGGGTCGTGCAGTTCCTGGGCGCGCAGCCCGAGGGCCGTGCCCACCGCGATCGGCAGCCCGTGCCCCAGCGACCCGCTGCCGATCTCCACGCCCGGGATCAGCGTCCGGTCAGGGTGATGGCCGAGCGGGGAGTCGTAGGAGCCGAAGCCGGGCAGCCACGCGGCCGGCAGGAACCCCTTGGCGGCGAGGACGGCGTAGTACGCCATCGGCCCGTGCCCCTTCGACAGCAGGAACCGGTCCCGTCCGGGGGCGTCGGCGCTCTCCGGCCCGACCCGGAGCACCCGGTCGTACAGCACCCACAGCACGTCCAGCGTGGACGTCGCGGCGGGCCCGTGCTTCTCGTCGCCGGTCATCAGCCCCATCAGACGCGGGAGATCGGCGTATCCGTAGGTCTGCGTGCGCTGTTCGGTGATCGTCATGGGAGCGATCGTGCGACCTCAACCAAACTTGAGGTCAAGTGCAGTCCGAAGGCGCCGTGCCCGGAGAAACGGACGCGCGCTGACCGTCCCGAGTGCGGTATGGTTTCCGTGCGCGTTCGGCCGGGGGAATCCCCAGGTCAGGCGGGCAACGGGACGTGGCGCAGCTTGGTAGCGCACTTGACTGGGGGTCAAGGGGTCGCAGGTTCAAATCCTGTCGTCCCGACTTGGTACAAGTCGCAGGTCAGGGCCGGTTTCGGATCATCCGAGACCGGCCCTGACCGTTTTCGCGCCACGGTGGACGCGGCGGCGTCAGGCGGGGGCGCCGAGAGGCGGGTGCTCGAGCACCCGGGGCCGGTACTCGACCAGCTGGAGGCCGCCCTCGAAGGTGCGGTGTCCGGTCATCTCCAGGGCCACGTCCGGATAGCCGTCGTAGATGCGCTCCGCGCCCGTGGCCCCGGTGATCACCGGGAACATCACGACCCGGAAGCGGTCGACGAGACCGGCGCTCAGCAGGGACCGGCACAGGCTGACGCTGCCGATCGTGCTGAGCAGCCCCGCGTCACCCGCCTTCATCGCGCGGACCGTCTCGACGGCGTCGTCGCGGACGAGCGTGCAGTTCGCCCACTTCAGCGGGTCCTCCAGCGAGGAGGAGAACACCACCTTGGGCGCCTGCGTGAGCTCGTCGACACTCTCCTGCTCCTCGGGCCGGAACTCGTCCTGCCCGGCCGGAACGTCGCCCGCGGCGAAGCCCGACATCAGACGGTAGGTGTTCGCTCCCATCAGGTAGGTGACCTTCGGCTGCTCGCCGAGCCACGCGAGGTACTCCGGGCTCTCCAGGCCCCAAAAGCCGGGCCATCCCTCTGCTGACGCGTAACCGTCGAGGGAGGTGATGAAATCGACGAGGAGCTCCGACATGGCGCTGTCCTTTCCTGAGGTGTCACGAGTGCGGACCGGCCGGGAGCCGAGAACTCATCGGTCCCGGCGCCCGGAGCGCTGCCCGGCCCCCTCCGACGGGTGCGCGCAGCCCGAAGAATCGTAGGTGTATGTCCTTGATGTCGCTTTCGTGACTATCTAACGTTCCGCCGGGGAGACACCGTCTGGGTTCCGAGGCCCGTGACGCCGTCCCGGAAGCGAGGTGTGGAGCGATTGCACGCGAGGTGCGGACGTCACCGGAGGCCGCGACGCGCACGGGCGCTGCTCGCCCTGACCGTGCTCGCCTCGGCGCTCGCCGCCTGCGGCGGTGACGACGAAGGAGCCCGCCCCACCCTCAACTGGTACAACTTCCCCGACGACTCCGGCGCCCTCCAGGAGGCCGCCGACCGGTGCACCCGGGAGTCCGGGGGGCGCTACCGGATCGTCTACAACAAGCTGCCCCGCGCGGCCGACGGCCAGCGGCAGCAGATGGTGCGGCGGCTCGCCGCCGAGGACGACTCCCTCGACATCCTCGGCCTCGACGTCACCTGGGCCGCCGAGTTCGCCGAGGCCCGCTGGATCAAGGAGTGGACCGGCGAGAACAAGCGCCGGGCCACCGAGGGCACCCTCGACGTGCCGCTCCAGACGGCCACCTGGAAGGGCAAGCTCTACGCCGTCCCGTACAACACCAACATCCAGCTGCTCTGGTACCGCAGGGACCTCGTACCGAAGCCGCCCACGACCTGGGCCGAGATGCTGGACATGTCCCGCGACCTCGCCCGGCAGGGCAAACCCCACTACGTCGAGATCCAGGGCGCCCAGTACGAGGGCCTCACCGTCTGGTTCAACTCCCTGATCAACAGCGCCGGCGGCACCATCCTCAACCCGAGCGCCACCGAACCCTCCCTCGGCCCGCCCGCCGTACGGGCCGCCTCGATCATGCGGGACCTCGCCCGCTCCCCGGCCGCCGACCCCTCCCTGCCCAACCAGATGGAGGACCAGAACCGGCTCGCCATGGAGTCGGGGGTGGCCGCCTTCGAGATCAACTACCCGTTCGTCTATCCGTCGATGAAGAGCAACAACCCCACGCTCTTCAAGAACTTCCGCTGGGCCGTCTACCCCCGCGTGGACGCCGACCGCCCCTCCCGCCCCACCATCGGCGGCATCGACCTCGCCGTCAGCGCCTACTCCCGCCACCCCGACCTGGCCTTCGACGCGGCCCTGTGCCTGCGCAACCGGGAGAACCAGCTCACCGCGGCGCTCAAGGGCGGACTCCCGCCCACCCTGCGCGCCCTCTACGACGAACCGGACTTCATGGAGCAGTACCCCTTCTCCAAGGAGGTCCTCGCCTCCCTGGAGTCGGCGAGCGTACGGCCGCTCACCCCCGCCTACCAGAACGTGTCGATCGCCGTCTCGCACACCCTGTCCCCGCCCTCCGGCATCCAGCCGGAGAGCGACGTCGCCACCATCAGGGAACAGATCGACAAGGCCCTGCGATCCGAGGGTGTGATCCCGTGAGCACCATGGCAGAGCCGGCGAAGGACACGGCACAGGACACCAAGGCGCTGTCGGCCGGCGCCCGGCAGGAGCGGCGGCTCGGCTGGCTGCTGTGCGCGCCCGCCGTGATCGTCATGCTCGCCGTGACCGCCTACCCGATCGGCTACGCGGTCTACCTGTCCCTCCAGCGCTACGACCTGCGCTTTCCCGCCCGCGCCGAGTTCATCGGCCTGAGCAACTACGGGGCCGTGCTGACCTCCCCGTTCTGGTGGGACGCCTTCTGGGTCACGGTGTTCCTCACCGCCGTGTCCGTGGCCATCGAACTGGTCCTGGGCATGGGCCTCGCCCTGGTCATGCACCGCACCATCTTCACGCGCGGCACGGTCCGCACCGCCGTCCTGATCCCGTACGGCATCGTCACCGTCGTCGCCGCCTTCTCCTGGCAGTACGCCTGGACCCCCGAACTCGGCTATCTCGCCGGGCTGCTGCCCAGCGGGGACGCCCCGCTCACCGAGCAGTGGCCCGCGCTGTGGCTGATCATCCTGGCCGAGGTGTGGAAGACCACCCCCTTCATGGCGCTGCTGCTGCTGGCCGGCCTCGCCCTGGTCCCCGAGGAGACGCTGAGAGCCGCGATGGTCGACGGAGCCACCCCCTGGCAGCGGTTCACCAAGGTGATGCTGCCGCTGATGAAACCGGCGATCCTGGTCGCCCTGCTGTTCCGCACCCTGGACGCCTTCCGGATCTTCGACAACATCTACGTCCTGACCGCGGGCGCCCACGGCACCGGATCGCTGTCCATCCTCGGCTACGACAACCTGTTCACCGCGCTGAACCTGGGCATCGGGTCGGCGATCTCGGTCCTGATCTTCATCTGCGTCGGGATCATCGCCTTCACCTTCGTCAAGCTGTTCGGCGCCGCCGCACCGGGCGCGGAGGTGAAGCGCTGATGGCCGCCGTCGGCAGGTCGCACGCGACGCGATGGGGCGTCGTCAACCTCGTGGTGGTGCTGTACGCCCTGTTCCCGGTTTGGTGGATCGTCGCCCTGTCGTTCAAGGCGCCCAGCACCCTCACCGACGGCAGCTACGTCCCCACCGACTGGACCTGGGAGAACTACAAGGGCATCTTCCAGACCTCCGAGTTCACCCGCGCCCTGATCAACTCCATCGGCATCGCGCTCATCGCCACGGTGATCGCGGTCGTCCTCGGCACCATGGCCGCCTACGCGGTGGCCCGGCTGCGCTTCCCCGGCAAGCAGGTGCTCATCGGGATGTCGCTGCTGATCGCCATGTTCCCGCCGATCTCCCTGGTGTCCCCGCTGTTCAACATCGAGCGGAGCATCGGCATCTTCGACACCTGGCCCGGTCTGATCATCCCGTACATGACCTTCTCGCTGCCGCTGGCGATCTACACGCTGTCGGCGTTCTTCCGGGAGATCCCCTGGGATTTGGAGAAGGCCGCCAAGGTGGACGGGGCGACGCCCGCGCAGGCGTTCCGGCTGGTCATCGTGCCGCTCGCCGCGCCGGGCGTGTTCACCACCGCCATCCTCGTGTTCATCTTCTGCTGGAACGACTTCCTCTTCGCGATCTCGCTGACCTCCACCGAGTCCGCGCGCACGGTGCCCGCCGCGATCGCGTTCTTCACCGGCAGCTCGCAGTTCCAGCAGCCCACCGGATCGATCGCCGCGGCCGCCGTGGTGATCACCGTCCCGATCATCATCTTCGTCCTGCTCTTCCAGCGGCGGATCGTCGCCGGCCTGACCTCCGGCGCGGTCAAGGGATGAGCCCGAAGGCAAGGAGGCAGCACCCATGGCCGAGATCGTCCTCGAGGGAGTCACCAAGCGCTATCCCGACGGATCCCTCGCCGTGCGGGACGTGAACCTCGACATCGCCGACGGCGAGTTCGTCATCCTGGTCGGCCCGTCCGGGTGTGGCAAGTCGACCACCCTGAACATGATCGCGGGCCTGGAGGACATCACCGAGGGCACCCTGCGCATCGGCGGGCAGGTCGTCAACGACCTCGCCCCCAAGGAGCGCGACGTCGCCATGGTGTTCCAGAGCTACGCCCTCTACCCCCACATGAGCGTGCGGGAGAACATGGGCTTCCCGCTGCGGCTGGCCAAGGTGGACAAGGCCACCATCGACCGCAAGGTGGACGAGGCCGCCCGGGTGCTCGACCTCGTCGAGTTCCTGGACCGCAAGCCGGCCAACCTCTCCGGCGGCCAGCGCCAGCGGGTGGCGATGGGCCGGGCCATCGTCCGCGACCCCAAGGCGTTCCTCATGGACGAACCGCTGTCCAACCTGGATGCCAAGCTCCGCGTGCAGATGCGCACCCAGATCTCCCGCATCCAGCGCCGCCTGGGCACCACCACCGTGTACGTCACTCACGACCAGACCGAGGCCATGACCCTCGGCGACCGGGTCGTCGTGATGCGCCAGGGGCTGGTCCAGCAGGTCGGCACCCCCGCCGAGCTGTACGACATGCCCCGCAACCTGTTCGTCGCCGGCTTCATCGGCTCCCCGGCGATGAACTTCGTCCAGGCCTCCCTGACCCCGGACGCCCTGCGCACCCCGCTCGGCGACCTGCCGCTGGACGACCGGATGCGCCGGGAGCTTCAGCGGCGGGACGCGCCCCGGGAGGTCATCGTGGGGCTGCGGCCCGAGGCGTTCGAGGACGCGAGCCTGGCCCGCGACACGGGCGGCCCGGTCATCACCGCCACCGTGGACGTGCTGGAGTCGCTGGGCTCCGACGCCTACGTGTACTTCAGCGCCGAGGGCGGCCCGGTGAGCACCGCCGAACTGGACGAACTGGCCTCGGACTCGGGCCTGAAGGACACCGGCGCCGGGGCGGACCAGCAGATCGTGGCCCGGCTGGACGCGGCGACCCGCGCCCGGGAGGGGGCGCCCGTCGAGCTCCGCGTGGACCTGTCGAAGGCGCACGTCTTCGACCCGTCGAACGGCGCCAACCTCACCCACCCGGAGGCCTGAGCCCCTGCCGTCCGGACCGCCCCGTACGCGGCGGTCCGGACGGCGGGGCGGGTCAGATCACGCAGCCCGCGTGCGCCAGCGCCTGCTTCAGCAGCACCCCGTGCCCGCCCGGCATCTCGCTCTGCACCGCCCGCGACACGGCCTCCTGCGGGGTGAACCACACCAGGTCCAGCGCGTCCTGCCGGGGCCGGCAGTCACCGGTCACCGGCACGATGTACGCCAGCGACACCGCGTGCTGCCGGGGGTCGTGGAACGGCGTGATCCCCTGTGTGGGGAAGTACTCCGCGACCGTGAACGGCTGCAACGACGCCGGGACCCGGGGCAGCGCCACCGGGCCGAGGTCCTTCTCCAGATGACGCAGCAGCGCGTCGCGCACCCGCTCGTGGTGCAGCACCCGGCCGGAGACCAGGGTCCGGCTGACCGTCCCGTCGGGCCCGATGCGCAGCAGCAGACCGACACTGGTGACCTCACCACTGTCGTCCACACGCACGGGGACGGCCTCGACGTACAGGATCGGCATCTGGGCGCGTGCCTGCTCCAGGTCGTCGGAGGACAGCCAGCCCGGCGTGGTCTCGGTCATGTCAGACATTGCTTGATCATACTTTCGAGGGTCAGGGCTTCACGGCCACCGCGCCGTACTGGGGCACCGGAGTGGCGCCGGGTTCGGCGTGCCACTGCGAGCAGGAGACCAGGCCGGGTTCGACCAGCTCCAGTCCGTCGAAGAACGCGGTGATGTCCGCCGCGCCGCGGGCGGTGATCGGGGGAGTGGCGTTCGCGTTCCAGAACTCCATCGCGGGGACCTGGAGTTCGCCGCCCACCTCGGGGTCGAACGTGGGGTGGGTGAGCGCCAGGAAGCTGCCGGAGGGCACCTCCGCCATGATCCGGCGGACGACCTCCCGGGCCCGCTCCGTGTCCAGCACGAAGTTGAGGATGCCGAGCAGCATCACCGCGACCGGCCGGGAGAAGTCCAGCGTCGCGGACGCCCGCTCCACGATGGCCTCCGGGTCGTGCACGTCGGCGTCGATGTAGTCGGTGGCGCCCTCGGGCGTGCCGGTCAGCAGGGTCCGGGCGTGGACGAGGACGATCGGGTCGTTGTCGACGTAGACGATCCGCGCGTCCGGCGCGATCCGCTGCGCGATCTCATGGGTGTTGTCCGCCGTCGGCAGCCCGGTGCCGATGTCGAGGAACTGCCGCACCCCGCGGTCGCGCGTCAGATACGTCACCGCGCGGCCCAGGAAGTCCCGGTCCGCGCGGGCGATGTCCCGGACGACCGGGTTGATCGACGCGACATGGTCCCCGACCTGCTGGTCGACCTCGTAGTTGTCCTTGCCGCCGATCCAGTAGTTCCACACGCGCGCGTTGTGCGCCACACCGGTGTTCAGCATCGCCGAGCCGCTCGTCGGGGTGTGGCTCTCACTCACAGTCTCTCCCTCTCCCTCTCCCGCGCCCGGCCCGTGCGGGCCGACCCGGCCATTGTGCCTCGCGGTGATCACGTTGTCCCGGGAACGGACCGGGTCGCCCCGTCAACAACCGGGGCGACCCGCAAGGGAGCTGAGCGAGGATCAGCGGGACTCCGCTCTGCGCAGGGTGTCCTCCGCGACGCGCTTGTCGAGCGCCGCCCGCACCAGCGCCGAGGACAGCACGGCCGGTTCCGTCCGGCCCGCGAGGCCGAGCAGCCGGTCCGGGTCCTCCGGCAGCCCGAGCCGCCGCGCGCCCTGGAGGGCCTTGGCGTCCACCAGCGGGGCCGCCTCGGGCCACACCGACTGCGCCTCCCGCAGGAAGATGGCCGCGCCGGACGGGCCGACGCCGGGGAACTCCTGGAGCAGACGCCGCAGTTCGTCCACGTCGCCGTCCGCCTCCGCGCGCAGCCGGCGCAGATCGCCGCCCCAGCGGTCCAGCAACAGCTCCGCCGCCTCGCCGAGTTGGGTGGCGGTGCGCTCGTCGTAGCGCCGGTAGCCGCCCCGGCCGAGGGCGTCGACCCGCTCCTGCCAATCCGCGGCGGCCATCCGGCGGGGGTCGCGCAGCCCCGCGTCGTGCAGGGCACGGGCAGTGGCCACGGCGACCGAGCCGCGGATGCGCGCGCTGAGCAGATGGGCCAGCACCAGCAGCCGGTACAGCGGCTGGGGCGTGTTCCGCAGGGCGATGCCCGCCTCGTGCGCGTACGTCTCGCCGTGCGCGTCGACGAGGACGCGCACCACGGCCCGTTCGTCCGCCCGCCCGGTGTCGCCGCCGGCCACGGTCACGCCTTGAGCGGGTCGTGGCCCAGGGTCATCAGCCGGTGGCGGCGGGCGGTGTCCCCGGCCACCGGCTCGTTCTCCGGGTCCGTCTCCTCGGCGACGGCGTCCACGACCTCCTCCATCACGCGCAGGTCGTCCTCGGTGAGGTCGGTGCGGCGCTTCTGCAGGATGGCCAGGACGTGCTGTCCCGTGTCGCTGCCCGCCCGGTCCGGCAGCGGCTCCGTCGTCTCGCCGGCGTCACCCACCCGCAGCCACGCGGCCAGTTCCGCCGACGTCATGTTCACCGCGCGGTGGAAGTCCTCCCACAGCGCGTCCCTCTCGAGGGCGTCGGTCATCGTGTGCCCCTTCGTTCCCGTACGTCGCGCACCCGGGTGCTCAGGACTCCCCGGGGTGGTTCTCCGCCTCGAACATCCAGCGCTGCTTCTCCAGGTCGGCGGTGATGGTGATCAGCAGGTCCTGCGTGACCAGGTCGGCCTTCTCGGTGGCGTCGATCCGCTCGCGCAGCCGCGTGATCGCCGCGCCCAGCGCGTCGGTCATCACCTCGACGGCCTCCGAGTCGCGCAGCCAGCCCTCCGCGGGCGCCGGCAGCGAGAAGACCTTGGCGATCGTCCCCGGGCGGCCGTCCGGCGGCACGCCGATGGCCGAGGCGCGCTCCGCCACCGTGTCCGCGTGCGTGCGCGCGGCCGAGACCACCTCGTCCAGCTGGAGGTGGACCGAGCGGAACCGCGGGCCCACGACGTTCCAGTGCGCCTGCTTGCCGATCAGGGACAGGCCGAGCAGGTCGACCAGGGTGTCCTGGAGGGCCTCGCCGGAGATCCTGCGGGCCTCGTCCGGAAGTGTGCTCCTCACGACGGTCATGAAGTGGTGTTCCTCCCAGTTGGCGCGCGCGTGGCGCCGTTGACGCGCTCGTCGCGCGGTTGATGAGCTCGTGGCGCGGGTGCCGGCCCGCGTGCGATGCGCCGCGCGGGCCGCGCTCCGCGACCACTCCGTGAACGCGCGGGTGCCCCCGGCCCCCCGGGACAAACCCGGACGGCGGCAGGGCGGGAGGGGCCATGACCTCCAGGATCTTCCCCGGGAGGGGCGGGGCGGTCTATAGTCCGAAACTAGCGGTGCTAATTAAGTGAGCCTCAGTGAGCCGCCGAGCGGCACCCCGCCGTCGGCTTGTCGGATCAGGAGTTTCCGTGCGTCCCGTCCACTTCGCGGCCGCCCGCCGCACCCCCATCGGCAAACTGCGCGGAGCCCTCTCCGGCGTACGGCCCGACGACCTCGCGGCCGCCGTGATCCGCGGCCTGGTCGCCGACGTGCCCGCGCTGGACCCGGCCCGCGTCGACGACGTCTACTGGGGCGCCGCCAACCAGGCCGGCGAGGACAACCGCAACGTCGCCCGCATGGCCGCCCTGCTCGCCGGCCTCCCCGAGTCCGTCCCCGGCGCCACCGTCAACCGCCTCTGCGCCTCCGGCCTGGAGGCCGTCACCACCGCCGCCCGCACCGTCGCGGCCGGCGAGGCCGACATCGTGATCGCCGGCGGCTCCGAGTCCATGAGCCGCGCCCCCTTCGTCCTGCCCCGCCCCGACGAGGCCCTCCCGCACCGCATCGAGACGTACGACACGCGGCTCGGCTGGCGGCTCGTCAACCCGGCGATGAAGGACCTGCACGGCCTGCTCGCGATGGGCGAGACCGCCGAGGAGGTCGCCGGCCGGTACGGCATCTCGCGCGAGCGGCAGGACGAGTTCGCCCTGCGCAGCCACCGGCGCGCCGCCGAGGCCCGCAGATGCGGCCGCTTCGACGACGAACTGCTGCCGGTGACCCGGCCGGACGGCGTGGTCGTCGACGCCGACGAGTGCGTCCGCGAGGACACCTCCCTCGAAAAGCTCGGCCGGCTGAAGCCGGTGTTCCGCGCGGGCGGCTCGGTCACCGCCGGCAACGCCTCCCCGATGAACGACGGCGCCGCCGGACTCATCCTGGTCAGCGAGGAGGCCCTGAACGACCTCGGCCTGGAGTCCCTCGGCCGCTACGTCGCCGGCGGCTCGGCGGGCGTCCACCCGGACGTCATGGGCATCGGCCCCGTCCCCGCCACCCGCAAGGTGCTCGCCCGCGCCGGCTGGGACATCGGCGACGTTCAGGAGGCCGAGTTCAACGAGGCGTTCGCCGCCCAGGCGCTGGCCTGCGTCGACCAGCTCGGCATCGACCCGGAGCGGGTGAACCCCGACGGCGGCGCCATCGCCCTCGGCCACCCGCTGGGCTGCTCCGGCGCCCGCATCCTCACCACCCTGCTGCACCGCATGCGCCGCACCGGCGCCGAACGGGGCCTCGCCACCATGTGCGTGGGGGTGGGGCAGGGCAGCGCGGTACTGGTCGAACGCCACTGACGGGCGGCCGGCGCGGCGGCCGCCCGGACGGTCACCAGGTGGGACGCGCCTTACCGGCGGCCGATACCTGCACGTAGCATCGGTCGCCGCATGAACACTGTGACCCTCTGGGACCTCACCGGCTGGGAATTCGCCGCGCTGGCCTTCGCGGCCCTGCTCGTCGGGTTCTCCAAGACCGCCGTCAGCGGGGCGAACACGGTGAGTCTCGCCGTGTTCGCCGCCGTCCTGCCCGCCCGCGCGTCCACGGGCGTCCTGCTGCCGATCCTGATCGCCGGGGACGTCCTCGCCGTGCTGACCTACCGGCGGCACGCGCACTGGCCCACCCTGTGGCGGCTGTTCCCCGCCGTCGCGGCCGGCGTGGTCGTCGGCACGGTGTTCCTCCTGTGGGCGGACGACGGGATCGTACGGACCTCGATCGGGGCGATCCTGCTGCTGATGGCCGGCGTGACGGTGTGGCGACGGCGCCGCGCCGACGCCGGCGCCGCCGCCGAGGACGAACCCGACGGGGTGGTCACCCGGGCCGGCCGCCTCAAGGCCCGCTCCTACGGCGTCCTCGGCGGCTTCACCACCATGGTCGCCAACGCGGGCGGCCCGGTGATGTCGATGTACCTGCTCTCCGCGGGCTTCCGGAAGCTCGGCTTCCTGGGCACGTCGGCGTTCTTCTTCCTCATCGTCAACACCTCCAAGCTCCCGTTCAGCGCAGGCCTCGGCCTCATCGACGCGGACTCGCTGCTGCTGGACGCGGCACTGGTGCTGTTCGTGGTGCCGGGGGCACTGCTCGGCAAGTGGGCGGTGACGCGGATCAACCAACGGCTGTTCGAACAACTGGTCATCGCGGCGACGGTGGTGGGGGGATTGCAGCTGCTCCTGCGGTGAGTGCCCGGGTTCCCACCCGGGCGGCTGTCCTGTCCGGCGCGACGGCACGGCTGCTGGATCCCTGCCGGCGGGCGACGGGGTGACCGACCGCACGGGTGGTCGAATCGCCGAGGGTCGGGGCCGTGCGGCGCGGTGACCGGTCGCGGCGGAGGACGGCGCGCGCGACGGGCAGGAGGCTGGGCATGTCTCCTGCCCGGGCCGGGCGCGCTGCGCAGCTCCGCCCGTGCGGGAGGCGACGGACGCGGCGATCGTCCCGCCCCGGCGGGTGCGGCCGACGGCAGTGCAAGGCGCGGTGCCTTGATTCTCGCGGCTCGGACCGTCAGGTCATCGGTGTCCGTGGGCGCCGTTTCGGGGGCTTCGCCCCCGGGCCCCCGTCGCGCAGTTCCCCGCGCCCCTGGGGCGGTCGGTCCCCCGCGCCCCGACAGAGGCGCGGGGAACTGCGCGAACGGCGGTACAGGGCGCGTAGCCCTGAATCTCGCCGCTGCGTCGCCCCGCCGTGCGGGAGAGCGGCGTCGCGGTGCCGGCCCAAGGCGCAGACTCAGGTGTCCGACGGGCCGCCCGGAGGTGTTGTCCGGCCGTGGTCCTCCGGGTGACGTGACCTGGCGCGGGGCCGGTGGAGGCGGGTGGGGGCCGCCGTGCGGCCCACGGTCGCCGCCAGTTTGCGCAGGCGGCGCCAGTCCAGGCGGGGTGGCCCGGGGGCGACCCCGGGGCGTTTGCGCGGGACGCGCACCCGTAGCGCGCCCGGTGCGATGCGGCAGCGGACCGGCGCGGGCAGCACCATCGCCTCGCCGTCGACGCCCGCCTCGATCTCGTCCCGGTCCGCCTCGATCACGACCTCCGGCGCGGTC
Source organism: Streptomyces pseudogriseolus (assembly GCA_002154585.1). GTDB lineage: Bacteria > Actinomycetota > Actinomycetes > Streptomycetales > Streptomycetaceae > Streptomyces > Streptomyces pseudogriseolus. Next base: position 17,926 of record MUNG01000236.1, read on the forward strand.
AGCACCGTCAGCCCCGCCGGGTCGGGGTACAGCAGCAGCGCCGCCGCGCTGATCGCGCCCTCGACCTTGACCCCGAGGACGCCCAGCGTCCCCGAGTCCAGACGCTCGCGCCGGCCGAGCCCGAACGGGTCGCCGGTGCGGTACGGGTTGTTGCTGATCAGCACCGCCTGCGGCGCGGTCAGCGTGCGGTCACCGGCGCGGGCGACCAGCCGGGGCCCCTGCTGCCCGGTGAGCAGGTCCGGCAGCATCTCCAGACTCGTGCCGATCTTGTCGTCCCGGTACGCCGGACTCTGCACGATCGCCGCGTACGCGCCGAACGAGGCGTTGTTGACGAACGGCTGGTCCCCGGCGAACCCCAGGTCGACCCGGAGCTCCACCCCGTCCGTCAGCGCGTCCAGGCACGCCGCCGGATCACCCCGGTCCAGGCCGAGGTCCAGCGCGAAGTGGTTGCGGGTGCCCGCGCTGATCACCAGGAACGGGATGTCGTGCTCCGCGGCCACGGCCGCGACCAGCGCCTGGGTGCCGTCGCCGCCCGCCGCGCCCAGCAGGTCCGCGCCGTCCGCGACGGCCTGCCGGGCCAGCTCGGTCACGTCCGTCTGCCGCCCCGGCTCCAGCAGCACCACCCGCGCACCCAGCCGCTCCGCCTTCTCCCGCAGCCGGAACCGGCCCACCTTGCCGCCGCCCGACCGCGGGTTCATGATCAGCACCGGCTTACGGGGCGGCGGCAGCCGACGCTCCCGCACCGGGGTGTGCCCGCCCGTCCCGCGCAGCGCGTACCTGCCGCTCCACACCGCCAGACCCCACAGCGCCAGCGACACCAGCAGCGCCCAGAACAGCGTCACCGCGAACAGCGCCAGCAGCCCCGCCGGCACGCACACGGCGACCACCGCGGCCCCCCACCGCAGCGGCCCGCGCACCGTCAGCATCCACCACACGGCCGCCGCGCTCAGCCCCATCCCGGCCACCCCCAGCACCAGGAGCAGCAGTCCGCGCAGCCCGCCGTAGACCAGGGGGGTCGCCACCGCGAGCGCCGCCGCGAGCAACGCCCCCCGCGCCGCCCACCGCTGGGCGTGATAGCCCCGCCTGCTCCAGTCCACGGCCATGACTCCTTTGATAGCCCGGCGTCATCGTAGGGCGAACGGCACACGCGTGCGGGCCGACCGCGATCTTCGTCCCACGGGCCGCCGCCGGACGCCGTGCCCGGCCGCCGTACCCTCGGCACATGTTCCCGCACGTGCTGATCCTCGGCGGCACCACCGAGGCGCGCCGGCTCGCCGCCGCGCTGGCCGCCCGCCCCGGTACCCGGGTGACGACCTCGCTCGCGGGACGGGTGACCAGGCCGGGCGCACTCGACGGCGAGGTGCGCGTGGGCGGCTTCGGCGGGCCGGACGGACTCGCGGCCTGGCTCCGTGCGGAGAGCGTGGACGCCGTCGTCGACGCGACCCACCCGTTCGCCGCGACGATCACCGCGAACGCGGCCGCCGCCACCGCCGCCGCGCGCGTCCCCCTGCTGGTGCTGCGCCGCCCCGGCTGGGGGCCCGGCCCCGGCGACCGCTGGCACCCGGTCCCTTCCCTGGACGCGGCCGCCGCAGCGCTGCCCGGGCTCGGCCGCCGGGTGTTCCTGACCACCGGACGCCTCGGCCTCGCGGCCTTCGCGGGGCTCACGGAGCTGAGTTTCGTCGTACGGTCCGTCGAGCCCCCCGAGCCGCCGCTGCCCCCGCACACCGACGTGCTGCTGGCCCGCGGCCCGTTCACCGTGGCCGACGAGACGGCGCTGCTGCGCGAGCACCGCGTCGACGTGCTGGTGACGAAGGACAGCGGCGGCGCGGCGACCTCCGCGAAGCTCACCGCCGCCCGCGACCTCGGGCTCCCCGTCGTGGTCGTCCGCCGCCCGCCCCTGCCGGAGGGCATCACCGCGCTCCCGGACGTGCCGGCGGCGCTGGAACGGCTGGACGAAACCCTCGCCCCCCGCGCGCGGCCCTAGCGTTCGCCGGGGGAGCGGCGCAGCAGATACGTGTCCATGATCCACCCCTTGCGCTCCCGCGCCTCGGCGCGCAGCCGCTCGATGCGCGGGGCGGCCTCGGCGACCGGACCGGAGACCAGGATCTCGTCCGGGGTGCCGATGTACGCGCCCCAGTAGATGTCCACGTCCTCGCCGGCGAAGGCGCGGAAACGCTGATGCGCGTCCAGCATCACCACCACGTCGTCGACGCCCGGAGGGAAGCCCTCCTCCGCGAGCCGCCGTCCCGTGGTGATCTGCACCGGGCGCGCCACCCGGTTGAGGCCGGTGCGGTGCCGGGCGACGAGGGCCGAGACGCTGCTGACGCCCGGCACGACGTCGTAGTCGAAGGCGACCGCGCCCCGCTCCCGCACCTCCTCGAGGATGCCGAGCGTGCTGTCGTACAGCGCGGGGTCGCCCCACACCAGGAACGCGCCGGTCTCCTCCTCGCCCAGCTCCTGGGCGATCAGCCGCTCGTAGATGTCGGCGCGGGCGCTGCGCCAGTCGCCGACGGCGGGGGAGTACGCCGAGCCGCCCGCCGAGCGGTCCCGCTCCGGGTCACGCGCCTCGACGACGCGGTACGCCCGGTCCGCCAGATGCGTCCGGAGCATGTCCCGGCGCAGCCCGGTCAGGTCCGCCTTCGCCTCGCCCTTGTCGAGCAGGAAGAACACGTCCGTGTCCCGCATGGCCTTGACCGCCTGGAGGGTCAGCTGGTCGGGGTCGCCGGCGCCGATACCGATCACATGAAGAGTCCGCACGCCCCGAGTCTGCCGCACGCCCCCGGCCGCACCGCACCCAGGTCAGGCGCCGCCCCGCAGCCGAGGCGCACGCGCCCCCGCGTCCGGCGGACCGCCCTCCCCGCGCTCCACCTCCGCCGCCAGCTCCCGCGCCCAGGCGATCACCCCGGGCAGGTCGATCCCGTGCGGCCGGAGCTCGCCGCCCGCCGCCCACTCCTCGGCCGCGACCGCCCCGCGCCGCAGCAGCCGCGCCCCGCCGGTCACGTTGCCGCGCGCGGCGTGCGTGAGCCCGACCGCCATCTGGGCCAGCCCCCGCCACAGCTCCCGCTCCGCCTCGGGACCCGACTTCCAGGCGTCCTCGAACACCTCGTGCGCGTGGAACGGCTTCCCCTCGTCCAGCAGCCGCTGCGCCTCGGCGACGCTCTCCTCCGGCCGCCGCACCACCCCCTCCGGCTGCCGGGGCACGCCCTCCTCGCCGTACGGCAGGGGCCGCCCCAGCCCGTCACGCGGGCGGGCATTGCGCGCCCGCCCCTCGCTGTCCCGGTCCCGCGCGGCGGCCGTCCGGCCCGACGACGTGTTCTCCCTGCTACCCATACGCCGATTGTCCCGCGCCCCACCCGATTCGGGCCGCGCCGGGGGTGTGCGGTAAAGTGCTCCTCGCGCGATCACGCGGTTCACCCGCGCGACGCGCACCGGGACGTGGCGCAGCTTGGTAGCGCACTTGACTGGGGGTCAAGGGGTCGCAGGTTCAAATCCTGTCGTCCCGACTTGTGAGAGTCGCAGATCAGGGCCGGTTTCAGAGATCTCTGAAACCGGCCCTGACCGTTTTCCGGATCCGTCGGTGGACCGTGCGGCACTCAACGCAGTGCGACGCGCGCGCTCACCGGCAGGTGGTCGCTGCCGGTGGCGGGCAGGGCGCGGATGTGGGTGACGGTCGCCGAGCGGGCCATGACCTGGTCGATCCGGGCCAGAGGGAGGGCGGCGGGGAAGCTGAAGGCGAAGCCCCGCCGTGGCACGTCCATCCGTGAGGTGAGCGGGGCCAGTCCGCGGTCGTCGACCGTGCCGTTGAGGTCGCCCAGCAGGATCACCGTTTCCAGCGGCTCGGCGGCGACGGCCCTGCCCAGCAGGCCCGCGCTCTCGTCGCGCCGGGAGGACGCGAGGCCGCCCGCGCCCACACGGACCGAGGGCAGGTGCGCGACGTACGCCGCGATCTCACCGTGCGGCGTGCGGACCTGGGCCCGCAGACCGCGGGCCCAGGGCTCCGTGACGTCCCGCGGCTTGATGTCCAGCAGCCGGGCGCCGGCGAGCGGATGCTTCGACCACAGTCCGACGGTGCCCCGGACCGCGTGGTACGGGTAGTCCGGGGCGAGCGTCCTCTCGTACACCGCGAGCGCCGGGGGCACCAGTTCCTCCAGCGCGATCAGATCGGGCCCGGCGCCGGCCAGGGCGCGGGCCGTGCCGGCCGGGTCGGTGTTCTCGTCGCTGACGTTGTGCTGCACCACGACCAGGTCGTGCGGGCCGGGCTCCTCGGCCGGCAGGAGGAGGCCGCCGAAGAGCTGGGTCCAGGCCGCCGTCGGCAGGAGCAGCGCCATCACGGCGGCGGCCGAACGGCGCAGCAGGGCCAGGCCGGACAGTACGACGATCACCAGGCCCAGCCACGGCAGGAACGTCTCCAGCAGACTGGCCACCCGCCCTACGGAGTTGGGCACCGCCCGGTGGAACACCAGCGGTCCGGCCGTCAGCACCGCGAGAACGGCGGGCACCCGCCCCCGCGTCCACACCCGTCGGCACCACACTCCCGCGGACTCCGCGGCTGCTCGCTCCACCTGCGTTTCCCGTCCCCTCGACTCGTCGTCCAGGACGCGTCACGGGGCGGATCGGTTGCCGACGGCCCGACGCACCCCGCGAACGCTTGACTTGGAGCGCTCTTCAAGCGGAAGACTCCCCGTCCGTGCCCCGGAAGCCGGGGTGTGGAACGGGAGGGAACAGGCATGAAGTACCGCACCATCGGCACCGGCCCGAACCGCCGCGAGGTGAGCGTGCTCGCGCTCGGCGCGATGCTGTTCGGGTCGGTGACCGACGAGAAGACCTCCTTCGCCCTGCTCGACCGCTACGTCGAGGCCGGCGGGAACTTCGTCGACACGTCCGACAACTACGCCTTCTGGACCGACGGCGGCCAGGGCGGGCAGAGCGAGGAACTGCTCGGCCGCTGGCGCCGCAGCCGCGGGGCCGGTGACGAGATCGTCGTCGCGACCAAGCTCGGCGCCCGCCCCCTCGCCCCCGGCACCAGCTACACCGACAACCCCGAAGGCCTGTCCGCGAAGGTGATCCGGGAGTCCGCCGAACGCAGCCGCGAAAGGCTCGGCATGGAGCGGCTGGACCTGCTGTACGCGCACATCGACGACCACACCGTCCCCCAGCGCGAGACCGTCGAGGGCTTCGGTGCCCTGGTCGCCGAGGGCATGGTGGGGCTGCTCGGCGTGAGCAACCAGGCCGTCTGGCGGGTGGAGCGGGCCCGCGCCCTCGCGGCGGCGGCCGGCCTGCCCGGCTACGAGGTCCTGCAGTACCAGCACAGCTACCTGCGGCCCCGCACCGACGTCCCCGACGACCTCTTCCCCGACGGGAGCCTCGGCCACGCGGGCGCCGAACTCGCCGGCTATCTGCGCGCCGAGCCCGCCCTGACCCTGGTCGCCTACTCGCCGCTGCTCAAGGGCGCCTACGCCCGCCCCGAACGCCTGCCCGACGACTACGACCACCCGGGCACCCCCGCCCGCCTCGCGGTCCTGCGTGAGGTCGCCCGGGAGACCGGGGCGACGCCGGGCCAGGTGGTCCTGGCCTGGCAGATCGGCCACGACCTGCCGATCCTGCCACTGGCCGGGGTGTCGTCACTGGCCCAGCTGGAGGAGAACCTGGCGGCGGTGGACCTGGAACTGTCGGCGGAGCAGCGGGCCCGGCTGGACGCCGCGCACTGACCCGCCGCCCCCGCCTCATGGTCTGACCAGCAGCTGGAAGTCGAAGGAGTAGCGGGACGCCCGGTAGATGTGGCTGCCGTACTCCACCGCACGGCCCGTGTCGTCGTAGGCGGTGCGCTGCATGGTGAGCAGCGCCGCGCCCGCCTTCTCGTCCAGACGGGCGGCCTCCTCGGCGGACGCCGAGCGCGCGCCCACCGTCTGGCGGGCGCTGTGCAGGGTGATGCCGGCCGCGCGCATCATCCGGTACAGGCCCGTCGTCTCCAGGCGGGCGGTGTCCAGGTCGAGCAGGCCCGCCGGGAGGTAGTTGCCCAGCAGGGCGACGGGCAGGCCGTGGGTGCGGCGCAGCCGCTCCAGGAAGGTCACCTCGGCGCCCTCGGGCAGCCCCAGGGCGGCGGCCACGCCGGGCGGCGCCGGGACGGTCTCGTGGCGGACCACCTCCGTCGTCGGGGCCTGCCCGGCCGCCTCCAGGTCGTCGTAGAGGCTGGTCAGCTCCAGGGAGCGGCGCACCTGGCTGTGCACCACCTGCGTGCCCACCCCGCGCCGCCGCACCAGCAGCCCCTTGTCGACCAGGGACTGGATGGCCTGGCGGACGGTCGGCCGGGACAGCCCGAGGCGCATCGAGAGGTCCACCTCGTTGCCCAGCAGGTCGCCGGGCGCGAGCGTGCCGTCGGAGATGGCCGCCTCCAGCTGCTGGGCGAGCTGGTAGTACAGCGGCACCGGACTGCCCCGGTCCAGGGCGAAGTCCAGGGAGTACGCCGCCGGTCCGGCTGCGGCGCGTGCGGGGTCACCGGTCTTCGCCATGGACGTGCCTTCCTGTCGGGGCTGCCGGGCGGCGCGTGCGGGCGGGGTCACAGGTGGCGGCGGCGGCCGGCGACCTGGGCGTCGTACTGCTCGCGGGCCCGGACGGCGGCCTCGCGGGTGGCGACCTCCGCCACCGGCACGTCCCACCACGCCTCGGCCGGCGGCGCGGTCGGCGCCGGGTCGGTCTCGACGTACACACAGGTCGGACGGTCCGAGTTGCGCGCCTCGGCGAGGGCGGCCCGCAGCTCCCGCACCGTCTTCGCGCGCAGCACCTCCATGCCGAGGCTGGCCGCGTTCGCCGCGAGGTCCACCGGCAGCGGCGCGCCGGTGAAGGAGCCGTCGGCGGCGCGGTGGCGGTAGGCCGTGCCGTACCGCTCGGCGCCCACCGACTCCGACAGGCCGCCGATGGAGGCGTACCCGTGGTTTTGCACCAGAACCAGCTTGACCGGCAGGTTCTCCTGGACGGCGGTGACGATCTCCGTCGGGTTCATCAGGTACGTGCCGTCGCCGACCAGCGCCCAGACGGGCGTGCCGGGCGCGGCCTGCTGGACACCCAGCGCGGCCGGGATCTCGTAGCCCATGCACGAGTAGCCGTACTCCAGGTGGTACTGGCGCGGGCTGCGGGCGCGCCACAGCTTGTGCAGGTCGCCGGGGAGCGAGCCGGCCGCGTTGATCACCACGTCGTCGTCGCCGACCACCGCGTCCAGCGCGCCCAGCACCTGCGTCTGGGTCGGCACGGCGGTGTCGTCGTCGGCGCGCAGAGCCGCCTCGACGACCTCGTCCCAGCGTGCCTTCCCGGTGCGGTACTCCGCCTCGTAGACCTCGTCCACGCGGTACCCGGCCAGACCCTCGGCGAGCCGCTCCAGGCCGGTGCGCGCGTCGCACACCAGGGTCCGGGCGGCGAGCTTGTGGGCGTCGAAGCCGGTGACGTTGAGGTTCACGAACCGCACGCCGGGGTCGCGGAACAGGGTGCCGGAGGCGGTGGTGAAGTCGGTGTAGCGGGTGCCGACGCCGATCACCAGGTCGGCGGTGCGGGCCAGTTCGTCGCTGACCGCGGTGCCGGTGTGGCCGATGCCGCCCAGGTCGGCGGGGTGGTCGTGGCGCAGCGCGCCCTTGCCGGCCTGGGTCGAGGCCACGGGGATGCCGGTGGCGTCCACCAGCGCCCGCAGCGCGTCCTCCGCCTCGCTGTGGTGCACCCCGCCGCCCGCCACGATCAGCGGCCGCCGGGCCGCCCGTACCGCCGCCACGGCCGCGTCCAGCTCCACCGGGTCCGGGGCGGTCCTGCGCACCGTCCACACCCGGTCGGCGAAGAACTCCTCCGGCCAGTCGTACGCCTCCGCCTGCACGTCCTGCGGCAGCGCCAGGGTGACCGCGCCGGTCTCGGCCGGGTCGGCGAGCACCCGCATCGCGTTCAGCGCGGACGCGATCAGCGCCTCGGGGCGGGTGATCCGGTCGAAGTAGCGGGACACCGGGCGCAGCGTGTCGTTGACCGACACGTCGGCCTCGACGGGGTGCTCCAGCTGCTGGAGCAGCGGGTCGGCGGCGCGGGAGGCGAAGTAGTCGCCGGGCAGCAGCAGCACCGGCAGCCGGTTGATCGTGGCCAGCGCCGCGCCGGTGACCAGGTTGGTCGCGCCGGGGCCGATGGACGTCGTCACCGCCTGCGCCGACAGGCGGTTCAGCTGGCGGGCGTACCCGACGGCCGCGTGCACCATCGCCTGCTCGTTGCGGCCCTGGTGGTACGGCATGACGTCGCGGTACTCCACCAGCGCCTGCCCGAGACCGGCGACGTTGCCGTGTCCGAAGATGCCCCAGGTGCCCGCGATCAGCCGGCGGCGCACGCCGTCCCGCTCGGTGTACTGCGCGGACAGGAACCGCACCAGGGCCTGGGCGGTGGTCAGTCGGCGGGTGGTGGCGCTCATGCGGACCTCTCCGGTGCGGTGTAGAGGGGGAGTCGGGGGTCGACGGGCTGCTCGGGCCAGGTGTCGCGGATCCAGGCGTGGCCGGGGTGGTCGCAGATCAGCCAGGCGCGTTCGTCCTCGGGCCCCGCCATGACGTTGAGGTAGTACATGTGGTGGCCGGGCACCGCCATGGACGGCCCGTGCCAGCCGTCCGGGATGAGGACGACGTCGCCGTCGCGCACCTCGGCCAGCACGTCCGTGTCCCGGCCGGGTCCGGACGGGGAGACCCGCTGGTAGCCGAGGCCCGGCGTGCCGTCGTGGGCGGCGAACTCGAAGTAGTAGATCTCCTCCAGCACCGACTCCTCGCCCGGCCGGTGCTCGTCGTGCTTGTGCGGCGGGAAGGACGACCAGTTGCCGCCCGGGGTGAGGACCTCGACCGCGATCAGCTTGTCGCACTCGAAGACGCCGGCCGCGCCGAAGTTGTTGACCTGCCGGGAGCAGGAGCCGGTGCCGCGCAGCTCCACCGGCACGTCGGACGCCGGGCCGTACCGGGCCGGGAGCCGGCGGCTGCAGCGGGCGCCGGTCAGCGCGAACCGCCCGCCGCCCGCCGAGGACACGGTGACCCGGGCGTCGCGCGGCACGTAGGCGAAGTCGCTCACGCCGTCGAACACGCTCGTGCGGCCGGTGAGCGCGAACTCCTCGTGGCCGAAGTCGTCGTCCGAGACGACCGTGCAGGCGCCGCTCAGCGGCAGCACGATCCACTCGCTGTCCCCGGTGTCGAAGGTGTGCGAGCCGCCCGGCGCCAGAGGGAGCACCCGCAGGCTCGAGTGGTCCCAGCCGGCGCCCAGCGGGTTCACGTCCACGGCGTAGGGGCCGGCGACGGCCTTGCCGGCGGGAAGGTGATGCGTCATGCGTGCCTCCGTCTGCGTACGTCGTCGTACGGGCCCCTCACCAGGCGTGAGGGCTTCTCACCTGCCGTACGGCCTTCCACCGGCCGTACGGGCCGGTCACAGCAGGCCGACCGCCGTGTCCACCGCCTTCTCCACACTGCCCTCGGCCGGGTAGAGCAGTGAGCGGCCGACGACCATGCCCTGCACGCTGGGCAGCCGCAGCGCCTTGCCCCAGCGCTCGTAGGCCGCCTCCTGGTCGCCGACCTCGCCGCCGAGCAGCACCACCGGCAGCGTCGAGGTGCGCAGCACCTCCGCCATGTCGTCGGCGTTCTCGGTGACCGGCAGCTTCAGCCAGGTGTAGGCGGAGGTGCCGCCGAGCCCGGAGGCGATGGCGATGGAGCGGGTGACGGCCTCGGCGGACAGGTCGTTGCGGACCCGTCCGTCCACGCGGCGGGAGATGAACGGCTCCACGAACACCGGCAGCCTGCGCGCGGCCATCGCGTCGACGGCGCGGGCGGCGGACTCCAGGGTGGCGAGCGAGCCGGGGTCGTCGTAGTCGATGCGGACCAGCAGCTTGCCCGCGTCGAAGCCGAGCCGCTCGATGTCCTCGGCGCGGTGCCCGGTGAAGCGGTCGTCCATCTCGAAGGACGCCCCGGCCAGACCGCCGCGGTTCATGGACCCCATGACGACCTTGTTCTCCAGCACGCCCAGCAGGAGCAAATCCTCCAGGATGTCGGCGGTGGCCAGCACCCCGTCCACGCCCGGCCGGGACAGCGCGACGCACAGGCGTTCCAGCAGGTCGGCCCGGTCCGCCATGGCCAGCGGGCGATCGCCGGTGCCGAGCGCGCCCCGGGCGGGGTGGTCGGCGGCCACGATCATCAGCCGGCCGCTGTCGCCGATCAGCGGACGGCGGGCCCGGCGGGCCGCCGCCTCGGCGACGGCCTCGGGGTGCCGGGCGCGGACCGTGGTGAGGTCGGGGATGCTGAGTTTCAAGGAAGTGCTCCGTTCAGGACTGGCTCGGCCGGTCTGCCGCGTCCGGCGCCACGGTCCGCGCGAGGAGGTCGGCGACCTCCGGCGGGGTCGGCATGGCGGACGAGCAGGCGAGGCGCGAGGCGACGAGGGCGCCGGCCGCGTTGGCGTGGCGCATGGTCCGCTCCAGGTCCCAGCCGGCGAGCAGGCCGTGGCAGAGCGAGCCGCCGAAGGCGTCGCCGGCGCCGAGGCCGTTGACCACCTCGACCGGCACCGGGGGCACCGCGGCCCGGGTGCCGTCCCGGTGCACGGCCAGCACGCCCCGGGGGCCCTGCTTGACCACGGCCAGCTCAACCCCGGCCGCCAGCAGCGCCTCGGCGCACGCCTCGGGCTCACGCACCCCGGTGGCGACCTCGCACTCGTCGAGGTTGCCGACCGCGACGGTGGCGTGGCGCAGTGCCTCGCGGTAGTACGGGCGCGCCTGGTCCGGGTCCCGCCAGAACATGGGCCGCCAGTCCAGGTCGAACACGGTGGTGCCGGCCTTGGCGCGCGCCTCGAGGGCGGCGAGCGTGGCAGTGCGGCTGGGGTCCTCGCTCAGGCCGGTGCCGGTGATCCAGAAGATGCCGGCCGCGCGGATCGCCGGCAGGTCCAGCTCGTGCGGGTGGATCTCCAGGTCGGGGGCCTTGGGGCGGCGGTAGAAGTAGAGGGGGAAGTCGTCCGGCGGGAAGATCTCGCAGAAGGTGACGGGCGTCGGGTACGCGGCCACCGGCGTCACCCAGCGGTCGTCGACGCCGAAATCCTTCAGCGCCTCGTGCAGAAAGACGCCGAAAGGGTCGTCCCCGGTGCGCGTGATCACCGCGGTGGAACGGCCGAGCCGGGCCGCGGCGACCGCGACATTGGCGGCCGACCCGCCCAGGAATTTCCCGAACGTCTCGACTTGCGACAACGGCACCCCGGTCTGAAGGGGATAAAGATCGACCCCGATGCGACCCATGGTGACCAGGTCGAAATACTGTGGTGTGTCGGCCATTCAGCGACGCTCCTCGAGCTTCTGGGGATGCGGGTCCCAGGACGCCCTGCCACGGTGGGGACGTGCTTCCGGGGACCTGCCGCTTCCCAGGTGTAGGTCTCGAGGGGCGGCGGTGTCAATAGTTTGTACTTACATTCGGACGAGCGTGTGAAGTGATGTCTTAACAAAGTATTGACAGCGAGCGGTTCTCGGGGATTGGATCGCGTCCCAGCAGAACCGCCTTGTGTGATGGCACACACCCCGGACTCCCGAGGTTCCGGGCACGGACTCTCGGACTCCTCGCCCCCTTTCCCCGTGAAGCACAGTGAGGTGCAGGACTGATGGACCGCTCTTCCCACCCCCGCCACCGCAGAGTCGCCCCCCTCGTCGCGGCCGCGGCGGCAGCCGCCCTGGCCCTTACCGGCTGCTCCAGCGACTCCGGCGGCAAGAAGTCCGAGGAAGGCGGAGCGGACGCCTCGGCCGGCAAGGCCTCGACGCCGCAGATGACGGTCGCCCTGGTCACCCACCAGGCGCCCGGCGACACCTTCTGGGACATCGTCCGCAAGGGCGCGGAGACCGCCGCCGCCAAGGACAACGTCAAGTTGATCTACTCGGCCGACCCGAACGCCGGCAACCAGGCCAACCTGGTGCAGAACGCCATCGACCAGAAGGTCGACGGCATCGCGGTCACCCTCGCCAAGCCGGACGCCCTCAAGGACGTCATAGCGAAGGCCGAGAAGGCCGGCATCCCCGTCGTCGGCCTCAACTCCGGTCTGAGCGACTGGAAGGACCTCGGCCTGCTCGAGTTCTTCGGACAGGACGAGTCCGTGGCGGGCGAGGCGTTCGGCAAGAAGCTGAACGAGGTCGGCGCGAAGAACGCGGTCTGCGTCGTCCACGAGCAGGGCAACGTCGGCCTGACCCAGCGGTGCGACGGGGTGAAGAAGACCTTCGAGGGCGAGACCCAGATCCTCAACGTCAACGGCACCGACATGCCGTCGGTGAAGTCGACGATCACCGCGAAGCTGAAGCAGGACTCCTCCATCGACTACGTCGTCACCCTCGGCGCGCCCTTCGCGCCGACCGCGGTGCAGTCCGTCGAGGAGGCCGGCAGCGAGGCCAAGGTCGCCACGTTCGACCTGAACAAGGAGCTGACCGGCGCCGTCAAGGCCGGCGACATCCAGTTCGCCGTGGACCAGCAGCCCTACCTCCAGGGCTACCTCGCCGTCGACGGCCTGTGGCTCTACAAGAACAACGGCAACTACAGCGGCGGCGGCGAGCAGCCCGTCCTGACCGGTCCGGCCTTCGTCGACAAGTCCAACGTCGACGCCGTCTCCGAGTTCGCCGCGAAGGGCACCCGGTGATGAGCATGGCTCAACAGGCTGAGCCGGCGGCGACCACGCCGCCGGCCCCCGGCCCCGAGAAGCAGAAGGACGGGCGCACCGCGCGGCGCCCGCTGGCGCTGCGGCTGCTCGCCCGGCCCGAGGTCGGCGTCTTCCTCGGCGCCGTCGCCGTCCTGGTGTTCTTCCTGTTCACCGCCCCGCCGGTGCGCGACGGCAGCTCGATGGCGAACATCCTGTACCAGTCGTCGACCATCGGAATCATGGCGCTGCCCGTGGCGCTGCTGATGATCGGCGGCGAGTTCGACCTCTCGGCCGGCGTCGCCGTCGTCACCTCGGCGCTCACCGCGAGCATGCTGAGCTACCAGCTCACCCTGAACGTGTGGATGGGCGTCATCGTCGCCCTCGTGGTGTCCCTCGCCGTCGGCTTCTTCAACGGCTGGATGCTGGTCAGGACCGGGCTGCCGAGCTTCCTGGTCACCCTGGGCACCTTCCTGATCCTCCAGGGCGTCAACCTCGCCGTGACCAAACTCGTCACCGGCAACGTCGCCACCGACAGCATCGCCGACATGGACGGCTTCGACCAGGCCAAGGCCGTCTTCGCCTCCAGCTTCGAGGTCGGCGGCGTCCAGGTGAAGATCACCGTGATCTGGTGGCTCGTCTTCGCCGCGCTCGCCACCTGGGTCCTGCTGCGCACCAAGTACGGCAACTGGATCTTCGCCGTCGGCGGCAACAAGGACAGCGCCCGCGCGGTCGGCGTCCCCGTCACCTTCACCAAGATCAGCCTGTTCATGCTGGTCGGCTTCGGCGCCTGGTTCGTCGGCATGCACAACCTGTTCTCCTTCAACACCGTGCAGTCCGGCGAGGGCGTGGGCCAGGAGCTCATCTACATCGCCGCGGCGGTCATCGGCGGCTGTCTGCTCACCGGCGGCTACGGCTCGGCGATCGGACCGGTCTTCGGGGCCTTCATGTTCGGCATGGTGCAGCAGGGCATCGTCTACGCCGGCTGGAACCCCGACTGGTTCAAGGCCTTCCTCGGCGTGATGCTGCTCGGCGCCGTCCTCATCAATCTGTGGGTCCAGCGCACGGCGACCCGGAGGTGACCGCAATGACCGACAAGACGACCGGCACCGACGGTGCCGTCCGCACGGACACCCCGGCCGGCGGCGACCGCCCCCTGGTCGAACTCCGCGCCGCCGGCAAGTCCTACGGCAACATCCGCGCCCTGCACGGCGTGGACCTCACCGTCCACCCCTCCAAGGTGACCTGCGTCCTCGGCGACAACGGCGCCGGCAAGTCCACCCTCATCAAGATCGTCTCGGGGCTGCACCAGCACACCGAGGGCGAGTTCCTCGTCGACGGCGAACCGGTGCGGTTCTCCACCCCGCGCGAGGCGCTCGACAAGGGCATCGCCACCGTCTACCAGGACCTCGCGGTCGTCCCGCTGATGCCGGTGTGGCGGAACTTCTTCCTCGGCTCCGAGATGACCAAGGGCCCCTGGCCCGTCCGCCGCCTCGACATCGAGCGCATGAAGCGGACCGCCGACGAGGAACTGCGCAACATGGGCATCGTCCTGGACGACCTGGAGCAGCCCATCGGCACGCTCTCCGGCGGCCAGCGCCAGTGCGTCGCGATCGCCCGCGCCGTCTATTTCGGCGCCCGCGTCCTCATCCTCGACGAGCCCACCGCCGCCCTCGGCGTCAAGCAGTCCGGGGTCGTCCTGAAGTACATCGCCATGGCCCGCGACCGCGGCCTCGGCGTCATCTTCATCACCCACAACCCGCACCACGCGTACATGGTCGGCGACCACTTCAACGTGCTGCGCCTGGGCACCCTGGAGCTCAGCGCCGACCGCAGCGAGGTGACCCTCGAAGAGCTGACCAACCACATGGCGGGCGGCGCCGAACTGGCCGCGCTCAAGCACGAGCTGGCGCAGGTCCGCGGCGTCGACACGGAAGAGCTCCCCGAATCCGGCGACCTCCGGGCGCCCACGACCGCAACCCCGGAAGGGAAGTCCTGACATGGCCGTCGCCCTCGACCGCATCCGGGTCGGTTCCGCCCCCGACTCCTGGGGCGTCTGGTTCCCCGACGACCCCCAGCAGGTGCCCTGGCAGCGCTTCCTCGACGAGGTCGCCGAGGCCGGCTACTCCTGGATCGAACTCGGCCCCTACGGCTACCTGCCCACCGACCCCGCCCGCCTCACCGACGAGGTGCAGAGCCGCGGCCTGAAGGTCTCCGCCGGCACCATTTTCTGCGGGCTGCACCGCGGCCCCTCCGAGTGGGACGCCACCTGGGAACAGGTCAGCCGCGTCGCCGCGCTCACCCGGGCGATGGACGCGAAGCACCTGGTGGTCATCCCGTCGTTCTGGCGGGACGACAAGACCGCCGAGATCCTGGAGGCGCCCGAGCTCACCACCGAGCAGTGGGGCCACCTCACCCGGGGCATGGAGCGCCTCGGCCGCGAGGTGAAGGAGACGTACGGGCTCGACATCGTCGTCCACCCGCACGCCGACACCCACATCGACACCGAGGAGCACGTCGAGCGCTTCCTCGACTCCACCGACTCGCGCCTGGTCAACCTCTGCCTCGACACCGGCCACTACGCCTACTGCGGCGGCGACAGCGTCAAGCTGATCGAGACCTACGGCGAGCGCATCGGCTACCTGCACCTCAAGCAGGTCGACCCGGAGATCCTCGCCGACGTCGTCAAGAACCAGATCCCCTTCGGGCCCGCCGTGCAGCGCGGCGTGATGTGCGAACCGCCGGCCGGCGTCCCCGAGCTGGGCCCCGTCCTCACGGCCGCGCAGAAGCTGGGCGTGGACCTGTTCGCGATCGTCGAGCAGGACATGTACCCGTGCGAGCCGGACAAGCCGCTGCCCATCGCGGTGCGCACCCGCAAGTTCCTCCGCTCCTGCGGCGCCTGACCGCCACCCACCGGACCGGGAGGCGACACATGAACCGGCGCGAACCCCTCGGCGTCGCCGTCATCGGCACCGGCCGCATGGGCGCCGACCATGTGCGGCGGATCGACCGGGTGATCAGCGGGGCCCGGGTCGCCGCGGTCGTCGACCTCGACGGCGAACGGGCCAAGGCCGTCGCGGGCGGGATCGACGGCTGCGCCGCCCACACCGACGCGGCCGAGGCGATGGCGTCGCCGGACGTCGACGCGGTGCTCGTCGCCTCCTCCGGGCACGCCCACGAGGAGGCGCTGCTCACCGCGTTCGCGCACGACCTGCCCGTCCTGTGCGAGAAGCCGCTCACTCCCGACGCGGCGTCCGCGCTGCGGGTCATGGAGGCCGAACTGGCCCTCGGCCACCGCCGGGTGCAGGTCGGCTTCATGCGCCGCTACGACACCGAGTACGTCCGCCTCAAGGCCCTGCTCGCCGGCGGGCAGCTGGGCCGGCCGCTGATGCTGCACAACCGCCATCGCAACGTGGCCAGCCCGCCCTTCTTCACCAGCTCCATGCTGATCAGCGACTCCGTCGCCCACGAGGTCGACGCCACCCGCTGGCTGCTGGGGCACGAGATCACCGCCGTGACGGTGCTGCGGCCGGTCCCCTCCTCGGGCGCCCCCGAGGGACTGCGCGACCCGCAGTTCGTCGTCCTGGAGACCGACGGCGGCGCGCTCTCCGACGTCGAGATCTTCGTCAACTGCGGCTTCGGCTACCAGGTGCAGGCCGAGGCGGTCTGCGAACGCGGCACCGCCCGCATCGGCGACGGCCACGAGCTGGTCACCAACACGGCCGGACGCTGGGGCGGCACCATCGCCCAGGACTGGACCGAACGCTTCGCCCAGGCCTACGACGCGGAGGTCCAGGCGTGGGTCGACGCCACCCGCCGCGGCGAGGTCACCGGCCCCAGCACGTGGGACGGCTACGCCGCGGCGGCGGTGTGCGAGGCGGGGGTGCGGGCGCTGGAGGTTGGCGGCCGGGCCGCGGTCGAACTGGCGGAGAGGCCTGCGCTGTACGGGCGCTGAGGCCTGACGCCTCGGGCGCGGCGCCTTGCCCCCGGGGGGCTACTGGGGTGCCGGGGGCTGTCGGACGCCGGGTGCGGCCGCGTTGTGGCTGGTCGCGCAGTTCCCCGCGCCCCTGGAGGCGCCTGCCGACTGCGGGCAGTCGTGCCGCTGGGGCGGCACGGGTGGGCGCAGGCGGCACCTCGTCGGCGCCGAGTTGCGCCGACACCCCCCGGCCCGCACCGACACCGGTGCCCTGTCCAGCGCTCGAAGCGGACGCGCTTACGCCCGCCGTACCTCCTCCAGGGTCACGGGACGGTGCTCGTGCAGCGACAGCGTGCACGCCTCGGCGATCCAGCCCGCCTCCAGGGCGTCCTCGATCGTGCACGGCGACGGCCGGGTGCCCGCCACCACCTCGGTGAACGCGTGCAGTTCGGCGCGGTAGGCATCGGTGAAGCGGTCCATGAAGAAGTCGTGCGGCACCCCCGCCGGGAAGGCGACGCCCGGCTCCACCGACCGCAGCGGCAGCCTGTCCTCCAGGCCCACCGCGATCGAGTCGGTGAAGCCGTGGATCTCCATGCGCACGTCGTGCCCCCGGCCGTTGTGGCGGCTGTTGGAGACCACCGCGAGGGTGCCGTCGTCGAGGGTGAGGACCGCGCCCGTGGTGTCGGCGTCGCCCGCCTCCTTGATGTACGCGGCGCCCCGGTTGCCGCCGGCCGCGTACACCTCGGTCACCTCGCGGCCGGTCACCCAGCGGATGATGTCGAAGTCGTGCACCGAGCAGTCCCGGAAGATGCCCCCGGACGCGGCGACGTACGCGGCGGGCGGCGGCGCCGGGTCCAGCGTCGTCGAGCGCACGGTGTGCAGCGTGCCCAGCTCGCCGGACCGGACGGCGGCGCGCGCGGCGACGAAACCGGCGTCGAAGCGGCGGTTGAAGCCGATCTGCACCGGCACGTCCCGGCCGGCGACGGCCTTCAGCACCTCGACGCCCTCCGCGATGGTGCGGGCCACGGGCTTCTCGCAGAACACGGGCACGCCCGCCTCCACGCACGCGACGATCAGCTCCGGGTGGGCGTCGGTGGCGGCGGCGACGACCACGCCGTCCACCCCGGCCGCCAGCACCGCCTCGGGCGAGTCCGCGACCTGCGCGCCGAAGCGCTCCGCGGCGGTCTTCGCGGCGTCCGCGAACGGGTCGGAGACGACGAGGGACTCGACGGCGTCGAGCCCGGACAGGGTCTCGGCGTGGAAGGCGCCGATACGGCCGAGACCGAGGATTCCGATGCGCATGGGGCGATGCTCCTTGGAGTGCGGGTGGTGCCGGTGGTACGGGGCGGGGACGGAGAAGGTCAGTCGAGGCCGCCGAGGACGTTCTGGTCCCAGTCGACGACGGACCCGGTGACCACACCGGACCGGTCGGACAGGAGCAGGACCACGAAGTCGGCGATTTCGTCCGGTTGGCCGAGCTTGCCCATCGGCAGCCGCGCGGCGGCCTGCTCGCGCCAGTCGTCGCCGGCGCCGTGGAAGGCGCGCTGGGTGGCGTCCTCGCCCTCGGTCGCGGTCCAGCCGATGTTCAGGCCGTTGATCCGGATCCGGTCCCACCGGTGGGCGTGCGCCGCGTTGCGGGTCAGGCCCATCAGCCCCGCCTTGGCGGCGACGTACGGGGCGAGGAACGGCTGCCCGCCGTGCGCCGACGACGTGATGACGTTGACGATCGTGCCCGGCTCGGCGCGCCGCACCATGTCCGCGACCGCGGCCTGCATGGCGAAGAACGGCGCCTTGAGATTGATCGCGATGTGCTGGTCGAACAGCTCGGGCGTGGTGTCGAGGAGCGTGCCGCGCGAGGTGAGCCCGGCGGAGTTCACCAGGCAGTCGATCCTGCCGTACGCCCGCACGACCTGGGCGACGGTGTCCTTGGCCTGCCCGGCGTCGGCCAGGTCGGCCCGTACGAACATGGCCTTGGCGCCCTGCCCGGCCAGCTCGGCGACCAGCGCCTCACCCGGCTCCGCGCGCCGTCCGCTGACCGCCACGACCGCGCCCTCGCGCACCGCGGCCCGTGCGACGGCGGCGCCCACGCCCTGGCTGCCGCCGTTGACGAGGACGACCTTGTCGTCGAGAAGTCCCATGACGTCCTTCCGGATCCGTGTCGGTCCTGTGCGGGTCAGCTCGCGCGCCGGGCGGAGGCGGCCCGCAGCGCGTCCCGCAGGGCACGCGGAGGCCGGCCCTCGGCGAGGGCTCGGCGCACCATGTCCGCCTGGGAGGGCGGGGCGAGGCCGTCGACCGGCGGGTCGTTGTCCAGGTTGGTGGGGAACGGGTAGCCCTCGGCGCTCGCCGCGATCACGTTCTCCAGCCACCGCTGAGGGGCGCCCTCGGCCTTGCGGGCCAGCAGCACCGGGTAGACGGCGCCCACCACGGCCTCCCGGTCCACGGTCTCCATGGCCCGCCCGAACGCGGACGACACCTGGAGCAGGTTGGCCGTGCGCCGGATGTCCGCCGAGTGGTTCGTGCCGGCGGCGTGGAACAGCGCCGGGTTGAAGAACACCGCGTCGCCCTTGGACAGCGGCAGCTGGACGTGGTGCTCCTCGAAGTACGCCCGGAACTCGGGCAGCCGCCAGGCGAGGTAGCCCGCCTCGAACTTCTGCGAGTGCGGCAGGTACATCGTCGGCCCGGACTCCACGGGCATGTCGCAGTGCGCGACGGCACCCTGGAGGGTGAGCACGGGGGAGAGGCGGTGCACGTGCGCCGGGTGGGCGGCCGCCGCCTCGTTCGACAGGAAGCCCAGGTGGTAGTCGCGGTGCACGGTCTGTGCCGCGCCGCCCGGGTTGACCACGTTGACCTGCGAGGTCACCTGGTAGCCGGGGCCCAGCCAGGCCGTCGACACCAGAGCGACGACGTCGTTGGCGTAGTAGTCGGCGAACACCGCCGGGTCGTGCAGCGCGGCCTTCTCCAGGGCGTTCCACACCCGGTCGTTGGCGCCCGGCTTCGCGAAGTGGTCGCCGGCGGCGGCGCCCGAGGCGCGCTGCTGGGCGATCAGGGCGTCGAACACGGCGGTGGTCCGGTCCACCACCGAGGTGTCGGGGAAGGCGCCGCGGATCACCACGATGCCGGGGCCGTCGGCGAGGGCGCGGACCAGTTCGGCCTGCGCGGTGCGGCGGTCCGCGAGCGCGAGCCGCTCGGCGTCGTAGAGCAGGACGTTCCGCTCGACGGCGGAGGCCAGCGGGTGTGCGGAGCGGTCGGTCGGCCGCTCGACCAGGGCGCGGAAGGCGTCCAGGTCGCAGTCCCGCTCCGACAGCCAGACGGCCGGCGCGGGGGTCTGCACGGAAGACGATGCGGACATGAAGTCGTCCCTTCGGGTCACGGAGCGACGCGGGTGATGTCATTCTTGTCAGAACAAACCCCTCGCACCACCATCAGGAACCCATCAAAAACCCCTCAGGAGCAGTCGCATGGGGCACCCCTTCCCGATCCGCGAAATCGCACGTCAGGCCGGATTGAGCGAGGCCACCGTGGACCGGGTGCTCAACGGCCGCGGCGGGGTGCGGGAGAGCACCGCGCGCGAGGTGCACCGGGCCATCGCCGACCTGGACCGCCAGCGCACCCAGGTCCGCCTGGTCGGCCGCACGTTCATGGTGGACATCGTCATGCAGTCCCCGGAGCGCTTCTCCACGGCCGTCCGCGCCGCCCTGGAGGCCGAACTGCCCTCCCTGCACCCGGCGGTGGTGCGCTCCCGCTACCACTTCCGGGAGACCGGACCGGCGGAGGAACTCGTCGCGGTCCTCGACCGGATCGCCCGCCGCGGCTCGCAGGGCGTGCTCCTCAAGGCGCCCGACGTCCCCGAGGTCACCGCCGCGGTCGGCCGGCTCGCCGCGGCCGGCGTCCCCGTCGTGACGCTGGTGACGGACCTGCCGGTCAGCGCCCGCGTCGGCCACGTCGGCAGCGACAACCGCGCGGCGGGGGCCACCGCCGCCTACCTGATGGGCCAGTGGCTCGGCGACCGGCCCGGCAACGTGCTCACCAGCCTCTCCAGCGGCTTCTTCCGCAACGAGGAGGAGCGCGAGATGGGCTTCCGCAGCACCATGCGCGCCCGCCACCCCGAGCGCACCCTCGTCGAGATCGCCGAGGGCCAGGGCCTGGACGCCACCCAGTACGACCTGGTCCGCGCCGCCCTGGAACGCGACCCGGAGATCCGCGCGGTCTACTCGATCGGCGGCGGCAACATCGCCACCCTGCGCGCCTTCGAGGACGCCGGACGCGAGTGCGCCGTGTTCATCGCCCACGACCTCGACCACGACAACACCCGGCTGCTGCGCGAGCTGAGACTGTCCGCCGTCCTCCACCACGACCTGCGTCACGACCTGCGCGAGGCGTGCCACCTGGTGATGCGCGCGCACGGCGCGCTGCCGCCCGCCGGACCGACCCTGCCGTCCGCGATCCAGGTGGTCACGCCGTACAACATGCCCGCCCCCGTCGTGGCCGGGTGACCCGCCTGGCGTGGGACGCCCCGCGCCCGGCCGGCCCCGCCTACCGTCGGGCGCATGAGGAAACCCACCACGGAAGGCGGGCCGGAACGGCTGGTGGCGCTGTCCGACGGCGTCTTCGCCATCGCCGTCACCCTGCTGGTCCTGGACATCGACGTACCGCCGGGGCTGAACGACGCGGGGTTCCACGAGGCGCTCGGCGACGTCCTGCCCAACCTGGGCGCCTACGCGCTCAGCTTCGCCGTGCTGGCCGGGTTCTGGCGCGACCACCGGGCGATCTTCCACCGGGTGCGGCTGGTGGACGCCGACGTGATCGGGCTGACCGTCCTCGGCCTGGGCCTCGCCGCCCTGCTGCCGTTCCCCACCGCCCTGGTCTCCGAGTACGGCGACCAGCGCGTCTCCGTCGTCGTCTACTCGGCGGCGGTGGCCTCCCTCGGCGCCGTCCACCTCGCCCTCGCCGCCGTCGTCGCCCGCCGCCCCTGGCTTCACGGCGGCACCGAGCCCCTGCGCAACGAGAACCTCTACGCCGTCGACGCGGGCGTCACGGTCGTGGTGTTCGTGGTGACCATTCCGCTGGCCCTGCTGGTGGGGCCGCCCGCCATGTGGTGGTGGCTGGTCCTGGTCCCGGTCAAGGTGTGGCTCGGACGCAGGGAGGACGCGGAGGCGGCGAGCTGAGGGCAGGACGGGGCCGGGGACGTCACGCGGGCGCGTCCACCGTCACCCACGCCCGCTCCTCGGCCGACCGCGCCATCGCGTCCAGCACCGTCGCGCTGCGCACCGCGTCCGCGAGGGTGGCGCCGTACGGGACGCCCTCGGCGACCGACCGCAGAAAGCGGTACGCCTCGATCACCTTCAGGTCGTCGTAGCCCATGGCGTTGGCCGCGCCCGGCTGGAACGCGCCGAACTCGCCGTCGCCCGGCCCGACGTACACCGTGCTGACCGGCTGGTCCTGGTAGCCGGTGCCGCGGCTGACGCCCAGTTCGTTCATCCGGCGGAAGTCCCAGAACACCGCACCCTCGGTGCCGTGCACCTCGAAGCCGTAGTTGTTCTGCTCGCCCACGGAGACCCGGCAGGCCTCCAGCACGCCGCGCGCGCCGGACGCGAACCGCAGCAGGCAGTTCACGTAGTCCTCGTTCTCCACCGCGCCCATCTCGCCGCCGCTCGCCCGGGAGTGGCCGGCGGTGGCGCCGGTCGGGCGGGCCCGCTCGGGCAGGAAGACGGCCGTGTCGGCGCTCAGCGAGGTGATGTCGCCGAGCAGGAAACGCGCCAGGTCGGCGCCGTGCGAGGCCAGGTCGCCCAGCACCCCGCTGCCGCCCCGCTCCCGCTCGTAACGCCAGGTCAGCGCGCCTTCGGGGTGGGCCGCGTAGTCGCTGAACAGCCGGACGCGGGCGTGCGTGACCCGGCCGATCCCGCCGGAGGCGATCAGGTCGCGGGCGGCCTCCACGGCGGGCGCGTTGCGGTAGTTGAAGCCGACCGCGCCCTGGACGCCGGCCTTGGCGACCGCGTCCGCGACCGCCCGCGCGTCCTCGGCGGTCAGTCCGACCGGCTTCTCGATCCAGATGTGCTTGCCGGCCTCGGCCATGGCCACGCCGATCTCGCGGTGCAGGAAGTTCGGCGCGGTGATGCTGACCGCGCGCACGCGGGGGTCGGCGGCCACGTCACGCCAGTCGCGGGTGGTCGAGGCGAACCCGTACTGCGCGGCGGCTTCCTCCGCGCGCCCCGGGACCTCCTCGGCGACCACGACCGGCTCCGGGCGCAGCGGCAGTCCGGGGAAGTGGTGCACCACCCGCGCGTACGCCTGGGTGTGCACCCGCCCCATCCAGCCGAATCCGACGACGGCGACGCCCAGCGCATCCACCATGACTGCCTCTCTCCGGCCGGGTCCTGTTCTGCCCGCCCACCTTCGGGCCCGGCCCGGTGTCCTGTCAACCATTTGACAGGACAATCGGGCGATCGCCCCGTCCGTGCACCCGGCTCACCCTCCGCTCCGCATACGGTAGGGTTGACCTGCGAGATCACGCGGTTCGCCGCGAGAGTCGCATCGGGACGTGGCGCAGCTTGGTAGCGCACTTGACTGGGGGTCAAGGGGTCGCAGGTTCAAATCCTGTCGTCCCGACGATGCGAGGACAGGGGGCCCGTCGGCAGCCGGCGGGCCCCCTGACGCATGCCGTGCGGGCGCAGGGCACCTCCCAGCGGCCCCCTGTGCGGGACCGGATGCGTCTTCTAGGGTCATGCGTATGACGACCGACACGGGGACCACCGCCGGCCTGCTCTTCGAGGCCCTGCGGGCGGACGCCCTCACCAGCACGGAACAGCTGCGCGAGCTGTACCCGGAGCCGAACGCGAACGCGGTCCGCAAGGAGACCGACCATCTCACCGAGGAGACCCGGGCGCTGATCGGCTGCGCCTCCCTGGTGTTCATCGGCAGCACGGACGCCGAGGGCCGGGCGGACGTCACCCCGCGCGGGGGGCCGCCCGGGTTCGTGGCGGTGCTGGACGACCGGACGCTGGCGATCCCCGACGCGACGGGCAACAAGCGGCTCGACACCCTGCACAACGTGGTGGAGACCGGCCGGGTCGGTCTGCTCTTCGCCGTCCCCGGCCGCACCACCACGCTCCGCGTCAACGGCCGTGCCTTCGTCTCGGCCCGCCCCGAACTGCTCGGCCGGCTGACCGCCGTGGGCAAGCCGCCGGTCTCCGCGATCGTGGTGCGGGTCGAACAGGCCTACCCGCACTGCCCCAAGTCGCTGATGCGCGGCAACGCCTGGCAGCCGGACCGCTGGCTGCCCGCCGACGCCCAGCCGAGCAGCGCCCAGGTGACGCTGGCCCAGCTGAACCTGCCGGGCCTGACGCTCGAACAGATCGAGGAGACGGAGCGCGAGTCGCTGCGCTCACGCTACGAGTGAGGGCCCTCCCGCGCCGGACGCCCGGCGCGGGACCCGCCGGCCAGCCCCGCGATCAGCACGGCCCCCACGGCCAGATGCATGAGCGCCAGCGTGACCCGGGTGCCGCCGTCCATGCCGTCGCCGGCCAACGGCAGGAGGGACACGGCCAGGACGGCGACGGCCACGCCCGTCCAGACCGCTCGTGCACGCCCCGGGGCGAACCGCTCCAGTGCGGCCAGTAACGCCCAGGCGGCGAGGGACGCGAGGAGGGAGGCGACCGTGACGGCCGCGGCCCCCACGGTCATCGTGTCCCCGCCGTCGGTCATGCGGAGCCGGTGGCCCAGCACGGGATCGGCGACCGCCCATATGACCAGTGCGACCGCCACGGCCACCGCCGTGGTCCCCGACCGCCTCGCCCGGGCGCTCACGACGCGCTCCCGGTGAGCGCCCCGCCGAGGAAGACCTCCACCAGCTCGCGTGGGGTGAGGTCGGGTTCGCCGTCCGTGCGCGGCTGGGTGAAGAGCAGCCCGATGAACAGGGCCGCGATCTGCTCCGGCGGCCGGCGCAGGGCGTCCTTCTCGGGCTCCAGCAGGTCCGCGAGGGCCGCGCGGACGCGGGAGGTCGACTCCTCGCGGCCGGCGCCGCGCACCGTGCCGGGGTGCTTGCCGCCGTGATGCCCCAGGGAGCCCATGATCGCGCCGAGCCGGTCCATGTGCGCCTGGAGCGCCTCGGCCGCCTCCGCGAGCCGGTCGGGCAGCGGCTGGGACACGTCGATCGCGTCGAGTTCGCGTACGGCGTGGTCGGGGGAGAGGGCCTCGGCGACGCACGCCTGCAACAGCTCCTCCTTGTCGGCGAAGACCCGGAAGATCGTGCCCTCGCCGATGCCCGCCGCGCGGGCGATCTTCGCGGTCGTCACGGCGGAGCCGTACTCGGTGAGCAGGGGAAGCGCGGCCTGGACGATCATCGCCCGCCGCTGCTCCGGTGACATGCCGGGAGCGCGGCGACGCGCGGGTGCGGTGGGTTCCTTCTTGACTGCTGTCATGGGCACAGCGTACGGAGTGAGTACTCACTCCGTCAATGAGTGAGTACTCACTCCGCTCGTGTCGGGGTGGCCGGTCCGCCCGGCACGCCGCCCGTCAGGCCGCCCCGAACGCCGTGAAGGCCCAGCCCGTCGCCCGGTGCAGCGGGTCCGGGGGGAGGGCCGCCCGTGCGTCGCGCAGCGCCTCCGGGAGCGGGAGCCCCGCGGCCAGGCCCTCGTGCAGGGCGAGCATCAGCGGGACCACCGCCGCGTCGTTGACCGGGGCGCTGCACGCCACCACGCCCGCCGTGCCCAGCGGCAGCAACGCCGTGACCAGACCCAGCAGTTCGTCCGCGCCGACCGTGGCGAAGCGGGCCGTGTCGCAGCAGGACAGGATGATGCGGTACGGGCTGCGGCCGAGCCGTTCGAAGTCGTGCACGATCAGCGGGCCGTCGGCCATCCGCAGCGAGGAGAACATCGGGCCGTCCGTGCGGAACGTGCCGTGCGCCGCGATGTGCGCGAGACCCGCCCCGTCCAGTTCCGCGAGCACCCGCGGCACCGACGCCTCCCCGTGCTCCAGCACCGTCGCCCCGCTGTAGCGGGCGGCCAGCCGGGTCACCTCCGCGCCGCCCGTCGCCAGACCCGGGCCGCGCACCAGCACCTTGCGCCCGCCGCGCGGCGGACGCGTCTCCCGGGCACGCAGCCAACTGCTGGCCGACGGCGACACGCTGACGACCCGTTCCCGCAGCGACGGCAGCAGCGCCCACGGCACCCGGTGCAGCCGCCCCGGCGGCACGATCACCACCGGCCCCTCGCCGAGGTGCGCCGCGGCGGGCCCCAGCAGCAGCTCCTCCAGACGGCGGCCCGCCGCCTCCACCACCGGCAGCCGCGCCTGCGCCCCCGGATGGGCGAGCCGCCGCAGCCCCGCCTGCACATGCTCGGCCTCCGCCTCGGCCGCCGCCAGCAGCCCCGCCTCGAACCGGCGCACCCGGCCCTGCCCGCACAGCAGCACCTGCACCCGCCCGTCGACCACCGCCAGCTCCACCAGCCGCACGCCGTCGCCCAGTCGCTCCAGGAGGCGGCCGGCGTCGAAGCGGGCGTCGTCGCCGTGCGCCTCGCCCCGCATGTGCAGGGTGCGGGAGCGGATCGCCCGCTCCAGGCGGCGCTGCTCCCGCTCCAGCGCCGGCACCGGCCTGCCCTCCATCCGGGCCTCCTCGGCGCGGGCCGCGATCTCCCGGTAGGCGGTCATGTGGCTCAGCAGCTCCGGGTCGGCGGGAGGCCGGGTCGGCGGCGCGGACAGCGCCGTCGCCCGCCAGCGCTCGCTCCACACCAGCAGCCGCCGCGGCCCGCCCGACCGCAGCGCCGCCTGCTGCGCCAGCGCCGCCAGTTCCGCGCCCTGCGCCGTGGCCCGCGCCCGCAGCTCCGACGCGCCCAGCGTCATCCGGTGGTCGTCCAGCACGTCCAGCCCGCGCCGGCACGCCTCCAGCACGCCCCGCGTCGAGCCGGCCGCCCGCGCGCGCAGCGCCTGCGCGGCCCAGCCCGTCATCCGCGCGAGCGGCGGCCCGTTGTGCCGGCTGCGCGCGGCCACCGCCAGATACGGCTCGGCGTCCGCCGGCCGGCCCAGGTCCAGCGCGATCCGCCCGGCCAGCAGGAACGCCTCCGGGGCGGCCGGCGCGCCCAGCCCGGCCAGCGTTCCCGCCACCGCCGCCGCGTCCGCGACCAGCTTCCCGGAGCCCTTCCCGGCCGCGTGCCGGGCGCCGATCAGCACCAGCCGGGCCTGCGCCTCCCACCAGGTGCGCCGCTGCCCCGCGAACAGCCGCACGGCCAGTTCCGCCCGCGCCGTCGCCGTCGCCGGGTCGTCGGCCTGCCGGGCGGCCCGCGCCGCCGCCAGCAGCAGCTCCGCCTTGCGCGTCGACTGCCCGCCGATGGAGTCCAGTTCGGCGATCGCCGTGTCCGCCTCGGCCAGCGCCTCCGCCGCCAGACCGGCCGCCATCAGCACCTCGCACCGCCGGATGCTCAGCATGAACGTCGGCGTGCCCAGCTTCGCGTACCGCTCCTCCGCCTCGTCCAGCAGCCGCAGCGCCGCCGGCACGTCACCGGAGCGGAACGCGGCCAGCCCGCGGCTCTCCACCGCGTCCGCCTTGTCGTGTTCCTGGTCCGTGACCGCCCACAGGTCCTCCGCCGACGCGAAGTCCGCCTCCGCCCGCTCCACCGCGCCCAGCGCCAGATGCACCGTCGCCCGCAGGGTCAGCGCCCGCGCCGTCCAGATCACGTCCCCCGCGTGCCGCAGCACCGGGACGGCCCGCCTCACGTCCTCCAGGGCCTCCTTGTGATGGCCCAGCACCCACCACGCGTACGCCCGCCGGAACAGCACCCGGGCCCGGGTGTGGCCGGTGCCGCGCCGCACGCCCCGGCCCAGGGCGTCCAGCCCCTGCCGTGTGCGCCCCGAGTGCACCAACGCGACCCCGAGCGTGGCGAGGACGTCCGCCTCCCGGTCCGCCGAACCCGCCCGCGCCGCCCAGTCCCGCGCCCGCCGCAGATGCCGCAGGGCGAGCCGCGTGTCCCCGAAGTCGCGCTGCCAGATGCCGATCACCTGATGGGCGACGGAGGCGTGCAGGGGAGTGGGACGGCGGCGCAGCACGGCCTCGGCCTGCGTCAGCGCCTCGTTCGGGGCGGCGAACACCAGCGGAAGGAGGTCCTGCACCGCGTCGCTTCCCGCTGTCACCTCCACGATGGTAGTGGCCTTCAACCACACCTCACAGATGCGGCGTTGTATCAGAGGGCCGTCCTGGGGCTCTTCTTCACGAAAGCTCCGCGGCCCAGGCCCCGTCGCCCCAAGTGGAGGACTCGCCATGCCACCTCGTCGCTTCCATGAGCAGTACCGGCAGATCCAGCGCTCCATGCCCGACGTCCCGCTGGCCGTGGGACCCGACGACGCGGGCGAGTTCCTCTACGAGAAGGGCGTCGTCCTCGCCCGCGAGGGGGAGGAGGCGCAGGTCGTCGAGGACACCGTGCGCGGGCACTTCCGGACCTTCGCCGCCGGCGTCCCGGACCGCGTCCGCCGCCTCGGCCCCGCCGGCGACCGCTCCGGCGTGGTCCGCATCCAGGTGTCCGACCCCGGCGAGGGCGACGCCGCAGGCGACCCGGCCGTCACGGGCGCGCTGCGCGCGCTCGCCGCGGTGGAGGGCCGCACCGGACGCCGCATGGTCAGCCGCAACCACGTGGTGCACATCGCCGTCAACGCCTGCCCCGGCGACGAGCCGGTGCCCGTGTCGCGCGACGCCTGGCCCAACCCGGCCGTCGCCGAGGCCGACGGCGAACCCGGCGGGGACGCCGCCCGGGTCTTGGTCGTCGACACCGGCCTGATGCACGACTACCGCGACTACCCGCCGCTCGCCCGCACCCAGGGGGACGCCCAGGTCGCCGAGTGCGACGACGACGGCATCCTCCAGCAGTACTGCGGACACGGCACGTTCATCGCCGGGCTGGTCGCCGCCGTCGCCCCGCACACCGACATCACCGTCAGCAACGCCCTCAACGACGCGGGGGCGGTGCTGGAGCACGAGTTCGGCGAGAAGCTCTTCGACGCCGTCGACGCGGGCGGCTGGCCCGACGTCCTCAGCCTCTCCGCCGGCACGACGAACGGCCGCACCGACGGCCTCCTCGGCGTCGACGCCTTCATGCGCGAACTGCGCGGGCAGCACACGCTGCTGGTCGCCGCCGCGGGCAACAACGCCAGTGCGACACCGTTCTGGCCCGCCGCCTACGCCGACCTGCCCGGCTACGAGGACGCCGTGCTGTCGGTCGGCGCGCTGCGCGCGGACGGCGCGTCCGGCGCCTGCTTCACCAACCACGGCGGCTGGGTGAAGGCGTACGCCCCCGGCGAGCGGCTGACCAGCGCCCTCACCGGGTTCGGGACACCCGTCCCCTACGTGTACCAGCACTCCACGTACGACACCTGCCGCTACGGCTTCAGCTACCCCTGCACCTGCCATCACCCGCGTCACACGGGCGTGTTGAGCGAGGACGGCGCTTCCGCCAAGCCGGACCAGGTGATGTTCGAGGGGCTCGCCCAGTGGAGCGGCACCTCGTTCGCCGCCCCCGTCGCGGTGGGCATGATCGCCGCGCACATGACGGCGCGCGGTGTGCGCGACCCGCGTGCGGCCCGGCGTGAACTGCTCGACGACGTCGACGAGTTCGTGGACGTGCGCGGGGCGCACAGGCCGGCACTGCTGCCGCCCACCTGGCGCCCCGTGCGCGTCCCCCCGGCGCCCACCGCGCGACCACGATGAACGGAACCGTCCCCTCCGCGGCGTACCATGACGTGCCGTACACGAGGGGTGGCACCGTGGAGCGTTCGGAAGTCGGCGCGTTGGTCCGGTCCGCTGTCGACGGTGACGCGGCGGCCTGGAAGGCGATCGTGGAGGGCCTGGGCCCGCTGGTCTGGTCCGTGGTGCGGGCGCACCGGCTGTCCGACGCCGACGCCCACGAGGTGTACCAGACCGTCTGGTTCCGCTTCACCCAGCACCTGGACCGGCTGCGCGAGCCGGAGAAGGCGGGCTCCTGGCTGGCCAGCACCGCCCGCCACGAGTGCCTGAAGGTGCATCGTCAGGCGCGGCGGCTGGTCCTGACCGACGACCCGCAGGTGCTCGACACGGTCAGCGAGGACGGCGCGCCCGAACAGGCGCTGCTGGAGACCGAGGAGGCCGCCGCCCACGGGGAGCGGGTGCGGCGGCTGTGGCAGGCGTTCGAGGAACTGGGCGAGCGGTGCAGGCAGTTGCTGCGCGTGCTGATCTCCTCGCCGCCGCCCAGTTATCAGGAGGTGTCCGCCGCGCTCGACATCGCGGTGGGCAGTATCGGGCCGATGCGCCAGCGCTGTCTGCGCCGGCTGCGGGCCCGGCTGGAGGCACGGGGGACGGCATGAACGACGACATCGACGACGGCACGGGCTTCGGCGACGGTACGGACTCCGGCGACGGTCCGGGCGTCGAGGAGGAACTGCTCGAGGAGGAGCTGCGGCAGGCCGCGTCCCTCCTGGACCCGGTGCCCCCGGCACTGCTCCAGGCCGCGGTGGACGCGTTCGCGCTCCGCGACCTGGAGGCGCGGGTCGCCGAGCTGACCTTCGACTCGCTCCTCGACGCGCTTCCGGTGCGGGGCGCGGCGGCGGCCCCGCGGATGCTGACGTTCAGCGCGGGCGAGGTGACGCTGGACGTCGAGCTGACCGAGGAGGGCCTGATCGGCCAGGTCCTCCCCCCGGCCCCCGCCCGCATCGACCTCCTCACGGCCTCCGGCCCGGCCACCCCGCTCACCACCGACGACATGGGCCGCTTCACGGCCCCGGCACCACCGCACGGCCCCTTCGCCCTCCGCCTGCACACACCGGAGGAGACGGTCATGACGGAGTGGCTGCGGGCCTGAGGGACGCGCCCGCCTCACACCGCGTCGATCAGCGACGCCAAAGCCGACGCCAAGCGGGTCACCCCTTCGTGGGACGGGCCGCCCGGTTCCGTCATGTAGGTGTCGCGGCGGATCTCCACCATCAGGGCCGTGACCTCCGCCCGCCTGCCGTAGTACGTCAGCGGTACGTACGTGCCGGCGAACGGGCTGTCGAGCCCTGTCTCCCCGCACGCGGCGAACGCCTCGCGGGCCGCCGTGAGCAAGGCAGGCGGGGTGTGGAAGGCGTCGGTGCCGAGGCACACCGGCGGGCGCGGGCCGGCGCCGTGGAGCTCGTAGGGCAGCGCGGCCGTCGGGTACGAGTGGACGTCGACGATCACGCACCGCCCCGTCGCCGCGAGCCGGTCCGTCACCGCCTCCTCCATCGCCCGCGCGTACGGGTGGAAGTACCGCTCGATCAGCGGGCCCGCGTCGAAGCCGTCGGGGCGCAGCACGTCCTTGTGCGTCGTCCGCGTGTAGACCGCGCCCATACCGACGGCCAGCATCTCCTCCCGCTCGTCCGGGAACCGCTCCGGGTCCACGACCAGCCGCGACAGCCGGTTCACGAACCGCCACGGTGTGACCCCCGCCGCCCAAGCCGCCTGCTCGGCGATCGCCGCGGTGTGCGCGTCGGTGATGTGGTCCAGCTCCCGCTCCAGCGCGGCGTCGTCCAGGACGATCCCGGACCGTACGTCCCCCGGTATCTCCCGCGCCGAGTGCGGCACATGCAGGATCACAGGGGAGGCGGGGTCGCCGGGGAGGAGGTCGAACGAGGGCGGCACGACGGTCATGCGCTGCTCCAAAGGTGCTGTCGGTTGTGTACGACGATCAAGGTGCCACACGCCACTGACAACGGCCCCGCAGCCCCCGCGTCGAGCCCTGGACACGACTCCGCCCCGGCCGGGCGCGTGGCCGGCCGGGGCGGAGTGCGGGAGGCGTCAGGTCAGCTCAGGGACGCCAGCAGCTCGTTCCACGTGGTGGACGGGCGCATGACCGCGGAAGCCTTCGCCGGGTCGGGCTGGTAGTAGCCGTCGATGTCGGCCGGCTTGCCCTGGACGGCGGCCAGCTCCTCGACAATCTTCGCCTCGTTGGCCGCGAGGGTCTCGGCGAGCGGCG
Source organism: Streptomyces pseudogriseolus (assembly GCA_002154585.1). Classification (GTDB taxonomy): domain Bacteria; phylum Actinomycetota; class Actinomycetes; order Streptomycetales; family Streptomycetaceae; genus Streptomyces; species Streptomyces pseudogriseolus. Next base: position 49,417 of record MUNG01000236.1, read on the forward strand.
CGAACGCCTTCGCCAGGTCCGCGTCCTCGGTCTGCGCGGCCAGCTCCTGCGCCCAGTACAGGGACAGGTAGAAGTGGCTGCCGCGGTTGTCGATGCCGCCGACGCGACGGGTCGGGGACTTGTCCTCGTTGAGGAAGGTCGCCGTGGCGCGGTCGAGGGCGTCGGCGAGCACCTTGGCACGGCCGTTGCCGGTCGTCGTCGCGTAGTGCTCCAGCGACGGCACCAGCGCGAAGAACTCACCGAGGGAGTCCCAGCGCAGGTAGTTCTCCTTGACCAGCTGCTGCACGTGCTTCGGCGCCGAGCCGCCCGCGCCCGTCTCGAAGAGGCCGCCGCCCGCCATCAGCGGCACCACCGACAGCATCTTGGCGCTGGTACCCAGCTCCAGGATCGGGAACAGGTCGGTCAGGTAGTCGCGCAGCACGTTGCCGGTGACCGAGATGGTGTTCTCGCCGCGGCGGATGCGCTCCACCGACAGCTTGGTCGCCTCGACCGGGTTGAGGATCTGGATGTCCAGGCCCTCGGTGTCGTGCTCCGGCAGGTAGGCCTTCACCTTGGCGATCAGGTTGGCGTCGTGCGCGCGGGTCTCGTCCAGCCAGAAGACGGCCGGGTCGCCGGTGGCGCGGGCGCGGGTGACGGCCAGCTTCACCCAGTCGCGGATCGGCGCGTCCTTGGTCTGGCAGGCGCGGAAGATGTCACCGGCGGACACGGCCTGCTCGATGACGGCGTCGCCGTTCCGGTCGACCAGGCGGACCGTGCCGGTGACGGGGATCTCGAAGGTCTTGTCGTGGCTGCCGTACTCCTCGGCCTTCTGCGCCATCAGACCCACGTTCGGGACCGAGCCCATCGTCGACGGGTCGTAGGCGCCGTGGGCGCGGCAGTCGTCGATCACGGCCTGGTAGACGCCGGCGTAGGAGGAGTCCGGGAGCACCGCGAGGGTGTCGGCCTCCTGGCCGTCGGGGCCCCACATGTGGCCGGAGGTGCGGATCATGGCCGGCATGGAGGCGTCCACGATGACGTCCGAGGGGACGTGCAGGTTGGTGATGCCCTTGTCGGAGTCGACCATCGCCAGCTCCGGGCCCTCGGCGAGCTCGGCGTCGAAGGACGCCTTGATCTCGGCGCCCTCGGGCAGGTTCTCCAGGCCCTTGTAGATGCCGCCCAGACCGTCGTTCGGGGTGAGACCGGCGGCGGCCAGCTTGTCGCCGTACTGCGCGAACGTCTTCGGGAAGAAGGCGCGCACCACGTGACCGAAGATGATCGGGTCGGAGACCTTCATCATCGTGGCCTTCAGGTGCACGGAGAACAGCACGCCCTCCTGCTTGGCGCGGGCGACCTGCGCGGTGAGGAACTCGCGCAGCGCGGCGACGCGCATCACGGAGGCGTCGACGACCTCGCCCTTGAGGACCGGCACCGACTCGCGCAGCACGGTGGTGGAGCCGTCGTCGCCCTTGAGCTCGATGCGCAGCGCGCCGTCCTCGGCGATCACGACGGACTTCTCGGTGGAGCGGAAGTCGTCCTGGCCCATCGTGGCCACGTTGGTCTTGGACTCGGCGGTCCAGGCGCCCATGCGGTGCGGGTGGGCCTTGGCGTAGTTCTTCACCGAGGCGGGGGCGCGGCGGTCGGAGTTGCCCTCGCGCAGGACCGGGTTCACGGCCGAGCCCTTGACCTTGTCGTAGCGGGCCTGGATCTCCCGCTCCTCGTCGGTCTTCGGGTCGTCCGGGTAGTCCGGCAGCGCGTAGCCCTTGGCCTGAAGCTCGGCGACGGCGGCCTTGAGCTGCGGGATGGACGCCGAGATGTTCGGCAGCTTGATGATGTTGGCCGCGGGCGTCTTCGCCAGCTCACCGAGCTCGGCGAGGGCGTCCGGGATGCGCTGGTCCTCGGTGAGGTACTCCGGGAACACGGCGATGATGCGCCCGGCCAGCGAGATGTCCCGCGTCTCCACGGCGACACCCGCCTGCGAGGCGTACGCCTGGACCACCGGCAGGAAGGAATACGTCGCCAGGGCCGGGGCCTCGTCAGTGTGCGTATAGATGATGGTCGAGTCAGTCACCGGGTGCTCCGCTCCACGTCTGCAACATTGCTCGACATCAAGATATCTTGTGACGGGCCCGTGCTCGACAGGGGTCCACGCCGAGTTGTCCGGGAACACCCGTCGCGGGGCCCCGCACGCCGGGCCGCAGCGCCTCGCGGCCGCCGCGGCCCGCCGCCGTCGGACCGGCCCGCCGCCGTCGGACCGGCCCGCCGCCGTCAGACCGGCCGGCCCGTGGTCATGTCGTCCGGCGCCGCCGACGCGTCCCGCTGGGACGGGATCAGCACCGTGCCCTGCTGGAGGGCGACCGTGCGCGCGGGGGACGGGATGCGGATGCCCTCCTCGCGGTAGCGCCGGTGCAGCCGCTTGATGAACTCGTGCTTGATCCGGTACTGGTCGCTGAACTCGGCCACGCCCAGGATCACGGTGAACCCGATGCGCGAGTCGCCGAAGGTGTGGAACCGCACCGCCGGCTCGTGCTCCGGCACCGCCCCGGTGATCTCGGTCATCACATCGGCGACGACCTCCTTCGTCACCCGCTCCACGTGCTCCAGGTCGCTGTCGTACGACACGCCGGCCTGGACCAGGATGGTCAGCTGCTGCTGGGGCCGCATGAAGTTGGTCATGTTCGTCTTGGCGAGCTGGCCGTTGGGAATGACCACCAGGTTGTTCGACAGCTCACGGACGGTCGTCTGGCGCCAGTTGATGTCCTCGACGTAACCCTCCTCGCCGCTGCTCAGGCGGATGTAGTCGCCCGGCTGCACGGTCTTGGAGGCGAGGATGTGGATGCCCGCGAAGAGGTTCGCGAGCGTGTCCTGGAGCGCCAGCGCGACCGCCAGACCGCCCACGCCGAGGGCGGTGAGCAGCGGGGCGATGGAGATGCCCATCGTCTGGAGCCCGACGAGGAAACCGATCGCCAGGACCACGATCCGGGTGATGTTCACGAAGATCGTCGCGGACCCGGCCACGCCGGACCGCGACTGGGTGACCGAGCGGACCAGATCCGCCACCACCCGGGCGGTCGCCACCGTCGCGACGAAGATCACCAGCAGGGTCAGCGTCTGGTTGGTCGTGTGCTGCACGGTGCGCGTCAGCGGCAGCGCCGCCGCCGCGGAGGCCGCGCCGCCGGCCATGGCGGCCCACGGGACCACCGTGCTCAGCGCCTGCACCATGATGTCGTCGCCGCGCCAGGCGGTGCGCTCGGCGTGCCGACCCAGCCAGCGCAGCAGCATGCGGAGCAGGAACGCCGCCAGCAGTCCGGCGGCGAGGGCGATACCGGCCTGCACCAGATCGTCCACGGTGAGGGAGCGGGTCACCGCGCACCCCCCGCGCACCCCTGGGCCGACGGCCGCCTCTCCTGGGCCGAGAGCCGTATGTGAAGTCGTGTCACGTGAAGTCACCTGCTCGAGGTATACGGGATCCACCGGTGCCGCACCCGCGTTGACCTGCGGGGGCACCGTCGCTCATCCTGCCGTATTCCGCAGGGCAGTTCGTACCACGCGCCTCGTCCCACGCCGGCCCGAACGCCGTGGCGGACCCCCGACGCGAACCGGGCCG
>MUNG01000237.1 GCA_002154585.1 Streptomyces pseudogriseolus
GTCGGGGGCCCGTCTCACGGCTCCGCGACGAACGGCTGCTCGGTCCAGATGATCTTGCCGGTGGAGGTGTGGCGGGTCCCCCAGCGGTGGGCGAGCTGGGCGACGATCATCAGGCCGCGGCCGCCCTCGTCCGTGGTGCGGGCGTGGCGCGGGCGCGGTGAGGTCCCGCTGCCGTCGGCGACCTCGCAGATGAGGCCGCGGTCACGGATCAGCCGCAGCGACACCGGGCCCGACGCGTGCCGGATCGCGTTGGTGACGAGTTCACTGACGATGAGTTCCGTGGTGAACGCCAGGTCGTCCAGGCCCCACTCCGTCAGCTGCCGTACGGCGGCCGTGCGGGCGGTGCCGACCGCCTCCGGGTCGCTGGGCAGGTCCCAGGAGGCGACCCGGTCCGCNNGGGCGGGGTACGGCGAGGGCGGCGCCCAGCCGGGCGATCCCCTCGTCGATGTCCTGGTCCGGGGTCTCGACGAGACCGTCGGTGTAGAACGCCAGCAGGCTGCCCTCGGCCAGGTCCCGCTCGCGCGACTCGAACGTCAGGTATCCGAGCCCCAGCGGAGGCCCGGCGGGCAGGTCGAGGACCTCGGCCGTGCCGTCCGGGGTGACGAGGACGGGCGGGAGATGGCCCGCGCGGGCCATCGAGCACCGCCCGCTGACCGGGTCGTACACGGCGTACAGGCAGGTCGCGCCGAGGAAGGCGGCGCCCGCGGCGGCGGGTTCGTGGTCGTCGTGGGCGCCCATCAGCCCGATGACCAGGTCGTCGAGGTGGGCGAGCAGCTCGTCCGGCGGCATGTCGAGGTTGGCGAGGGTGCGCACCGCGGTCCGCAGGCGTCCCATCGTCGCGGCGGCGTCCATGCCGTGCCCGACGACGTCGCCGACGACCAGCGCGACCCGGGCGCCGGACAGCGGGATGACGTCGAACCAGTCGCCGCCGACGCCGTTCGGGGCGTCGGCCGGCTGGTACCAGGACGCCACGTCCACCGCGGACCCGCCGGTGAGGCCCTGGGGCAGCAGCGCCTGCTGCATGGCGCGGGCGGCCGTGCGCTCGCGGGTGTAGCGGCGGGCGTTGTCCATGGCCACGGCGGCGCGGGAGACGATCTCCTCGGCGAGCCGCACGTCGTCGTCGAGGAACGGGCCGGATCCCTCGGTGCGGGCGAAGGTCGCCACGCCGAGGGTGACGCCGCGGGCCCGGACCGGCACGACCATCAGGGAGCTGTAGCCGTACTCGAGGATGGACGCGCCGATCGAGGGGTCCTCGGTGACCCAGGGGCTGGTCGCGCGGTCGAGGGTGCGTTCCACGAGGGTGCGGCTCTCCAGCAGGCAGCGGGTGACGGGCGAGGAGGGGGCACGCCGGACGGCCTCGCCGAGGGCGAGGCTGCCGCCGCAGCCGCCCTCGCGCGCCGACGACTGCCCGGCGCGGCGGATGACCGGGGACAGGCCGACCGGTCCGGGCGCGGGTTCGTCGCCGCGCATCACGGTGTCCAGCAGGTCCACGGCGACGAAGTCGGCCAGCGGCGGCACGGCCTCGTCGGCGAGTTCCTGCGCGGTGCGGCGGACGTCGAGGGTGCTGCCGATGCGGGCGCCGACGTCGTTGAGCAGGGCGAGCCGGCTCTGGGCGCGCCACCGTTCGGTGACGTCGACGACCATGTACAGGACGCCGACGACGGTGTCGCGGCGGTCGGTCACGCCGAAGAAGGACACGGAGACGGCGCGGGCGTCCCTGGTCTCCTCGTCCTGGCTGCGGAACTCGAAGTCCATGACGGGCTCGCCGGTGTCCAGCACGCGCCGCATCTGCTCCTCGAAGCGCCGGAACTCGGGGGTGGGCCGCAGTTCGGTGAGCCGCCGCCCGATGCGCTGCTCCAGGGGGATCAGCCGGGCGAGCGGTTCGTTCACCCACACGTACCGCAGGTCCGTGTCGAGCATGGCCAGGCCGACGGGCGCGCGGGTGAGGAAGGGCGTGAGCACCACGGAGCTGGTGCCGCCGCCGGGCATCCGCCAGAAGGCGCGTTTCGGGGGCCGTCCGACGTACCGGCCGAAGACGAGGGCGGCGACCGTGGCGGCGGCGACGCCCGGGACCATCTCGTAGACGTTCGTCTCGAGCGGGCCGAGCAGCGGGTCGACCGAGTCCCAGGCGAGGACCGTGCCGGCGCCGGCGACGATGCCCGCCATGGCGCCGGCCGACGTCATGCGGGGCCAGTACAGCGAGAGCAGCACCACCGGGCCGAAGGCGGCGCCGAACCCGGCCCAGGCCTGGGCGACGATGTTCAGCAGCCCGCCGCCTCTCAGCGCGATCACGTACGCCACCACGATGACCAGGACGACGGTGGCGCGCCCCACCCACACCAGCGTCCGGTCGCGGGCCCTGCGGTGGAGGAACGCCCGGTAGAAGTCCTCGGTGAGCGCCACGGAGGACACCATCAGCTGGCTGTCCGCGGTGGACACGACGGCGGCCAGCACCGCGACCAGCACGATCCCGGCCACCCATGGGTCGAGCAGCAGGCGGCTGAGCGCGATGTACACGGTGTCGGGGTCGGTCAGGGCCGGGGTCAGCTCGCCGATGCCGGCCAGGCCCACGAGGGTGGCGCCGGTGAGGACGAGGATCGCCCAGCCGGTGCCGATGCGGCGGGCCGCGGGAACGTCCCGGGTGCTGCGGATGCTCATGAAGCGGGCCAGGATGTGCGGCTGGCCGAAGTAGCCTAGCCCCCACGTCAGCAGCGACACGATCGCCACGACCCCGAGCGGCCCCTCGGGCGACCACGCCCCTCCCGAGTACGCGACGCGGGAGCTGAACTCGCGCAGCGCGGGCTGTCTGCCGTCGAGGGCGCCCCCGAGGGCGCCGAAGCCGCCGAGGCGCGCGATCGCGACGGCGGGCAGCACGACCAGGCCGAGCAGCATCAGCGAGGCCTGGAGCACGTGCGTGAGACTCACCGCGAGGAAGCCGCCCAGGCACGAGTAGATGACGATCAGCAGCCCGGTGAGGGTGACGCCGACGGTGAAGCGCAGGTCGAAGACGGTCTGGAACAGCAGCCCGCCCGCCACCAGACCGCTGGCGACGTACACGGTGAAGAAGACGAGGGTGACCGCGGCGGACACCAGGCGCAGCATGCGGGTGCGGTCCTCGAACCGCTCTTCGAGATAGCCGGACAGGGTCACCGCGTTCCCGGCGCGTTCGGTGTAGGTGCGCAGGCGCGGCGCGACGAACAGCCAGTTCAGGTACGTCCCGACGACGAGCCCCACGGGGAGCCACACGGAGCCGAGCCCGGCCGCGTACACGGCACCGGGCAGCGCCAGGAACAGCCAGCCGGACATGTCGCTGGCGCCCGCGGACAGCGCGGCGACCCAGGGGCCGAAGCGGCGGCCGCCGAGGGCGAAGTCGTCGAAGGTGTGCGTGCGGGTGTAGGCCCGGATCCCCGTCCCGATCAGGGCGAGCACGTACAGGATGAACGTGGCGACGATCGGCGCGCTCAGCTGGAACATGTGGTCCTCGCCCGGAAGTCCCGCGATGCGCGGCACACCCTCGGTCCGGCGGGCAAAACATGACTTCGGCGCCAAATCTACTCAGGTCGGACGTATGCAACCAGGGGAACGCGGGCGCGGGGACCTCCGGGCGTGGGGCGTAGGGGGGGTGGCGGCCCTGCGACCGTGCGGACGGAGCCCCGTCCCGGCGTGTCCGCCGCGAGCAGGCCGCAGGGGGCCGTCAGGCGTGCAGGGCCCGCAGTCGCGCGCGGCGCCGGCGGGCCGCCTCGAAGGCGTACGCGAGCAGTTCGTCGCAGGGTTCGATGACGTCCACCCCGACCACGACGTCCCGGCGCGCGTCACCGCCCGCGTCCGGCCGTACGAGGACGACGGGACGGGTGGCCCGTGCTACGACGCCGAGCGAGACGGAACCGGTGAGCAGACCGGCGACCCGGCCGAGCCCGCGCGACCAGCACCAGCGGATCGGCGTCCTCCGCGGCACGCACGAGGGCGACGGCAGCGGGCCCGTCGGCCTGCACCTCGTGCACCCGTACGTCCGGCAGGACGGCGTGGACGCGTTCCGCCGCACGCTCCAGGACCCGCGGCGCAAGGCGGCCATCGACGGTGGTGGCGGTGTCCGTACCGCCGCCCTGCCCCGGGTGCCGCCCCTGTACGTGCAGCAGCCGCAGGGCGACTCCACGGCGCGCGGCTTCGCGGGCGGCCCATTCGGCGGCCGCGAGGCTCTCGGCGGACCCGTCGACACCGACGACTACCGGCGACTCCATGGCATGCACCTCTCGCTCGGAGCGTTCCCCGTCGACGCTCAGCCTCGCCGGGGGCGGCGGGTGCGGGGAGGGCCCACCGGACCCGGGACACGCACCCGACGGTTCCGGCCAAGACCGAGCCACAAAAACAGACCTCCAGGACATAGAGGCCATTCGGCCCTGCTCACCTGCCCCTGAGGCCCTGGGATCCGGGCGGCGGCGCCCGAAGGCTGGAAACAACCGCTCCCGACACGAACCGACCGCGCCAGGCCGGGAGGCACCCCACCGCACGAGGAGACGCAGTAATGAAGATCACCGAGGTTGGCGCCGTCATGACCACGGACGTGGTCACCGCCGCGCCCGGCACCGCGCTCGGGGACGTGATCCGCGCGCTCGGGGAGCACCGCGTCGGCGCCCTGCCGGTGACGGACGAGGAGGACCGGGTGATCGGCGTGATCTCCACGTCGGACCTGACGCGTCCGCGCCCGGTGCGCCGGCGGGCCCGCACCGCGGGCGACGTGATGTCGGCCCCGGCGGTCGTCGTAAAGGCGGGCGCCACGGTCACGGAGGGGTCCTGGCTGATGACCGGGCACGACGTCGGACGGCTGCCGGTGGTGGACGACGAGGGGCGGCTCGTCGGCATCGTGACCCGCGCCGACCTGCTCCAGGCCGTGCTGCGCACCGACGGCGCCATCGAGCGCGCGGTGCGCAGGGACGTCCTCGGGTCGGCGCTCTGGCTGACACCGCGGGCGCTCGCCGTCACCGTCGAGGACGGCGTGGTGACCCTCACCGGCCGGCTGGAGCGGCGCAGCGACGTGGACGTGGCGGTACGCGCGGCGAGCCGGCTCGGCGGAGTGGTCGCGGTCGTCGACCAGCTGTCGTACGGGGTCGACGACACGCGTCCACGGCCGGCCGCCGTCGAGGCCGAGGAACCGGTCGCCGGAACGTGACCGGCACCGCGTCGGTTTCCGGGGTACCCGGGCCCTACGGCACGTTCCCGGGACCTTCGGCCCTGTGCGCCGCGTCCGCCGGAGTCGGACGGTGGAGGCGGAAGCGACCGGCACATCCCGGGCCGCCCGCGGCGGAGGAGACAGTCATGTCGCACACCCTGGAATGGAAGACCCGCCTCTACCTCTTCGAGGAGGACGGAACGACGAAGGCACGCGCCACCCTCGACACCGGGACGACAACCCTCACCGGCCACGGCGCCGCCCACCGGAACCCGGCGGACACGGACGTCCCGGAGATCGGCGACGAGCTGGCCGCGGGCCGCGCCCTGCGCGACCTGGGCAGCCAACTCCTGGATATCGCGGAACGCGACGTCGAGAGCGTGGGCGCACGAAGCGGCGAGAGGACCGACCCGGTCCTGGGCTGGTCGCTGTAGACGGGGAAGAACGATTCACCCCGCTCGGGATTCGCCCGAAAGTGTCCATCACGCCGCTGATGTGCACGTATGCGTTGATCACGCTGCCACACTGGCTCCGGCTCAACGCCACGGGCGCACAACGGACGGGGTTGCCGCATGCCAGACCTAATCGTGGACTTCACGCTGCTCAGCACGTCCGCGAAACAACTGAAGGCCATCCACAACGAGTTCACCGCTCTGGACGACTGGAAGGACGACGTCAGGTCGGTGGTCGGCGCCCCGGAGATGACGGCGGCCATGAGCCACTTCGTCGACAACTGGGACGACAACCGCGAACGCCTGCTCGACTCCCTGCAGTCGGTCGGCCAGATGGTCGAAGGCACGAGGGACGCCTTCAAGAAGCTCGAGGACAGCCTGGCGAAGGCCGGCGCGCGGAAGCGATAGACGACGTCCGTGGCACGACCCAAGGACTGGCATCCACTGCGTGAAAGTGATCCCGTTCCCGGCGACCCGGAGGGGATTCGCGACCAGGTCCGGCACATGAGGAAGGTCGCCACGTACCTGCGCACGCAGGCCGCGGCGCTCCATGCCATGGCCGAGGCCGACAACCTGAAAGGCCGGTACGCGGAGAGACTGGGCGAGGAGGCCCGCGGACTGGGCCGCAAACTCGACGAGGCCGAAGACCGCTACCGCGAGGTCAAAGGCCATCTGTCGGACTGGGCCGACGAACTGGAGGAACTGCAGAAGCGGGCGGACAGAGTTCTGGAGGGCGCCCAGAAGGCCCAGCACACCGTCGACGACGAGCAGCCGGCTGAACGCGCCCGGGACGATCTGGAGGACGCACGGAAGAGGCTCGCCACCGTCGAGGGTGATTACCGGGAGCGTGCCCGTCACTTCGCGGGAAAGATCCGGTCGTCCATCGACGACGACATGAAGGACAGCCTCTGGAGCGACGTGAAAGGCTGGATCGCCGACGCCGACTGGCTGCAGGCATGGACCGAACGCCTCAGCTGGCTGGCGACGGCCGCGGGCATCCTGGCCATGTTCATCCCCGTGGCGGGCTGGCTCGCACTCGGTCTGACCGTCGCCGTGTCACTGTCCCACCTGGCGACGGCGGTGACCGGCAACGGCTCATGGTTCGACGTCCTCATGGACATCGGGGCACTCAAGCTGACGCGCAACGGGCTGAAGGCGGCCAAGGCGATCAAAGCGCTCCAGCGAAGTTCCCGGGAGACCGCCTCCGGTCTGGCCCGCGACGGCGCGAAGGCGCGGGCTGCCGCGTCCAATGCCGGCGCTCGTAGGGCAGCAGCGCGCGCCGGCCGCAAGCGAGGGGGAACCTCCGGCAAGAACCGCGAAAGGGCGAGAGCCCGGCGGCTGCGCATGGAGGGCGAGAACCGAACGGCGGGAAGGAGCGCGGCCGACACCGTACGCGACGCCGAATTGCCCCTGACGAACGCGAGAGAGACGGCCGGCGCCCTTGGGGACGCACAGGTCAGCCGCCAGATGAAAGACATCCGGAAGTGGCGGGACACCTACCCGGACAACACGACACTGTCGAGCAACGCTCACCACGCGCAGCGCCACCTGAGGGAAATGCAGGGATCATGGGCGGTCGGAACTGCTCTGGACCTCGGCGACAAAGTCGGGGACGACGTCTCGGGCGGAAAGTACGACAAGGCGAAGGGGCGCATGGAAGCGCCGGTCGGTCAGTGGTGACGGAGGGGGTGCGATGACCCGCCAGGAAGTCGACGGAACACGACGCGATGGTGCGCAGAAGCGCATCGACCGGTCGGTCACGGTCCTGAAGGTCGTCCTCGCCCTCGCATGTGTACGCCTTCTCGCCGGCCCGGCCACCGAAGACTTCCTGGGAGACGCCGTGGTCGGCCTGCCGACCTGGGAGTGGTCGCTCTTCGCGCTGAGCCCGCCTCTCCTGCTCCTCCTGCATCGCCGCTCCGCCGACTGGCGGCTCCTGTCGTACGACGCCATCTACGTGAAGTCGGCGGCCGGGCTGTACCTCTCCTACGCGGCTGCCTGCAGCGCCTTCCGAGGCGGCCGGCCGCTGTGGATCGCCGTCGTCGCTTCGCTGGCGACCTTCCTTGGGATCTGGTGCCTGAACCGGCGGGAGCGCTCGAATGCCGTCTGAGGCAACAGAGTTGGTGTCCGTCGACTCGCCCGTCACGGGTTACCGCATCATCCTGCCCGACGACTGGACCCGCCTCCCCCTTCGCCACGGCACGGAGGACGCCGTTCGCCGGATTCTCGACGAGGCTCTCAGTCGTGTTCCGTTCCGTGCGTCGACGGGTCAAGCCAGCGATTTCACCCGGCAGTTGGAGAGCCGTTTCCGCGGCGTGGTCGCCGAAGCCCGGCGGAGCGGCGCCCTCGACCTGTACCTGCCGGTCAGGAAGACGGGGACCGTCAACCTGGGTGCTTCCCTCGTCGTGTCCGAGACCCTGCTGCCACGCCGCGGTGAGTCCGACGCCGGCGACCCCACCGACGTGGCCGTGCGGCTCCTGTCGCGAGACGGGTCCCGGAACGCCGACCTCAGCTCGGGAGAGCTCGACGGGGCCGTGGCCGTCCGTCGAGAGCACGTCGTTCCGGCCGACGCCGGCCGAGGGGCGGAACTCGCGTCCCGGCGGGTCGAATACCTCGCGTCCGTGCCCGGCGACGCCGCCCGCTGGTTCCTGGCCGCCTTCTCGACGGTCGGTGGCGGCAGGCCCGACGACGAGCTCGCCGACGCCCTCGTCGAGTGGTTCGACGCCGTGATGGCGACGTTCCGTTGGAGGCGCGGGTGAGCCGGCCTCCGTTCCTTGCCGTCCTCGACATCGAGCACATCGATCCGTACCCGTGGACTGCGATCCCTCCGCACGACGGCGGCGACGACATGCTGGAGGAGTGGGACGACATCCGGGCCTGGTGCCGTGAGGAGGCCGAAGACCTGTGGGCGGACCGGGAGCTGGACCCGGGTCCGGACGGCATCGATGTCGTCGCCGCCACCCTGACCCGGTGTGCGGAGACCTTCTCGCCTCTCGGCACGAACCACTGGCTGTTCCTCCACCGGGACCATCCCCTCGATGTGCCGCTTCCCGTGCTCGCGGCGATCGGGCCCTCCTCGGAGCCGCGCGACGAGACGCTGCGCGCCCTGACGATGGCCGACGACCCGGCAGCGGTGGAGCCGCCGGTGGTGAAGCCCTTCGTGTCCCGGCGGCTCGGAAAGGGCCTGACCACCTTCCGCTACGTGCCGCAGGACGACTCCCCGCGGTTGATCGCCTGTGTGCGCTACGCCTGGCAGCTCGACGAGCCCGGTGCCGATGTCGTGCTGTGGACGGCGACCGAGGACGTCACCCGCCTCATGGCAGCCGCGGCGGACCTGGAGGAACTGGCGCATTCACTGACCGTCTACGACCCGTGGGCGGACGACGTCTGACAGCGGCCGCCACCCTCGCGCGTCCCGCCTGCGCAGCACCACCGCCGCGCCCGTCAGGGCGAGCGCCGTGCAGGCCGCGACCGAGGCCAGGGACGGCCAGGCGCCCAGGCTGCCCACCGTGTCCGGGGTGGCGTCCGACGTCTGGGTGAGTTTCTCCAGTGCGGCCGTCGGGGTCGCGCCGGCGATCCAGCGCTGGAGGTCGCCGAGGAGGAGGCCGAAGAGGGACGGCAGGAGCAGGACGGCGATCACGGTGGTGACGGCGCCCGCGGGGTGGCGTACCAAGGTGCCGATGGCCAGGCCCAGCGCCCCGACGAGGGCGAAGACCGCCGCGATGCCGAACAGCGCGGGCAGCGGCTCCCCTTGGGGGTGGGAGCCGTCGATGACCGCGTCGCCCAGCAGGTACGCGGCCGTGCAGGAGACGAGTCCGACGGCGTACAGCGTCGCCGACACCAGCGCGGCCTTCGCGGCGAGCACGCGGCCGCGCCGGGGCACGGCGGTCAGGGTGGTGGCGATCGTGCCGCTGGAGTACTCGCCGCACACCGACAGCGCGCCCACCACTCCGGCGGTCATCAGGGCGACCACGCTGAGGGTCAGGCTGCCGCCGAGGACGGTGTCGTCGGGTTGCAGGCTGCCGGTCGCGCCCACGAACACCGCGCCGATCACCGTCATGAGCGCGGTCGCGGCAGTGGTCCACAGCGTGGAGCGCAGTCCGGTGAACTTGGTCCATTCGAAGGCCAGGGCCTCCCGGAAGCCTAGGGCGAGGCGGCGGCCGTGGTCGTCGAGGTCGTCGTGGCTGTGTCTCCTTGTCGTCGGTGTTGCCGCTCCCCCGGTACTCGACGGCCTCGCCGGTCAGCTCGGTGTAGACGTCCTCCAAGGAGGAGCGGTACGGGATGAGTTCGTGCAGGGCGAGGCCGTGCTCGCGGGCCAGTTCGCCGATGGCGGTGGTCGTGGGGCCGGTCACCCGCCAGCCGCCCTCCGGGTCCGGGCGCACCACGGCGCCGTGGCTGTCCAGCAGGGCGCGCATCGGCGCGGGCTCCGGGGTGCGCAGCAGCGTCGCGTCCGGGGAGTGCGTCTCGATGAAGTCCCGCATGTCCGTGTCTGCGAGCAGCCGGCCGCGGCCGATGACGATGATGCGGTCGGCGGTCAGCTCCAGCTCGCTCACCAGATGGCTGGAGAGGAACACCGTGCGCCCCTCCGCCGCCAGGGACTTCAGCAGGGTCCGGATCCAGCGGATGCCCTCGGTGTCCGGTTCCCTCGCACCGCCACGGTGTACAGCGCCACCATCACCGGCAGGTTCAGCAGCTCGCCGATGTGTCCGTACAGGGCCCGCCCCGCGCACGCCGCCCCGGTCACCACCGCGACGCCCACCGGCCACCGGGTGCGCACCAGCAGCGCGCCGACGGACACCGCGAACAGCAGCCAGGTGACCTCGTCCGCCTGCCGGTGTCCGGGGTCGTTGACCTCCGCGTCCGGGCCGGTGAACAGCGCGACGACCGCCGCGACCACGGCGTCCGCGAGGAACGGGGGCAGAGGCCGGAGGATCCGGCGGCGCGGTGAGAGATCGGTACGGCTCACAGGCTCACCGTTGGAGTCTTTCCGTGGCCGCGCGTACGACCGCGGGAGTACACGCCGGGACGGGGCGCCGTGCGTGAAACCCGGTGACGCCCCCTTGGATCGCACCGGCCGAGGGCAGATCCTGAGCTGTGGCCGTGTCGCCGGGAAAGATCGTCCGGCTCGCCGGACGTCGTCTCACGTGCCCTCTCGGGGCGCAAGGCCGATACTGCCTCTGTGGGGCTCCTGCCGGTACGCATCCGCCCCGCGACCGCCCGACCGGCACCACAGGTACGACGACCCGCCTGCTCAGCCCCCAGGAGGTACCGATGAAGATGCTGATCAACGTTCCGGAGACCGTGGTGGCGGACGCGCTGCGCGGTATGGCGGCGGCCCATCCCGAGCTGACGGTGGACGTGGAGAACCGGGTGGTGGTCCGCAAGGACGCCCCGGTGGCGGGCAAGGTGGGCCTGGTGTCCGGCGGCGGTTCGGGGCACGAGCCGCTGCACGGCGGGTTCGTCGGCCCGGGCATGCTGTCGGCGGCCTGTCCCGGCGAGGTGTTCACCTCACCGGTGCCCGACCAGATGGTGCGGGCCGCGGCGGCCGTGGACAGCGGCGCCGGCGTGCTGTTCATCGTGAAGAACTACACCGGCGACGTGCTCAACTTCGACATGGCGGCCGAGCTCGCCGAGGACGAGGGCGTCCAGGTGGCGAAGGTGCTGGTCAACGATGACGTGGCGGTGACCGACAGCCTCTACACGGCGGGCCGCCGGGGCACCGGTGCGACGCTGTTCGTGGAGAAGATCGCGGGCGCGGCGGCCGAGGAGGGGCAGCCGCTGGAGCGGGTCGAGGCGCTCGCGAAGCAGGTGAACGAGAACTCCCGCAGCTTCGGCGTGGCGCTCAGCGCGGTCACCACGCCTGCCAAGGGCTCGCCGACGTTCGACCTGCCGGCCGGCGAGCTGGAGCTGGGCATCGGCATCCACGGCGAGCCGGGCCGTGAGCGGCGCGCGATGATGACGTCCGGGGAGATCGCCGAGTTCGCCGTCGGCGCGATCCTCGACGACCTCACCCCGCGCAACCCGGTGCTCGTGCTGGTCAACGGCATGGGCGCGACGCCGCTGCTGGAGCTGTACGGCTTCAACGCCGAGGTGCAGCGGGTGCTCGGCGAGCGCGGCGTCCCGGTCGCCCGCGTCCTCGTCGGCAACTACGTCACGTCCCTGGACATGGCGGGCGCGTCGGTCACCCTGTGCCAGGTCGACGAGGAGCTGCTGCGGCTGTGGGACGCCCCGGTGAGTACGCCCGGGCTGCGCTGGGGAATGTGATCCACACCGGAGCCGATCGACACCGGGGCCCGCGCCCCGGTCACCTACCACGCGAGGAGATCCCGTGCTGGACGCCGACTTCTTCCGCCGTTGGATGACGGTCACCGCCGCATCCGTGGACAGCGAGGCGGAACGGCTCACCGCCCTCGACTCGGAGATCGGCGACGCCGATCACGGCAGCAATCTCCAGCGCGGGTTCCGGGCGGTGAAGGACGCGCTGGACAAGGAGCCGCCCGCCACGCCCGGCGCGGTGCTCACCCAGGCCGGCCGCCTGCTGGTGTCCACGGTGGGCGGCGCGTCCGGCCCGCTGTACGGGACGCTGCTGCGCCGCACCGGCAAGACGCTGGGCGAGGCGCCGGAGGTGAACCGGCAGCAGTTGGCGGAGGCGCTGCGGGCCGGGGTGGACGCCGTGATGAAGCTGGGCGGGGCGGCGCCGGGCGACAAGACGATGATCGACGCGCTGCTCCCCGCGGTGGACGCGCTGGGCGAGTCGTTCGCCGCGGCGCGGGACGCCGCCCGGGAGGGCGCGGTCGCGACGACGCCGATGCTGGCCCGCAAGGGCAGGGCGAGCTACCTCGGCGACCGCAGCATCGGGCACCAGGACCCGGGCGCCACCTCGGCGGCGCTGCTCGTCTCGGCCCTGCTGGAGGCCGGACCCGGCGACGGGGAGGCGGGCGGGGGTGAGTGAGGTGGGCGACGGAAAGCTGGTCGGGATCGTCCTGGTCTCGCACAGCGCGGCGGTCGCGTCCTCCGTGGCGGAGCTGGCGCAGGGCCTGTCGGGCGCGGGGGCGTCGGTGCCGGTCGCTCCCGCGGGCGGCACCGAGAGCGGTGACCTCGGCACCAGCGCGGAGCTGATCGCCGCCGCGGCGGCGTCCGT
>MUNG01000238.1 GCA_002154585.1 Streptomyces pseudogriseolus
CCGCCGCGTGGGCGCGACCAGCCGAAGACAACCCGCACTGACCCGACAACCCAAGGAACCCCATGCCCCTGATCGAGTCAGAAGAACACAAGGCCCTCCGCGCAGCCGTGTCCGCCCTCGGCCACAAGTACGGCCGCGCGTACTTCACCCGCACCGTCGAGGAGGGCAGGCCCGCCACGGAACTCTGGTCGGAGGCCGCCAAACTCGGCTACCTCGGCGTCAACCTCCCGGAGGAACACGGCGGCGGTGGCGGCGGCATCGCCGAACTCTCCATCGTCCTGGAGGAACTGGGCGCCGCCGGCTGCCCCCTCCTCCTGATGGTGGTCTCCCCGGCCATCTGCGGCACAGTGATCGCCCGCTTCGGCACGGAAGAGCAGAAGCGGGCCTGGCTGCCGGCCCTCGCCGACGGCACCCGCGTCATGGCCTTCGGCATCACCGAGCCCGACGCCGGGTCCAACTCCCACCGCATCACGACCACTGCCCGCCGCGACCCCGCCACCGGCGACTGGCTCCTCACCGGACGCAAGGTGTTCGTCTCGGGGGTGGACATCGCCGACGCCACGCTCATCGTCGGCCGCACCGAGGACGCCCGCACCGGCCGTCTGAAGCCCTGCCTGTTCATCGTCCCGCGCGACACCCCGGGCTTCCAGCGCCACAAGATCGACATGGAATTGAGCGCGGCGGAGAAGCAGTTCGAGCTGGTCCTCGACGACGTGCGGCTGCCCGCCGACGCACTGGTCGGCGACGAGGACGCGGGCCTGCTCCAACTGTTCGCCGGCCTCAACCCCGAGCGCATCATGACGGCCGCCTTCGCGATCGGCATGGGCCGCTTCGCGCTGTCCCGTGCCGCCGAGTACGCCCGCGAACGGACCGTCTGGAAGGCGCCCATCGGCTCCCACCAGGCGATCGCACACCCTCTCGCGCAGGCGCACATCGACCTCGAACTGGCCCGCCTGATGATGCAGAAGGCCGCCCACCTCTACGACGCCGGCGACGACGTGGGCGCCGGGGAGGCCGCCAACATGGCCAAGTACGCGGCGGGCGAGGCCTGTGTGAAGGCCGTCGACCAGGCCGTGCACACCCTCGGCGGCAACGGCCTCACCCGTGAGTTCGGGCTCGCCTCGCTGATAACGGCCGCGCGCGTGTCTCGAATCGCGCCGGTCAGCCGGGAGATGATTCTCAACTACGTCTCCCACCAGACCCTGGGCCTGCCCAAGTCGTACTAGGCAGGCCACCCGGCCGTCCTGGAGGAACCATGTTCCGCAGCGCGTACGCAGACGTCACGCCGGTCGACCTCCCCATCCACGAGGCGGTGCTCGGGCGCGCCGCCGAGTTCGGGAGCACCCCGGCCCTGATCGACGGCACCGACGGCACCACCCTCACCTACGAACAGCTCGACCGGTTCCACCGGCGGGTCGCCGCCGGACTCGCCGAGGCGGGCGTGCGCAAGGGGGACGTGCTCGCCCTGCACAGCCCCAACACGATCGCCTTCCCCACCGCCTTCTACGCGGCGACCCGCGCGGGCGCCTCCGTCACCACCGTGCACCCTCTCGCCACGCCCGAGGAGTTCGCCAAGCAGCTGAGGGACTGCGCGGCCCGCTGGATCGTCACCGTGTCACCGCTGCTGGACAGCGCGCGCAGAGCCGCCGAACTCGCGGGCGGCGTACGGGAGATCTTCGTCTGCGACAGCGCGTCCGGACACCGCTCGCTGATCGACATGCTGGCCTCCACGGCCCCCGAGCCGGCCGTCGGCATCGACCCCGCCGAGGACGTCGCCGCGCTGCCGTACTCCTCCGGGACGACCGGCATCCCCAAGGGCGTGATGCTCACCCACCGGCAGATCGCCACCAACCTCGCCCAGCTCCAGCCGGCGATCACGGCGGGCCCCGGCGACCGCGTCCTCGCCGTATTGCCCTTTTTCCACATCTACGGCCTCACCGCCCTGATGAACGCCCCGCTGCGGCACGGCGCCACCGTGGTCGTCCTCCCGCGCTTCGACCTGGAGCAGTTCCTCGCGGCCGTCCAGAACCACCGCATCACCGCCCTCTACGTCGCCCCGCCGATCGTGCTGGCCCTCGCCAAGCACCCGCTGGTCGCCGAGTACGACCTGTCCTCCCTGAAGTACGTCATCAGCGCCGCCGCGCCCCTGGACGCGCACCTCGCCGCCGCCTGCGCGCGGCGGCTCGGCCTGCCGCCGGTCGGCCAGGCGTACGGGATGACGGAACTGTCGCCGGGCACCCACGTCGTCCCTCTGGACCTCATGGAGGAAGCCCCGCCCGGCACCGTCGGCAAGCTCATCGCCGGCACCGAGATGCGGATCGTGTCCCTCGACGACCCCGGCAAGGACCTCGGGCCGGGCGAGTCCGGCGAGATCCTCATCCGCGGCCCGCAGGTGATGAAGGGCTACCTCGGGCGGCCCGACGCCACCGCCGCGATGATCGACGAGGACGGCTGGCTGCACACCGGGGACGTCGGCCACGCCGACGACGACGGGTGGCTGTTCGTCGTCGACCGGGTGAAGGAGCTCATCAAGTACAAGGGCTTCCAGGTCGCGCCCGCCGAGCTGGAGGCGCTGCTGCTCACCCACCCCGGCGTCGCCGACGCGGCCGTCATCGGCGTCTACAACGAGGACGGCAACGAGGTCCCGCACGCCTTCGTCGTCCGCCACCCCTCCGCCCCGGACCTCACCGAGGGCGAGGTCATGCTGCACGTCGCCGAACGCGTCGCCCCGTACAAACGGGTCCGGCACGTCACCTTCATCGACGGCGTGCCCCGCGCCGCCTCCGGAAAGATCCTGCGCCGCGAACTCCGGGCGGCGCACAAGGAGCCCTCGTGACCCTGATCGGCCGCAGTCGCACCCGGGGCGTCGAGACCCTGTCCCTCGACGCCCCGGAGCGCCGCAACGCCCTGTCCGCCGCCCTCGTCGCGGACCTCGCCGCCGCGCTCACCGACGCCGGGAAGGACACCGGCGTCCGCGCGGTGGTCCTCACCCACACCGGCAACACCTTCAGCGCGGGCGCCGACCTGCGCGACCCGCCCGCCCCCGAGACGCTGGTGGACCTGCTGCGGCAGATCGTCGAGCTGCCCAAACCGGTCCTCGCGCGGGTCACCGGGCACGTCCGCGCGGGCGGCCTCGGCCTGCTCGCCGCCTGCGACATCGCCGTCGCCTCCCACGCGGCGACGTTCGCCTTCACCGAGGTCCGCATCGGGGTCGCCCCGGCCGTCATCTCCCTGCCGCTGCTGCCCCGCACCGACCCGCGCGCCCTGGCCCGCTACTACCTCACCGGCGAACGCCTCGACACCGCCGAGGCCACCCGCATCGGCCTGCTCACCGCCGCCGCCGACGACGTGGACGAGGTCCTCGCCCCGATCCTCGACGGCCTGCGCAGAGCCGCCCCCGAGGCCCTCGCCGAGACGAAACGGCTGCTCACGGCTAGGGTGCTGGAGACCTTCGACCGGGACGCGGACGCCCTGACCGCGCTCTCGGCACGCCTCTTCGCCTCCGCGCCCGCGCGCGAGGGCATGACGGCGTTCCTCGAACGACGGGATCCGGAATGGGTGGTGTGAGCGCGGCATGGGTGGTGTGAGCACGGCCGACCGTGCCGGACGCGTCCCCAAGCAGGACCGCAGCCGGGCCACCCGGCAGCGGCTGCTCGAGGCCGCCGTGGCCTGCCTCGCCGCACACGGCTGGGCGGGCTCCACGGTCTCCGTCGTCGCCGAACGGGCCGGCGTCTCCCGGGGCGCCGCCCAGCACCACTTCCCGACCCGGGAAGACCTGTTCACGGCCGCCGTGGAGTACGTCGCCGAGGAACGCACCAACGCGCTGCGCGCCCTCTTCCCCGACGGCGCCGGCGCCCACGACCGCCGCGCGGTGGTCGCCGCGCTCGTCGACCTCTACACCGGCCCCCTGTTCCGCGCCGCCCTGCACCTGTGGGTGGCCGCGTCCAACGAGGAGCAGCTGCGGCCGCGGGTGACCGAGCTGGAGCTGCGGGTCGGGCGCGACTCGCACCGGATCGCCGTGGAACTCCTCGGCGCCGACGAGTCCCGCCCCGGCGTCCGCGAAACCGTCCAGGGCTTCCTCGACATGGCCCGCGGCCTCGGCCTCGCCAACCTCCTCACGGACGACACGGCCCGCCGCGAACGGGTCGTCGCCCAGTGGGCCGACCTGCTGGACGACGCCCTGAGCTGAGCGCGCTGTCAGCGGCCGGGCCTACGGTGTCCGGCATGGGTGACCACTTCCAGACGATCGTCGACCTCGACGCCGGCCCCGACGAGGCGGCGACCTACGCGGAGCGCGGGCTGGCCTGGCTGATCTCCGAGGGCATCGTGAGCGCCGAGCGGACCGACTGCGTCCTGGGCGCGCCCCTCGGCCATCCGCCCGGCCCGAACTGGCTCCGCGCCTGTTCCCCGGAGGACGAGGAGTGGGAGCCGTCCGACGGGCTGGACGTGGAGGTCGGACGCACCGTCTTCAACGGCGGTCAGGGCGAGCCCGAGGCGGTGACCTGCCCCCGCTGCGAGGCCACGATCCGGCTGATGACCGATACGTGGGAGTCGGACGACGAGGCCTGGGCGCCTTTCGGCGCGGCCCTGCGCGACTGGGACGACACCGGGGAGGCCGAGGTCGTGTGCCCTGCCTGCGCCGCGTCCGTCCCGCTGCCGGAGTATCGCTGGGCGGACGACTACTTCGCCTTCGCCCACCTGGGCTTCGAGTTCTGGAACTGGCCCGAGTTCACGGAGGAGTTCCTGACGCGCTTCTCCGACGCCCTGGGCGGGCACCGGGTGAGACGGGTGTGGGGCAAGCTGTGAGGACGCGCCGGGGCGCGCTTTTGGGTTCGCGCAGGGCGCGGTAAGGCGAGGGGAGCTGCGTCGGCTCCGTCAGCCGGGCGACGCCCTGCGCCGTGAGGTGCAGCGTGACGCGAGAGTAGGGCGTTGGTGCGGGCCGGGGGTGTCGGCGCACCTCGGCGCCAACGAGGTGCCGCCGCAGCTGCTCACGGAGCCAGCCGCTCCACCCTCCACCCTCCCCCCGCCTCCGTGACGTACCGCAGGCGGTCGTGCAACCGGTTCTCGCGGCCCTGCCAGAACTCCACCGTCTCCGGGACGACCCGGAAACCGCCCCAGTGCGGCGGCACCGGAACCCGCTCGTGTTCCGGATAGCGTGCCGCGAGAGCGGCGTACGCCTCGTCCAGCTCCTCCCGCGACGCGATCACCGTCGACTGCCCGCTGGCCCACGCGCCCAGCTGCGACCCGTGCGGCCGGGTACGGAAGTACGCGGCCGTCTCGTCGCGCCCGGTGCGCCGCGCCGTGCCGGTGACGATGACCTGCCGGGCGACCGGATGCCAGGGGAACAGCAGCGAGACGTACGGGTTCTCGGCCAGGTCGCGGCCCTTGCGGGACTCGTAGTTCGTGTAGAACACGAACCCGCCCTCGTCGAAGTGCTTCAGCAGCACCGTCCGCGAACTGGGCCGCCCCGCCGCGTCCGCGGTCGACACGATCATGGCGTTCGGCTCGAACAGCCCGCCCTCCCGCGCGGCCTGCGCGAACCACCGCGCGAACTGCTCGACGGGCGTGGCGGCGAGGTCGGTCTCGGAGAGCCCCTCCGTCCGGTACTGCTTGCGCATCGTGGCGGGATCGAGGGGGACAGCGTCTCGGTCGGTCACGCCGTCATCCTGCCGCATCCCCACGCCCCCGAGCGGCAGGTGCCCCACCTCACAAACGGGCGGTGGCCGACCTCACGCACGGGCGGTGCCCCACCTCACGGGTGGCACTCAGTGCCGCGAACCCTCCCCAAAACTGGCACTCAGGGATATCGTGCTGGCACTGATCCGGTTGGGTGACCGCCAGCCGGGCATCACAGGGATGACGTCCACGACCGCGAGTCCACCGAGCCGACCGCGGATCACCGGACCCGCCACGGCCGTGCCGCCACCCCGACCGCGCCACGACACATGGTCGTCCCACCCCACAACACCATCTGTCACCCACCTACCGAGGGAGCCGCCTGATGTCCGACTTCGTACCCGGGCTCGAAGGAGTCGTCGCGTTCGAGACGGAGATCGCCGAACCGGACAAGGAGGGCGGTGCCCTGCGCTACCGGGGCGTCGACATCGAGGATCTGGTCGGTCACGTCTCCTTCGGCAACGTCTGGGGGCTGCTCGTGGACGGGGCGTTCGCCCCCGGACTGCCGCCTGCCGAGCCGTTCCCCATCCCCGTGCACTCCGGCGACATCCGCGTCGACGTGCAGTCCGCGCTGGCGATGCTCGCCCCCGTGTGGGGCCTGAAACCGCTCCTCGACATCGATGCCGAGCAGGCCCGCGAGGACCTCGCCCGCGCCGCCGTGATGGCCCTGTCGTACGTCGCCCAGTCGGCGCGCGGCCAGGGGCTGCCGATGGTGCCGCAGAGCGAGATCGACAAGGCCGAGTCGGTCGTCGAGCGCTTCATGATCCGCTGGCGCGGCGAGCCCGACCCCAAGCACGTCGCCGCCGTCGACGCGTACTGGACGTCGGCCGCCGAGCACGGCATGAACGCCTCCACCTTCACCGCCCGCGTCATCGCCTCCACCGGCGCGGACGTCGCGGCGGCGCTGTCCGGGGCCGTCGGCGCCATGTCAGGCCCGCTGCACGGCGGCGCGCCCTCGCGCGTGCTGGGCATGATCGAGGAAATCGAGCGCACCGGGGACGCCGAGGCGTACGTCAAGCAGGCCCTCGACAAGGGCGAGCGCCTGATGGGATTCGGCCACCGCGTCTACCGCGCGGAGGACCCGCGCGCCCGCGTGCTGCGCCGCACCGCCCGTGAGCTGGGCGCACCGCGCTTCGAGGTCGCCGAGGCGCTGGAGAAGGCCGCCCTGGCCGAGCTGCACGCCCGCCGCCCGGACCGGGTGCTGGCCACGAACGTGGAGTTCTGGGCCGCGATCGTGCTGGACTTCGCCGAGGTGCCGGCGCACATGTTCACGTCGATGTTCACCTGCGCCCGCACCGCGGGCTGGTCGGCGCACATCCTGGAGCAGAAGCGCACGGGCCGGCTGGTCCGCCCGTCGGCCCGCTACGTCGGCCCGGGCCCGCGCGACCCGCGGGAGGTCGAGGGCTACGGCTCCCTCGCCCACTGAGGACGCGGAGGAGTAGGCGTAGGCCATCGGAAACGCAGGCGACCCGCGAGTCTGGTTCCCCCTCGGGGGAGCCGGCCGGACGTTACCGGCGACTCGCGGGTCGGGTGACTGCGTTGGATTAGGCCGGTCGCGTGCGACTCGCGCACGCCGGTCCGGCGCCGAACCGAGTACGACGGCGGGCCACTAGCCCGCAGCCACCTCTTCCGTCCGGTTGTCATACATCTGCCGAACCACCTCCTTTCCGAAGTACCGCCACCCTAAGAACCGGCCGCCGCAGGATCAACCACTTTTTTGTGCCGACCTTCCGGCGGACCCCGCGGGGCACCCTGGCCGCGTATGAGCTCTTTTGCCTCGTGAAACCGTGGGTACCGGGGAGCGGACAACAATTCCCAGCATCTTGTCGGGAACTCGATGTGCGCTGGGTCACGTTCAAGTTGAATGATTGTTGGTGAGCGAATCGTCGTGCCGTACGTACGGACGCAGCCTGCAGGGGGTTCAGGTGAGTGCATCCCGGCGTAGTGGGGCCACCGACGAGCTCGGGCCGGAGGGGCCCGAGCCCGAGCGGGAGGGGCCGGCCGGCTCCGACCTGCTCGCGGCGCTGCTCGACGGCATGGACGCCGCGCTGTGCGCCTTCGACGCGGACGGTGTGGTGACCCACTGGAACCGTGAGGCCGAGCGCATCCTCGGCTGGACCGCCGAGGAGGCGGTCGGCCGTGCCGGGTTCGCCGGGTGGGCGGTGCGCAGCGCGGACGCCGAGGAGGTCGAGGCGCGGCTGATGGCGGCCATGGACGCGCCCGGCCGGCAGGTGAACGAGTTCGCGCTGCTCACCAAGGACGGCCGCCGGGTCCTGGTGCGCACCCAGTCCGCCGCCGTACGCGGGCCGGACGGCGAGCCCGCCGGGGTGTACTGCGCGTTCAGCGAGGTGCACGCGCAGATCGACCTGGAGCGCTCCATCGCGCTGAGCGAGGCGCTGCTGGAGGACGCCGGCTGGGGCGTCGTCCTGGTCGACGCGGATCTGCGGCCCGCCGTCGTCAACGCGTACGCCGCGAAGGCGCTCGGCGCGGGCCGTACGGCGGTGCTGGGGCGGCCGCTCGGGGAGCTGCTGACGCAGGGCGTGGAGGAACTGGAGAGCGCGCTCACCCATGTGCTCGCCGAGGGCGCGCCGCCCGCGCCGGCCGAGCTGTGGGTGGCCGTGCGGACGCCCGAGGGGGAGCGCCGGCGGTGCTGGCGTAACGGGTTCGTGCGGCTGTCGTCGCCGCTCGCCGAGGAGCCCGTGCCGCTCGGCGTGGGCTGGCTGTTCCAGGACGTGACCGAGACGCGGCAGGGCGAGCAGGAGGCGTCGCTGCTGCGGTTCCGCGCCCAGCAGCTGCACCGGGCCGCCCGGGCGGCGGCGGAGTGCGAGAACCCGGCCGAGGCGGCCGCCGTCCACCTGGACTTCGCGCTCGCCGGGTTCGCCGACCACGCGATCATCGACCGGGTCGCCGAGGGCGGGGACGCCGACCGGGTCCGTCTGGTAAGGGTCGCCGAGACCCCCTCCGGCACCCCGGGCCCCAGCCGCCTCGACGGCAGGGCGGGCCTCCCGGCGCTGTACGGGGAGGGGCATCCGGCCCTCCAGTGCGTGGAGCGCGCCGGATCGGTACGGGCCGGCGCGGGCTCGCTCAAGGGGGACGCGGCGCGGGAGTGGGCCCTGGCCCGCCAGTGGCCGAAGGACACGGTCCACGCCCTCTGCACGGTCCTCCGCAGCCGCGGCCGCACACTCGGTGCCGTGACGTTTCTGCGCACGTCCAACCGCACGGCCTTCGAACGCGCCGACGCGATGTACGCGGAGGACGTGGCGGCCCACATCGCCACGGCGATGGACCTGGCGTCACTGCTGCCCGCCGAGGGGTGAGGACCCCGGCCGGGGGACACAGCGGGTCGCGTGGGGCACGCGAACGCGCGGCGGGACCCCTCCCGCGGGCTCGGCGGCACCACCGGCGCGGGCGCCGCCCTGGTCGCCCCCCAAAAAACCGCTCTGGCGATGAGCCGGTAGGGCGCAGCCCGAGCCGCGTCGACGCGAGCCGCACGGGTAAGCGACCCCAGGGCAACAACGGCTCGGGCGCGAGGACGCGTCGAGGCGTCGGCCTCCGAGTGCCGCCACGGGCGGCCAGGGCCACGCGGGCGCGGGTGTGCCGGCCCTTGCCTGACCGGAGGGCGCGAGGGCCTGCCGGGGGCGTTTTGGGGGGACATCGCGATGCGGCGCGCGGGCGCAAGCGAGCCCGCGGCGGCAGTGGCTCGGGCGCGAGGACGGATTGAGGCGCCGGCCTCCGAACATCGACGCGGGCGGCGGCCGGAGCACGTCGGCACGGGGAGCCGCCCGGTGCCGCCGTAGGGCCGACGAGCCGGCCGGGCGCAGCCCGGGCCGCGTCGGTCACGCGCGGACTCGGGTGCTCACCGCGTGCGAGGGGCCCCGCCCGCCCTTCACCCGCCCGGGGCGGCCCACGGCCGGCCCGGGCTTCGCTCAGTGCTGGTAGAAGATCCGGTCCCCGTACTCCGTCATCACGTGGGCGTTCCAGTCGAGGCCGCCGTCGACGTTGCCCGAGCGGAGCAGCGGGGGCTCGATGCCGCGGTCGGCGAGGGTGGCCGCGGCGGTGGCCATGACCGCCTGGAGCAGCGCCGAGGTGACGACCGTGGACGCGGGCGCGAACGGCGCGGACACGCCTTCCCAGGTCAGTTCCGCGTCGCCGACCGTGATCCCCTGGTCCAGGACCAGGTCGCAGTGGTCCTTGAGGAACGTCCCGGAGGGATTCCGCGGCGACGTCTCCGACGCGTACGCCACCGACGTCACGCCGATCACCTTCACGCCCTTGGCGCGCGCCTTCGTCGCCATCTCCACCGGCAGCACGTTGCGCCCGGACAGGGAGATGACCACCAGGAGGTCGCCCTCCCGCAGCGGGGAGGAGTCCAGTACCACGCCCGCCAGCCCCTCCACCCGCTCCAGCGCGGACCCCAGCGTCGCCGGCCGGACGTCGACGCCGACCGCTCCCGGCACGGTGAGCAGGTTCATGAGGGCGAGCCCGCCCGCGCGGTAGACGAGGTCCTGCGCGGCGAGCGAGGAGTGGCCCGCGCCGTAGGCGAAGAGCCGTCCGCCGTCGGCGACCGTGTCCGCGATCATCGTGCCCGCGGCCGCGATCGGCCCGGCCTCCTCGTCGCGGAGCCGCCGCAGCAGCCCGATCGCGGCGTCGAGGTACTGACCGGCGGGCGTGCGGTCGCTCATGCGGCTCCCTTCGGGGCGGACATGTCGCGGATCACCGTGCGGTCTGGACCACTGCCATGTCAATACGGTCTCCGGACGCCCCTTCCGCCGCCCCGCCGGAGCCGCGCGTTTGACGGGCGCGGCCCGGTTGTCCGTCCTATGCGTAAGAATTGAGTCTCGGGCCAGCGCACACGCCGGTGAGCCGTCCAGCCTTCCGGCAGAGCCAATCCGCAGATCTCATCGAGGGGCACGTATGTCCGGACTGATCGACACCACGGAGATGTATCTCCGCACCATCCTCGAGCTGGAGGAGGAAGGTGTGGTCCCCATGCGCGCCCGGATCGCCGAGCGGCTCGACCAGAGCGGGCCGACGGTCAGCCAGACGGTGGCCCGGATGGAGCGCGACGGCCTGGTGTCCGTCGCCCCGGACCGCCATCTGGAGCTCACGGAGGAGGGCCGCCGGCTGGCCACCCGCGTGATGCGCAAGCACCGTCTCGCCGAGTGTCTCCTGGTCGACGTGATCGGCCTGGAGTGGGAGCAGGTGCACGCCGAGGCGTGCCGCTGGGAGCACGTGATGAGCGAGGCCGTCGAGCGCCGCGTCCTGGAGCTGCTGCGGCACCCCACCGAGTCGCCGTACGGCAACCCGATCCCGGGGCTCGAGGAGCTGGGCGAGACGGACGGCACCGTGCCGTTCCTCGACGAGGGCATGGTGTCGCTGGCGGATCTGGACCCGGGCGCCGAGGGCAAGACGGTCGTGGTGCGCCGGATCGGCGAGCCGATCCAGACGGACGCGCAGCTGATGTACTCGCTGCGCCGGGCGGGCGTGCAGCCCGGCTCGGTGGTGAGCGTGACGGAGTCGGCGGGCGGCGTGCTGGTGGGCAGCAGCGGCGAGGCGGCGGAGCTGGAGTCGGAGGTCGCCTCGCACGTCTTCGTCGCCAAGCCCTGACGCGGGCCGGTCACCGGCACGGGGCGCGACCGGGAGGGCGGACGGCGCCAGGGGGAGTGACGGCGGCCCCCACCGCACGCGAACGCGCCGAATCGCGCGCCGAATACGCCTCCACCGCGTCCCCGTTGCGCCGAATCGCAGCGTTCGCCCGGCCGGCGTGCGAGGCTGTCGCGTGAGGCATATGACCTGAGGGGTTCTTGGCCCGGTGGCGGGGAGGCCGCCCGGGCCGGGGAGGGGCGGGACGATGTGCCGTGACAACGTGAGGAGCCCCGGCGCCGCACGGCGCCGGGGCCTGTCCTCCCCTGTGCTGACCCGGAGCCCCGAGCTCTCAGGGTCATTCC
>MUNG01000239.1 GCA_002154585.1 Streptomyces pseudogriseolus
GAGTACGGGGTCACGGGTGCCTGCCTTCTCGGTCGTGGGCGGTCCCGGCGGCTGCGGGACCGGCCGTTGTCAGTGCCGTGTGTTTCACTCTCGGTAGTCGGGTTCGGCGGCCGTGCGTGGTGTGTCAGCCGAGTCCGGCGAGCCGGAGCAGGAGTTGCTTGACGTCGGTGGCCGCGACGCGGTCTCCGACAGCGCGGGGGGTGGAGCAGATGAGGAGCGGACCGTCGTCGTCGCTCGCGGGGAGGCGGCCGTGGCTGCCGCGAACAGGTGAGGCGTCCAGGGGCACGACCGCCATGCGGTAGCGCATGCCGAGCTTCTTGCGGGCCAGCGCGCCGGCCGCCTTGACCTTGACGTAGGGGTCGTGGGGGTCCATGAACAGCTCGACCGGGTCGTAGCCGGGTTTGCGGTGGATCTCGACGAGCTGCGCGAAGTCGGGCGCGCGGTCGTCGTCGAGCCAGTAGTAGTACGTGAACCACGCGTCGGGTTCGGCGACGGCGACCAGCTCGCCGGCGCGCGGGTGGTCGAGGTGGTGGGCCTTCTTGCCCTCGTCGTCGAGGAGCTGCTCGATGCCGGGCAGTCCGTCGAGTGCCTCCCGGGTGGCGTCGAGGTCCTCCGGGCGGCGCACGTAGACGTGGGCGATCTGGTGGTCGGCGACCGCGAAGGCGCGGGAGGCCATCGGGTCGAGGTACTCCATGCCGTCCTGGGTGTGCACCTCGAGGAGGCCGGCGCGGCGCAGGGCGCGGTTGATGTCCACGGGCCGGTTGACGCGGGTGATGCCGTACTCGGAGAGGGCGACGACGGTGCGTCCCTCGGCGCGGGCGCAGTCCAGCAGCGGGGCGAGGGCCGCGTCGAGGTCGGCGGCGGCCTTCAGGGAGCGCGGGTCGTCGGGGCCGTAGCGCTGGAGGTCGTAGTCGAGGTGAGGGAGGTAGCAGAGGGTCAGGTCGGGGTGGCGGGTGCTCATGATGTGGCGGGTGGCGTCGATGATCCATTGACTGGAGACGAGGTCGGCGCCGGGGCCCCAGAAGTGGAACAGGGGGAACGTGCCGCACTTCTCGGTGAGTTCGTCGTGCAGGGCGGGCGGCCGGGTGTAGCAGTCGGGTTCCTTGCGGCCGTCGGCGTAGTAGACGGGGCGGGGGGTGACGGTGATGTCGGTGTCCGCGCCCATGGCGTACCACCAGCAGATGTTGGCGACGGTGTAGCCGGGGTGGGCGCGGCGGGCGGCGTCCCAGAGTTTGTCGCCGGAGACGAGGCCGTTGTGCTGCCGCCACAGCAGGACGTCGCCGAGTTCCCGGAAGTACCAGCCGTTGCCGACGATGCCGTGCTCGGAGGGCATGGCGCCGGTGAGGAAGGTGGACTGGGCGGCGCAGGTCACGGCGGGCAGCACGGTGCCGAGCGGGGCGCGGGACCCGGACTGTCCGAGGGTCTTGAGGTGGGGCATGTGGTCGAGCAGACGGGGGGTGAGGCCCACGACGTCGAGGACGAGCAGCGGGGTGGGGTCGGTCATGGGAGTTCCTTCAGGCCGAGGTCCGTCAGCAGGTCGCGGGCCAGGGTGAGTTCGGCGGCGATGCCGTCGGCGAGCTGGGCGCGGCCGCGGGGGCGCAGCTCGGGCGGGAGCGCCTGCCAGGTGTAGGTCTCCACCTCGAGGTGGCGGGTGAGGGGGTGCGGCCCGCCGACGAGCCGGGTCAGCACGGAGGTGAGGACGGGGAGCGTGGAGGTGAGGGGCGCGGCGGGGGCCGCGTGCAGCGGGACGTGGAAGTGGGAGCGCCAGGGGTTCGCGTCGGGCAGGGCGTCGCCGGCCAGGGCCTCGTCGAGGTCGTCGGTGCCGCGCAGCCCGGCGGCCGTGGCCGTGCGGGTCTGGTGCAGGAAGCGGGGTTCGGCGAAGGCGGCGAGGGCTTCGCGGACCTCGGGGAGGTGCGGCTGCGCGGCGTGCAGGGCGGCGGACAGCTGCGACTTGACGACGGGGACGCCGGCCCGGGCGAGATCGTCCAGGGCGGTGTCGGGATCTTCGAAGGAGGTGGCGAGGTGGCAGGTGTCGACGCAGATGCCGACGCGGTCGTGGCCGACCGCGGTGAGCGGGGCGATGGCGTCCCCGGTGGTCTCGACGACGCAGCCCGGTTCGGGTTCGAGGGCGACGCGGACGGAGCGGCCGGTGAGGTCCTCGAGCGCGTCGAGGCGTTCGGCGAGGGTGCGCAGCGCCGTGCGGGCGGTCTCCGCGCGCGTGTCGTCGTAGGCGGTGCGCCAGGCCAGCGGCAGCGTGGAGATGCTGCCCTCGGTGACGTCGTCGGGGAGCAGTCCGGTGAGCACGCGGGCGAGGGCTGCGGTGTGTTCCAGGCGTTCGGGGTCGGCCCAGTCCGGCTTGTAGACGCGGTACTTGACCTCCTCGGCGCCGAAGCCCTCGTAGGGGAAGCCGTTGAGGGTGACGACCTCCAGGCCGCGCCGTTCGAGTTCGCAGCGCAGGCCGCGCAGGGCGGCCGGGTCGGTGTCCAGGGCGCGGGCGGCGTCCCTGGCCAGCCACAGGCCGATGCCGAGCCGGTCCCGGCCGAGGCGCCGGCGGACGGG
This sequence comes from Streptomyces pseudogriseolus, assembly GCA_002154585.1. Taxonomy (GTDB): domain Bacteria; phylum Actinomycetota; class Actinomycetes; order Streptomycetales; family Streptomycetaceae; genus Streptomyces; species Streptomyces pseudogriseolus. Next base: position 2,560 of record MUNG01000239.1, read on the forward strand.
TTCGCAGTGGTCGCGCAGCTGGGCCAGGACGCCGTCGAGGGTCTCGGCGGGGTGGACGTTGGTGCAGTAGGCGAGGTGGACGGTGGAGCCGTCGGGGTGGCGGAAGCGCATGGCTCACGCCCCCGCGGCGTCGGCGATGTCCGGTGCCGGTGCGTCTCTGGGCTGCCCGCGCAGGATGGAGTTGCCCTCGTGGGTGGCGTCGGTGACGGCGACGTCGAGGTCGAGGCGTCCGCTGAGGCCGTAGAAGGCGACCGGGTTGCGCCACAGGACGCGGTCGACGTCGTCCTCGGTGAAGCCCTCGGCGAGCATCAGGTCGGCGACCCTGCGGGTCTTCAGCGGGTCGCTCCTCCCCCAGTCCGCGGCGGAGTTCACCAGCACCTGCTCCGGGCCGTAGGCGCGCAGGATGGCGACCATCCGCTCCTCGTCCATCTTGGTGTCGGGATAGACGGAGAAGCCGAGCCAGGCGCCGCTGTCCTTGGCCTCCTTGACGGTGGTCTCGTTGAGGTGGTCGATCAGCACCCGCTCCACCGGCAGCGCGGACTCGCGGACCGCGTCGAGGGTGCGGCGCAGTCCGGCGAGCTTGTCGCGGTGCGGGGTGTGCACCAGCGCGGGCAGCCCGTGGTCGGCGGCCATCTGGAGCTGGGCGGCGAGCGCGGTGTCCTCGGCGGGGGTCATGGAGTCGTAGCCGATCTCACCGACGGCGACGACGTTGTCCTTCATGAGATAGCGGGGCAGCTCGTCGAGGACGGGGGTGCAGCGCGGGTCGCCCGCCTCCTTGGGGTTGAGGGCGAGGGTGCAGTGGTGGGCGATGCCGTACTGGGCGGCGCGGAAGGGTTCCCAGCCGAGGAGGGAGTCGAAGTAGTCGAAGAAGGAGGCCGGGGAGGTGCGGGGCTGGCCGAGCCAGAAGGAGGGTTCGACGACGGCGCGGACGCCCGCGGCGTACATGGCCTCGTAGTCGTCGGTGGTGCGCGAGGTCATGTGGATGTGGGGGTCGAAGATGCGCATCAGGACTCCTTGCCGTGGGGGGTGTCCGGGCCGTCCGCGCCGGGCGCGGCTTCGGCCAGGGCCAGGACCCGGTGCAGGTCCTCCGGGACGGTGCGGCCGGCGGCGGTGCGTTCGGCGGCGTAGTCGCCGAGCATGCGGGCGAGTTCGGCGTCGCCGCGGGCGCGCCGGGCGAGGTCCGCGACCAGGTCGACGGGGACGCCGGTGAACAGGCACTTCAGTACGGCGTGCCGCCACGCGTGGTCGTCGAGGTGGCGGGCGCCGTAGGGGCCGAGGGCGGCGGCGACCAGCCGGGTGTCGTTGGTGCGCAGGGCGTCCTCGACGAGCGGCAGCGCCTCGGGCCCGGGCACCAGGTGGGGCAGGGCGTGCAGGACGGCGCGGCGTTCGTCGGCGGTGCCCTGCCGGTAGACACGGGTCAGGACCTCGGCGTCGGCGGTGGCCGCGTGCAGGATGAGGACGCGGGCGGCGTCGGCGTGTTCGGGTCCGCAGCGGCGGCCCGCCTCGGCGAGACGCAACTCCCACACCGAGATGGGCCCGTGGGCGCCGGGGTGGGCGGTGGCCTCGTCCAGGGCCTGGTCGAGCCAGGCGCGGGCGGCGCCGTCGAGCCGGGTGGTGAGGTGGTGGCGCAGGTCGGCGGGCG
>MUNG01000024.1 GCA_002154585.1 Streptomyces pseudogriseolus
GGGCTCCAGCGCGCCGGGGGCGGTGCCATGCCGGGCGAGCAGCTCCGCGGGCTCCATGCCGGTCTCCTCCCTTCCCCCTCGTGTGGCCGTGTGACCAGCACATCCTAGAATCGAACGCATGAGCGATACCAATGTGTCGCGTCTCGCGCTGCTCCGCTTCCTGGAGGAGGTCCAGCGGAGGGACCTGGAGCGCACCCGACGATGGATCGCCGCGGAGGAGCAGCGGGAGGCCGAACGCCAGCGCGGAATGCAGGCGCGCCCACCCGTCCCGGACTGGCTGCTGGAGCGCGGGCTGAATGCGCGCTCGGCGCCCGTGTACGTCCACGTCGGCGGCTGCTGGAACGCGGGTAAACGCTCGGAGGGCGTGAGCCGGGAGCAGGCGCTCCACGCGCTCGCGGAAGGTGTGCCGGCGTGCTCGCACTGCCGCCCGGACACCGAGCTCGGCTATGTGGACGGCTGACCCCCGCGTGGAACACCTGCGGCATGTGGACCTTGCCGGAGCCGATGCTCGCCGCCCCGACGCCGGACCCCGTCCTGCCCGCCGGGTGGGCGGCGGAGATCAAGTTCGACGGGTGGCGCGCACTGCTGTCCTGGAGCCAGGGGAACCTGGTGCTGCGCTCCCGGCAGGGCACACCGCTGGCCGAGGCGTTCCCCGAGGTACGCGCGGCCGCCGGGCAGCTCCCTGACCGTACGGCCCTCGACGGGGAGCTCATCGTGTGGGAGGGCGGCCGACTGGCGTTCGAGCGGCTGCAGGGACGTCTGCAGCGGCGCGGGCCCGCGGCCGCCCGGCTGGCCGAGGAGTGGCCCGCCCACTTCGTCGCGTTCGATGTGCTGCGCCTGGAGGGCACCGACACCACCGGGTGGCCGTACGAGCGGCGCCGCGCGGCCCTGGAAGGGCTCTTCGCCGAGCGCGGGCTGTCCGGGACGTGGGCGCTGTGCCCGTCGACCACCGAGCAGTCCACCGTGGACGACTGGCTGACCAACTGGACCCCGGTCGGCATCGAAGGCGTGGTCTTCAAGCGGCTGCGCAGCCCCTACGCCCCCGGCGCGCGAGGGTGGAAGAAGCACAAGGTGAGGCATACGGAGGACGCGCTTGTGGGCGCGTACACCGGCCCGGCCGCCGCGCCCCGCACGCTGCTCCTCGGCCGGTACGACACCGCGGGCCGGCTGCGCTACATCGGCCGCACCACCACCCTCCCGCAGACCGCAGGCCGCACGCTGGCCCCGCTGCTCACCACGGCCGCCGCGCCGCATCCGTGGACCGGGTGGACGTTCTCCGCCGGGTGGGGGACACGGGAGACCCTGCACGTGACTCTCGTGGCGCCGGAGCTGGTGGTGGAGGTCGGCGTCGACGTCGCCCGCGACAGCGGCGGCCGCTGGAGGCACGCCGCGCGCTGGCACCGGGCGCGCCCCGACGTCGCCCCAGGGGAGGTGCCGCGGTTCGAGGAGTGAAGAACCCCCGGCTTCCAGCGGATTCGGTAACTCTCCACGAGCCGTGAGCCTACGCCTGCTCGGTGCGGTCGCCGGGGCCGACTGTGCAGCTGCTCGGTGCCTCCCACAGGGTCCGCGCGATGTTGTCCGTCCCCCGGGAGGAGCGTGGCCTGCTGGCGCAGTCCCAGCCGCGGCGGGGCTTGCGCTGCGCGATGACCTTCCACCCGGCGCCCCGCAGGCTCGCGCCGCTCTCCCCGTCCTGCGTGTACGTGATCAGCCGCGCATAGCCCAGGGCCTTCGCCGCGCGCCACGCTGCGCCGTACAGGACGCTGTTGGCGTTGCGGACACCGTCCGTGGCCGTGCGGGTGACCTCCAGGGTGCGCCCGTCATCGAAGAGCCGGGCGACGGGACGCCCCACCATCGCCACGGCCCGCAGAATGCCGTCGTCGTCGGCGGCGCCGAGGCAGAACACGGCGCCGGGCGGCGGCTTGTGGTGGCGGTGCCAGGCGGTGACGAAGGCCTTCGCGTCGACCTGCCGCACCGGCACGACGTGCAGGCCGCTCACCGCCGCTGCGCCCAGCCGGCCCACGCCTGCAGCGTGCGCCAGACGCCCGGGCCGACGCCACGCGCGGGTGCGGTGGCGTCCGTCTGGGACAGCATCACCGCACGCCGTGCGGCCCGGTACAGGACGACCGCGGCCGCAGGGATCAGCCCGGCCCACAGGGAGATCCCGCACAGGCCGGAGGCGGCGAGGTAGGCGATCAGGCCTCCGGTGCCGGGGCCGACGACTGCCAGGGCGCCGCTGGTGACCGCGGCGAGGAGCAGGAAGTAGCCGAGCCGCACGTCCACGTCGGTCAGTACGGCCAGGGTGGTGTTGCCCGTGACGGAGATTCCGGCGGCCCACAGGGCGATGCTCTGAGTGTTCAGGGCGCGGCGGAGAGAGTTCGGTATCAAGGGTGGCCTCCGGGCCGGCGGGGGCGCTCTGCTGCGCCCCGGGTGCCGGGCACCGTGCAGGGGGCGGGCGGTTTGCGTCGCGTGGTGAGCCGGGGACGGTAGGGCGGGCCGGTTCCTACGGTCCGCCGCATGTTGAAGATCACCGGGCCGTCTGCTGGCCTCTCGCGCGCCCTGTCGGCGTCCGCTGCTGCGGCCGCCTACGTCCTGTACATCGCGACCATCCCGGCCGCGAACCTGCTGATCACCCATGTCGGGGCCGTGGGCGTGGGGTTCGGGCTGACGGCTCCGGCCGCCGTGTTCACCGCGGGTCTCGCCCTGGTGCTGCGGGACCTGGTCCACGAGGTGGCGGGCCGGGCCGCGGTCCTGGTCGCCATCGCCGCCGGGACGCTCCTGTCGTACCTGTTGGCCGACCCGGGCCTAGCGCTCGCGTCCGCCGTGGCGTTCGCGGTGGCCGAGCTGGTGGACATGGCCGTCTACACGCCCGTCCGCAAGCACGGGCTGCGCAAGACGCTGCTCCTCGCATGTGCCCGGTTCTCCCGCCGGGCCCGGCGCGCCCTGGCAGGGGAGTCGCAGCGCCCGGCCCGGGGCCGGCTGGTCGCCGCGGTGGCCGCGTCCAACGCGGTCGGTCTGGTCGTGGACTCGCTGCTGTTCCTGTCGCTGGCGTTCGGCTCCCTGCACTTCCTGCCCGGCCAGGTGCTCGCGAAGGCGGAGATGACGCTCGCCGCCGTGGTGGTGCTGCACCTGATAGGGATGCGGCGCCGCCCGGCATGAGGGCCCGGTTCTTCCTCGGCATCCCTGAACCGTCCTGGCTGTGGAAACCGCATCCCGGCCTGGACGGTGTCGCCCTGTTCGTCTCCCGCGCCCGCCTGGCCCGCCGCTCCCCGAACCGGGTGATGCCGCGCGCCCTGCACAACTTCGCTCTCGACTCCGGCGGGTTCACCGAGCTCAAGAAGTTCGGCCGGTGGCGGGTGAGCGCCGCCGAGTACGCGGCCGAGGTGCGCCGCTACCGCGCCCAGTTGGGGCCGGAGCGGATGCTGTGGGCCGCACCGCAGGACTGCATGTGCGAGCCGTGGGTGATCTACGGGAAGAACCAGCACCTCGGCGCCCGCCACGAACGCTACTTCCACGGCACGCGCGAGCTGCGCGGCCTGGCCGACGGCGACGACGAGCACGACCTGACGACCGCGGTGCGCATCCACCAGCGCCTCACGGTCGGCAACTACCTCGAACTGCGCACCCTGGCCCCCGATGTGCCGTGGATTCCCGTGCTGCAGGGCTGGGCCCTTGAGGACTACCTGCACTGCGTGCGCCTGTACGAGCAGGCCGGGGTCGACCTGGACACGGTTCCCGTGGTGGGGGTGGGGTCGGTGTGCCGCCGGGAGGACACCAGCGAGATAGCCCAGATCATTGGGACGCTGTCCGCGCTCGGGCTGCGCCTGCACGGCTTCGGCGTGAAAACCGACGGGCTGGCCATGTACGGGGAGCTGCTGGCGTCCGCGGACTCTCAGGCCTGGTCGTACGGGTACCGCAAGCGGAAGATCCGGCTGGAGTCGTGCACGCACAAGGCGCAGACGTGCGGCTACTGCCTCGATGGCGCGCTGGCCTGGTACCGGCGCATCACCCAGCCGCCCACACCGGGCGCGCCCGGCCCGCGCGTGCCGAGCTCCCCGAACCCGACGACGGGGGCCGGCTGGGAGCAGATGGCGCTCGATGCGGAGCTCGCCGCATGACGCGACACAAGCCGCCCAACTCCCTACGGTCCGCGGCCATGACGAACTCGAAGCCCTTGCCGCGCCGCGGCCGCCCGCCGCTGCTCACCGCCGATCTGATCAAGGACATCGCGGCCGCCGCCGAGCAGGGCATGAACCGGCGGGAGATCGCCGCGGCGGTGCAGGTCGGCTACGCCTCGCTGATGCGGTGGCTCGCCGAGGGCCGCCGGCTGCGGGACGCCGGGGTCGACGGCAGTGCGCTGATGGGGCACGACTGGCTGTGTCTGCGGCTGGTGAAGTGCGTGGAGGACGCCGAGCAGGTCCGCCGCGTGAACAAGGTGAGCGTGCGTGAGGTGAAGCCGACGGGGCGGCCGCCGCTGCTGAACGAGGACCTGGTCGACGTGGTGGTGCGTAGCGTGGAGGCGGGGGACGGTCGGGCGGTGGCGGCCGCGGCCGCCGGGGTGACGCCGCGAACGCTGCAGCGGTGGCTCGCGCGTGGTGCCCGTTCCCGCATCGGCGGGGCGAGCTCCGAGTACGAGCGGCTGTGTGCGGACCTGCACCGGCGGGTCGCCGTGGTGGAGGGCTCCGGGGAGTCCGGGCCGGTGGGGCTGGAACTCAAGGGCGTGGGCTGTGCGTGCGTGCCGGGCGAGCTGCTGGAGGCCTACGAGGTGAAGGCGGACCAGCGGCCGATGCTGCTGCCGGAGAAGCCGACCGTCTACCACTTCAAAGCGCCGGAGCAGGCCGCGGCCGGGGGGCCGCTGGTGATCGACTTGAGCCGTCGGCGGGGCCGGATCCGCTCCTGGCTGCGCTCCCGTCTGCACCGGACCGCGAAGACCCTGTGACCTGCGGTTTTTAATCCACGTGCGCTCTAGCGCATCAGGGTTTCCTCATGCGCTACAGCGCACGTGGTGAAATCCTGATGCGCTGTGGCGTATCTGGCCTGATGCGCTACAGCGCATGTGGCCTCATACGCTGTAGCGCATGTAAACAAGAAGAACTCAACCAACCGAAGTAACAACCCGAACTGAGGTGGCTGAGGAAGCCGGGCCGGCCGCCGGGCCGTCTCGAGGATTCTCGCCCGCCAAGGCGGGCTCACCCCGAGACGCAAACCGGATCGGCGCCTTCCATCCGGGGCCATGAACCCCACCGTGATGGAAGCTCTCGAAGAGTGGCGGGACGCCAACGAGCACCTCAAAGACTCCGCCGTCAACGCGCTGCGCCTGGCCCTGCCCGGCCTCGACCACAACCGCACGCCCACCTACTGCTGCCCGGTCATGCTGGCGATCGACAAGCCGGGCGATCTGGGAGCCGGCCGGGTGTGCATCGACACCGACACCCTCGCCACGGTCGAGCTCTCCGACATCCCCAACACGGTCCTCGGCGAGGCCAGTGACGCGGTGTTCGGGGTCGGCTGGTTCGAGGAGGCCGAGCTCCCCCTGGCCGAAGAGGACCCCGGGACCTTCCACTACGACGACGAGGCCACCGGCGCCGAGTGGTCCCTCACCATCGGCGAGGACGGCCGCGGGAAGCTCCTCATCGAGGCCGTTCCCGTCCCGTACGCCGTGGAGCTCCTCGACGCCCTCAACACCGCCCGCACCCGCCAGCAGCAGGAACCGGGGCCGGAGCTGGGGGAGGGCTGACACACTGGCCGCATGACTCCTGAGCGCGCCCACCTGTACGGAACCGCCGCCGTCGCGGCCGCCGTGGCGACCCTCGGCGCCGGCGTCGGTGCGGCCGCCGGAGGCCCCGGCATCGCCCTGGCCGTCGCCGCGATCACCGGAGGCGGCGCGCTCATCGGAGGTCTCCTCACCCGCGGCCGCGCTCTGGCCGCCGCCGAGACCGCCCAGAGCGCGGCCGCGCGGTCCGGGTACGTCGAGGGACGGTCAGACAGCCTGCTCGCGACCATCTCCCAGTACGAGGCCGCGGTGTTCCCCGCCAGCCCGGACGGCGTCACCCCCGAGGAGCGGGCCGCGCGCCGCGCCCACGCCTACAAGGTGGCTTCCGACGAAGCGCTCCCCCACCCCATCCAGGAAGCGGCGGCCGCCGCCCTTGAAGCCCTCGATGACGGCGACCCGCACCGCAGCCAGGACACCATTACCACCCTGTTCTACGCCGTGCGGAAGCAGACCGCGGGACGGTAACCGCCCCTGGCGTGCATGTTCCGCTCCTGCCCCGCCGCTTCCCCGCGGCCGCGATCCTGACGGCCCAGCAGGCCGGGGCGGGACGGAGAAACGGCTGTGGCCACCCGACGCCGTACGGGCCCCACCGACACCGTGCGCCAGGTCGTGCACACCCGCGACGGAGGCCGCTGCGTACGCTGCGACTCCCCCGCGGACCTGACCATCCACCACCGCGTCAACCGCGGCATGGGAGGCGCCCGCGAGGAGTGGATCAACCAGCCGCAGAACCTGCTCCTGGTCTGCACCGTCTGCAACGGCTGGCTCGAGGACCACCCCCGCGAGGCCTACAGCCACGGCTGGAAGGTCCGCCGGCCCATGCTCCCCGGCGAGATGGCCGTCACCTACCCCGGCGGCCGCCAGTACGCCCTCCACCCCGACGGCACCCGCTCCATGGTCCGCGCCCCGAAGGCGGTGACCCGATGAACGCCGCACCCGGCAACGCCCGCACCTACCCGCTCACCGTGCGCTGGTACCTCGCCACCTGGCGCGGCGGCCCCGCCTGGAATGCCTCCCGCATCCGCACCCACACCCACTGCACGCCCCGCACGATCGGTGTCCTGCTGTCCGTGCTCGGCCGCACCTTCGCCATCGGCCAGTTCGGCACCTCGCCGCAGATCACCCGGCAGCGGTACTACGACTTCGGGGAGCGCTTCGGCCGCTACTCCGTCGGCACCTGGCGCACCGTACGCCGGGTGCCGATCAGCGCCGGGTTCATGTACGGCGGTCCGCCCCTCCCGGGCAGCTCCCGCCCGGGCGACATCCGCATCGGGATTCTGGTCACCCTCGCCTCACGCACCGTGTGCCTGTTCAAACTGGCCACGGCCGCCATGGTGCGCGAGAGCCGCGCCTCCGGTGGCTCCCTGCACCGGAGGCGCCGGTGACCGCCCTCGCCCCGACGATCCCGCCCCGGGTGCGCCTGGACGTCGACCGGCTGCCCGCGCATGACGTCCTCGTGGTGCTGGCCGCCCGGGACCGCTCCCGCTCCCCCACACACCCGTTTGATGTGGTGTACGATTCCCGGTCAAGGAAGCACGGCTAGGGGAGGCCCCTGCCACCAGCACCCGCACGGGTGCGCACCCGGGAACGGGACACCACCATGCTCAGCACCGACTACGACCGGCTCCGCACCACCGCCGCCACCGAGGTCGACGGCGAGCTCGCCGCGATCGCAGATCCCTTCGAGCGCCGCGCCCGCGCCACCGAGATCCGCAACCAGGCGAACAGTGAGCTGGCCCTGCTCAAGCCCGAGCGGGACCAGCTCCTCGCCGCGGCCGCGCTCGCCGACGGCCGCGTGAGCAAGGAACTCGCCGACGCCTGCAGCATGGCCTACTCCTACGCCCAGAAGGTCGCCGACCACCACAACGGCGCGCACCTGCCCAAAGGACGCCGCTGGAACGGCACCGCGAGCCTGGAGCAGGCCCGCGCCAACAACCCCGCCCACGCCCAGCCGGACATCCACGACCAGGCCGTGCAGGTCGCCCGCCGCTACGAGACCGCCAGGGCCCGCCGTGACGCGGCCTTCGCCCACATGGGACCCGCGCACGAGGCGGTACGCACCGCGGGCGGCCGCGTCCACGCCACCACCCCGCCGGCCCCCGACTTCACCGCCATCCGCGACCAGGCCGCCGCCGAACTCCGCAACGAGTTCGCCGACCTGGACCTTCCCCCCGAGGAGCTCCTCGCCAGGACGGTGGAGGCCGTGGAGCAGGCCGAGGACGAGATGAGCCTCCTTCTGCCCGAGCGCGACCAGGCCCTTGCCTCCCTCGCCTGCTACACCACCGCCCGCGCCGTCTACGAGGCTGCGGGCATCTCCCGGCAGGGCATGAAGCGCGTCCTGGAACGCGCCCTCGGCGTGCCCCGCGGCGTCGCCCTCCCACCCCGCAGAGAGCAGCCGGCCGCCGCCCGCGCCGCCGGGATCGACTACAACCCCGACGCCGCCGAGCAGCTCCCGCAGATCGCCGCCGCCTACGAAGCCGCCTCCGCCCGCCGGCACGCAGCTATCGCACTGCGCACCGCCGCCATGCGCACCCTGCACGCCGAGCCGTACGGCTGGCCGCAGACCCGCCTCGCCGAGGTGATCGGCCGCGACGTCGCCGCGGTCAACCGCGCCCTGAACGCCGCTGCCTGACCGGCCGGGAAAAACTTCCCCCGGCACCCGTAACGTTTCGGCGCCTCACTCCGTCTACGGGTGTGAAGAACAGGTCGCTCACCCGGCTGACCCAACCCCCTACCCCCCCGGGGGGGTAG
>MUNG01000240.1 GCA_002154585.1 Streptomyces pseudogriseolus
ATGTTTACCCGTAATCGGGTGCACACATCACGAGAGCGGAACATCGGGAGGAATAGTCCCGACGTTCACAGCGTCCTCGCTGTGTTTTCTTCAAAGGAACCTCGACCATCCGGAGATCCGGACGGACGGGGTATCAACATATCTGGCGTTGACTTTTGGCACGCTGTTGAGTTCTCAAGGAACGGTCGCTTCCTTTGTACTCACCCTCTCGGGCTTTCCTCCGGGCGCTTCCCTTCGGTCTTGCGTTTCCGACTCTATCAGACCCTTTCGGTTCCGATTCCCGGTCGGCGGGATGTCGTTGAGCTTCGGGCTTTCGCCGTTCGGCCTTTCGACATTCACTACGTTAACCGATCTCCCCGCCCGATTCATAATCGGGGCCGGCGACTGCGAATTCGGGCATGCGAGCACGCTGAATTCGACCCCGCCGAAGGGGTGGTCGTGAGTAGTGGGTTGGCCGCTTCCGGATGCGGACGAATGCCCTGCCCGGCTCAAGCGGCTCGGGCTACATTACGCACCTTCAGCGGGCGAGTCAACTTCGTCGGCGACGCGGCACGTGGGCCCGGTACGGGCTGACCGTCGGGTCGTCCGCGACCCAGTACCGCCAGGGGTGCACGGCGCCCTCGCCGGAGACGCCGGTGCGCGGACCGTTGCGTACCTGGCCGGGGTCGACGGGCGTGCCGTGGAGGATGCGGAGGGGGGTGGCTCCGGTGGCGCAGGCGTCCGTGCCGTTGAGGGAGCGGTCGACGTCCAGGGCCGTGGCCAGCCGGGCCGGGCCCTTGGCCAGTTCCTTGTCGTTGCGGGCGGCGACCCGGCGGGTGCGGGCGAGCTCCGCGCCCTCCACGATCTCCCCCGCGCGCAGCAGGACCGCGCTCGCCCGGCCCTCGGGGCCGCAGACCAGGTTCATGCAGAACCACATGCCGTAGGTGAAGTAGACGTACACATGGCCGGGCGCACCGAACATCACCTCGTTGCGGGCGGTGCGACCGCGATACGCGTGCGAGCCGGGGTCGTTCTGTCCGTCGTAGGCCTCGACCTCGGTGAGGCGGAGGACGATCGGGCCGTCCGGGGTGTCGCGGACGAGGAGGCGGCCGAGCAGATCGGGGGCGACCTCGAGGACGGGCCGGTCGAAGAAGTCCCTCGGCAGGGGCGTACGGTCGGGGCTCGCGATCATGCCGTCCGAGGGTACTGGAGCCGGGGCGGGCCACGGGCTGGTCAAGCCGCCCCGGCGGTTGCCAGGGTGTGGGGTGCATGGAACCGGCCTCGGCCGGATCGCGTCGTCAGGGATCGGAGTCCGGCGCACGACGTGCTGCGGGCCGGTCGATCGGGTGTGGCCCACGGGGGTCGCCTGAAGAGGGAGAGACATGGCGTTCAAGAAGCTGCTGGCGAGTCTGGGGGCCGGCGGGGCCTCCGTCGAGACGGTGCTGCACGAGGTCAACGTCGTTCCTGGGGGTGTGGTCCAGGGCGAGGTGCGGATCCAGGGCGGGTCCGTGAACCAGCAGATCGAGGGGCTGTCGGTCGGTCTCCAGGCCAAGGTCGAGGTCGAGAACGGCGACCAGGAGTACAAGCAGAACATCGAGTTCACCAAGCAGCAGCTGGGCGGCGCGTTCGAGCTCCAGGCGGGCGCGGTGCACGCCGTGCAGTTCGGGCTGGAGATCCCGTGGGAGACGCCGGTCACGATGATCGACGGGCAGCAGCTGCGCGGGATGGACATCGGTGTGACCACCGAGCTGGCGATCGCGCGGGCCGTCGACTCCGGTGACCTGGACCCGATCAACGTGCACCCGCTGCCGGCGCAGAAGGCGATCCTGGACGCGTTCATCCAGCTCGGCTTCCGGTTCAAGACCGCGGACATGGAGCGCGGTCACATCCGGGGCACGCGGCAGAAGCTGCCGTTCTACCAGGAGATCGAGTTCTTCCCGCCGTCGCAGTACCGCGGGCTGAACCAGGTGGAGCTGAGCTTCGTCGCCGACGAGCAGGCGATGGACGTCGTCCTGGAGATGGACAAGAAGCCGGGTCTGTTCAGCGAGGGCAGCGACACCTTCCGTTCCTTCCAGGTGGGGCTGAACGACTACCAGGGGACCGACTGGGCGGCGTACCTGAACCAGTGGCTGTCGGAGGTCGGCTCGAAGCGCAACTGGTTCTAGGCTCGTCCGCGACTGAACGTCATCGATCAGGAGGTACCGAGGTGACCGAGCTCAAGCGGCGGCCGCTCCCCCATGACTTCCATCCGCCCGTGCCGTCGTTCACGGTGGCGAGCGACGATGTGACGGAGGGGGCGACGCTCAAGGACGCTCAGGTCCACGCGGCGGGCAACACGTCGCCGCACCTGCGGTGGGAGGGTTTCCCGCCGGAGACCAGGAGCTTCGCCGTGACCTGCTACGACCCGGACGCGCCGACGGGCAGCGGGTTCTGGCACTGGGTGCTGTTCGACATCCCGGTCTCGGTGACCGAGCTGCCGGCCGGTGCGGGCAGCGGCTCGTTCGAGGGGCTTCCGGAGGGCGCCGTCCACGCGCGGAACGACTACGGCACCAAGGAGTTCGGCGGGGCCGCGCCGCCTCCCGGGGACGGTCCGCACCGGTACGTGTTCACGGTGTACGCGGTGGACCAGGAGAAGCTGGGTCCGGACGCGGACGCCTCTCCTGCCGTGGTCGGTTTCAACCTGCGGTTCCACACGCTCGCGCGTGCGCAGCTGATCGGTGAGTACGAGGTGCCCGCGGAGTCCTGAGTCCTCCGCGCGACACCGGACGTTCCCGGAACGTTTGCCCGCCCCTGGTCATGGAATTGATCAGGGGCGGGCATTTTTTCCGCCGGGGTCCCCGGGAGGCGTCTTCCGCGGGAGCAGCGGATATTGCGTTGTCCATCCCGGCGCGCCCGGCCAGAGTTGTTCCAGCCCGCCGAGGGCGGGCCGGTGCGCACGGGAGGTGGGCTGGTATGCGGGACACGCTGGTACTGAACGCGAGCTTCGAGCCGTTGTCGACGGTGACGCTGAACCGAGCCGTCGTTCTGGTGCTGCAGGACAAGGCCGTCGTCGAGCAGGCCCATCCCGAACTGCGGATGCGGGGAGCCGCGGTCGACATACCGGCGCCCCGGGTGATCAGGCTCTGCCAGTACGTGCGGGTGCCCTTCCGAAGACGTGCGCCGTGGTCGAGGCGGGGTGTGCTGGTGAGGGACCGGCACAGGTGCGCGTACTGCGGCCGGAGAGCGACGACCGTGGACCATGTGGTGCCGCGGTCGCACGGCGGGCAGGACACCTGGCTGAACACGGTGGCGTCGTGCGCGGAGGACAACCACCGCAAGGCGAACCGGACGCCCGAGCAGGCGGGGATGCCGCTGTTGCGGCGGCCGTTCGAGCCGACGCCGGCGGACGCGATGCTGCTGGCGCTGGGCGCCGAGGATTTCGAGGCGTTGCCCGAGTGGCTGACGCTGGACGCGGCGTGACGGCTCCGCCGTAGGGGTTCGGGTGGGTCCCCGGGGGCGCGGGTTGTGCGCGGTTGTCGCGCCCAGGCGGCGGAGCCGCATGTCGATGGAGCCCCGCGCCCCTAGGGGGTTTCAGTCGATGGAGGGCTTTTCCCGGCGTTCCTGGGCGGGGACGGTGCCTCCTGAGGCGCCGTTGCCGCCCAGGCTGGAGCCGAAGTTGCCGACCGCGCCGGAGAGGCCCTTGAGGGCGTCGCCGATCTCGCTGGGGACGATCCAGAGCTTGTTGGCGTCGCCCTCGGCGATCTTCGGCAGCATCTGGAGGTACTGGTAGGAGAGCAGCTTCTGGTCCGGGTCGCCGGCGTGGATGGCCTCGAAGACCGTGCGGACGGCCTGGGCCTCGCCCTCGGCGCGCAGCGCGGCGGCCTTGGCCTCACCTTCGGCGCGCAGGATCTGGGACTGCTTCTCGCCCTCGGCGCGCAGGATCTCGGACTGCCGGACGCCTTCGGCCTGGAGGATCGCGGCGCGCTTGTCGCGGTCGGCGCGCATCTGCTTCTCCATCGAGTCCTGGATGGAGGTGGGCGGTTCGATGGCCTTGAGCTCGACGCGGTTGACGCGGATGCCCCACTTGCCGGTGGCCTCGTCGAGGACGCCGCGCAGGGCCGCGTTGATCTCCTCGCGGGAGGTGAGGGTGCGCTCCAGGTCCATGCCGCCGATGATGTTGCGCAGGGTGGTGACGGTGAGCTGCTCGATGGCCTGGATGTAGCTGGCGACCTCGTAGGTGGCGGCCCGGGCGTCGGTCACCTGGTAGTAGATGACGGTGTCGATGTTGACGACCAGGTTGTCCTGGGTGATCACCGGCTGCGGCGGGAAGGGGACGACCTGCTCGCGGAGGTCGATGCGGTTGCGGATGGTGTCGATGAACGGGACGACGATGTTGAGGCCCGCGTTGAGCGTCCGCGTGTAGCGGCCGAAGCGCTCCACGATGGCGGCGCTGGCCTGTGGGATGACTTGGATCGTCTTGATCAGGGCGATGAAGACCAACACCACCAGGATGATCAGGACGATGATGACCGGTTCCATCGTCGGTTTCCCGAACCCTTCTTAGCCTCGGCGCCTACGGCAGGTCGTGTGTGCCTGTGCACGGTCGTGCGGTTGTAGATCTTGCTGGTCGAGTCTGTCAGACCGCGGGCCCAACCGGGGGCGTGTTCGCGCCGGTTGTGTCGCGCGGGAGGTGCGGGATCACATGATGATCGCGGTGGCCCCCTCGATGTCCACGACGTCGACCTCCTGGCCGGCCTCGTAGGAGCGGCCGGTGTCGAGGGCGCGGGCGGACCAGACCTCGCCCGCCAGTTTGATGCGGCCGCCGCTGACGTCGACACGTTCGAGGACGACGGCCTGCTTGCCTTTCAAGGCGTCGACCCCGGTGGCCAGTTCGGGCCGTTGGGAGCGGTGTCTGCGCGCGACGGGGCGGACGGCGGCGATCAGCGCGGTCGAGACGACGGCGAAGACCGCGACCTGGGCGACGGCTCCGCCGCCGAAGATGCCGGAGACCACCGCGGCGGCGACGGCGCCCACCGCGAGCATGCCGAGTTCGGGCATCGCGGTGATCACCAGGGCGATGCCGAGTGCCGCCGCGCCGATCAGCCACCACAGCCATGCGTCGATGTCCACACCGGTCATGGTAGAACCGCGCACCCGGTCACGGACAGGGCGCCGGTCGGCCGAACGAGCCTTGTCGTGCCGGGTGTTGTGCGCGGGGTGGTGCTCGGGTCAGCTCATGGGGAGGCCCTGGGCGGTCCAGCGGTCGCCGACCTGCTCCACGACGAGCGGGAGGCCGAAGCACAGGGACAGGTTGCGGCTGGTGAGTTCGAGCTCGAGCGGGCCGGCGGCGAGGACCTTGCCCTGACGCAGCATCAGGACGTGGGTGAAGCCGGGGGCGATCTCCTCCACGTGGTGGGTGACCATGATCATGGAGGGGGCGATCGGGTCGCGCGCGAGGCGGCCGAGGCGGCGCACCAGGTCCTCGCGGCCGCCGAGGTCGAGGCCGGCGGCGGGTTCGTCGAGGAGGAGCAGCTCGGGGTCGGTCATCAGGGCGCGGGCGATGAGGGTGCGCTTGCGCTCGCCCTCGGAGAGGGTGCCGAACTTGCGGTCCAGGTACTCGGACATGCCGAGGCGGTCGAGGAAGGCGCGGGCGCGCTGCTCGTCGATGTCCTCGTACTCCTCCTGCCAGCCGGCGGTCATGCCGTAGGCGGCGGTGAGCACGGTCTGCAGGACGGTCTGCTTCTTGGGCAGCTTGTCGGCGAGGGCGATGCCGGCCACGCCGATGCGGGGGCGCAGTTCGAAGACGTCGGTGCCGGGGCGGCCGAGCGTCTCGCCGAGGATGGTGGCGGTGCCCTTGCTCGGGTAGAGGTAGCTGGACGCGATGTTCAGCAGGGTGGTCTTGCCGGCGCCGTTGGGGCCGAGGATGACCCAGCGTTCGCCCTCCTTGACCGACCAGGAGACCTGCTCCACCAGAGCCCGGCCCTCGCGGACCACGGATACGTCCTGAAGTTCCAGAACATCGCTCATGAGCGCCTTGTCTCCCCTTGCAGTGTGGCCGGTCTCGGCTGTCGCGTACGCCTGGTGGGTCGGTCCGCCGCACCCGTGGGCGGGAGCCCATCATGAAATCTACGCCACCGGCCGACCGGGACATTCCATCGGTCCTGTTTCGGGGTGCTGTCTAGGGTGTACGCATGCTTTCGGAACCGCGCTCTGGTCGTCTCGCCGCTTGGGGCAATGCCCTGCTCGCCGGACTGGTCTCCCCGGACGAGGCGGCGTCCGCCGCCGTCGGGGAGGACGCCGTGCACCGGGTGGAGGGGGTGCCCGGGGAGTCCGCGCCGGTGGGGCTGACGCTGGCCCTGGGGCGGCTGCGGGGGCTCGGGGTGTCCGGGCTGCGGGTGGCGCTGCCGGCGCCGGGGCATCCGCTGGGGCTGAGCGGCCCGCCGGAGTTCAACGCGCGGGCGCTGGAGGCCGAGGAGGCCGTGGTGTGCCAGGGGGCGGCGCTGGGGCTGGTGCCGGAGGTGTCGGAGGCCGGGCCCGAGGGCGATGTGCATGTGGAGGTCCTCTGGCACTGTCTGCCGGTGCGGGAGGCGCCGCCGGCGGACGTGCCGTCGCTGGGTGAGGCGGAGCGGGAGCTGGCGGAGGCGCTGCGGGAGGCGACGGAGGCGCTGACACGGCTGGACGTGGCCGGGTCGGGTCCGGTCGCGGAGGCGGCGATCGACGCGTACCGGGCGCGGGCCACGGCGTCGCGCGGGCGGGACGTGCTGGCGCCGGGGTATCCGCTGCGGGCGGTGCGCGTGCTGGAGCTGGCGCAGCGGGTGGGCGCACTGGTGTCGCTGGCGACGGCGCACGGGCACGGGGGCGCGGTGAGCGCGTCGGAGATGTCGGCGCGGGCGCTGGCGCTGCGGCCGGTGGAGCGGACGGCCCGGCGGGCGCAGGTGGCGGCGTACAACGCGTTCGTGGAGGAGCGCGGGGCGCGCTGATCCCGGCGTACGCCCCCTGGGCAGGGACGAGCCCCGGCGCCGGGCGGGGGCGGGCGGCCGGGGCTTGTCGTCTGCCGCGTCGGTCGTCAGTGGTTGACGGCGACGTTGCCGAAGGCCGGGTTCAGCACGCCGATGACGTTGATGCTGTTGCCCGACACGTTGACCGGGACGTCGACCGGGACCTGGACGAGGTTGCCGGAGACGACGCCCGGGGAGCCCACGGCCTTGCCGTCCGCGTGGCTGCCCTCGGTGGCGGAGGCCATGCCCGCACCGGCGGCGAGCAGACCGCCGGCCACCATCGTCACGGCCGCTGCCTTCTTCAGGTTCTTCACTTTCCGAGCCCTCCTTGCGACGACCGCGGCGAGCGCCGCGGTCCGCACTGGGCAACGCATGGCGCGGGCACGGGATACGGGGCCCGGAAGGCATTCCCCCTACGGTATGAATCTCGCACCGGAGGGGAACCTTCCGGGTGACTCCGGTCCGGCGGTCAGCCGCTGAGTCCGTGCCGTACGGCCCACAGCGCGGCCTGGGTGCGGTCCGCCAGGTCGAGCTTCATCAGGATGTTCGACACATGCGTCTTCACCGTCTTCTCGGAGAGCACGAGGGCGCGCGCGATCTCCCGGTTGGCGCGGCCGTCCGCGATCAGGCCGAGCACCTCGCGCTCCCGCTCGGTGAGGGAGCCCCCGCGTCCCGCCCCGGAGCCGCCCTCCTCCTGCGACAGCAGCGCGCCCGCCACCTCCGGCTGGAGCAGCACGTGCCCGGCGTGCACGGAGCGGATGGCGCCGGCCAGCGCGTCGGGGTCGATGTCCTTGTACACGTAGCCGGCGGCGCCCGCGCGCAGGGCGGGGACCACCGTGCGCTGCTCGGTAAAGCTGGTGACGACCAGCACCCGGGCACGGTGGTCGAGCTCGCGCAGCCGGCGCAGCGCCTCCACGCCGTCCATGCCGGGCATCTTGACGTCCATGAGGATGACGTCGGGCTGGAGCTCCCCGGCCAGGGCGACTCCCTCCGCGCCGTCCGCCGCCTCACCGACGACCTCGATGTCGTCCTGCACCTCGAGGAAGGTGCGCAGGCCGCGCCGGACCACCTGGTGGTCGTCGACCAGCAGCACCTTGATCGCGTCAGCCACCCGGGACCTCCATCTCGACGGTGGTGCCCTTGCCGGGCGCCGATTCCACGGTCAGCCTGCCGCCGACCCCGCTCGCCCGGTCCCGCATGGAGACCAGCCCCAGATGGCGGCCCGCGCGGCGGACGGCGTGCGGGTCGAAGCCGCCGCCGTCGTCGCCGACCCGCAGGACCGCGCCGTTGCCGCGCCGCTCCAGGGTCACGTCCACATGTGTCCCGCCGGAGTGGCGCAGGGCGTTGTGCAGCGCCTCCTGGGCGACCCGCAGCACCGCCTCCTCCTGGGCGGCGGGCAGGGCGCGCACGCCGTGGCCGGTGAAGGTGACGCGCGCGCTGTGGGCGCGGTCGAGGACCTGCACCTGGGTCCGCAGGGTGGCGACGAGACCGTCCTCGTCGAGGGCGGCGGGGCGCAGTTCGACGACCGCCGCGCGCAGCTCGTCGGCGGCCTCGGCGGCCAGCTCGGCCACCTGCTGGAGCTCGCCCTTGGCGCGGGCCGGGTCGCGGTCCACGAGACGGGCGGCGGCCTGGGCGGTGAGGCGCAGGGAGAACAGCTTCTGGCTGACGGCGTCGTGCAGTTCGTGGGCCAGGCGGGAGCGCTCCTCGGCGATGGTCAGTTCGCGGCTGCGCTCGTAGAGGCGGGCGTTGGTGAGGGCGATGGCGGCGTGCTGGGCGAGGATGCCGAGCAGCTCCTCGTCGTCCTCGGTGAAGCCGCAGGCGCCGTCCGGCTTCGGGCAGTTCTTGTTGGCGAGGAAGAGGGCGCCGAGCACCTCGTCGCCGTCGCGGATGGGCAGGCCGAGGAAGTCGGCCATGTCGGGGTGGGCGCTGGGCCAGCCCTCGAAGCGGGGGTCGCGGCGTACGTCGGCGAGGCGCTGCGGGGCGGCGTCGTCGAGCATCGCGGCGAGGATGCCGTGCCGGCGCGGCAGGGGCCCGATGGCCTTCCACTGCTCGTCGCTCACGCCGTCCACCACGAACTGGGCGAAGCCGCCGTGGTCGTCGGGCACGCCGAGCGCGGCGTACTGGGCGTCGAGGAGGTCGCGGGCGGAGGCGACGATCGTCTTGAGGACGTCGCGCACCTCGAGATGCCTGCTCATGGCCAGCAACGCGGAGCTCACCGCGGCGAGGCCGGACCGGGGGCCGTGGCTCATGTCCTCACGGTACCGGCGGGGCACGGGCCCCGGATCGGACCGCTGTCCGCCCCTCTCCCCCGTCGCTGGTCCTAGGTCCCCGGTCCCGGTCCGGCCGTCGCGGCCCAGGGCTCGGGGCGGGGGCGTCCCGGCGTAGGCCGAAGGGACCCGGGCGGCTGCGTCCCGCGGCCGAGGCGGCGTCGGCGGCCCCGTTCCTACGGTGATCACACGCCGTAAGCGGCGGAACGACACGACGGACGAGGGGACGGCTGCCATGCCGGTCGCGATCATCACGGGAGCCTCGAAGGGGCTCGGGCGGGCGCTGGCGCTGGGGCTGGCGGGGAAGGGCTGGGACCTGGTGCTCGACGCGCGGGGCGCGGACCGCCTGGCGGAGACGGTGGCCCTGGCCTCGGCGCACGGCACGCGGGTGACGGCGGTGGCGGGGGACGTCACGGATGCCGCGCACCGGGCGGAGCTGGTGACGGCGGCCCGGCGACTGGGCGGGGTGGACCTGCTGGTGCACAACGCGAGCGCGCTGGGCGCCGAGCCGCTGGTGCGGCTGGCGGAGCTGCCGCTGGAGGGGCTGCGGCGGGCGCTGGAGGTGAACCTGGTGGCCGCGCTGGGCCTGGTGCAGGAGGCGCTGCCGCCGCTGCGGGCCGCCGGTGCGGGCGCGGTGCTGGTGGTGAGCTCGGACGCCGCCGCGGAGGCGTACCCGACGTGGGGCGGGTACGGCGCGTCGAAGGCGGGGCTCGACCAGCTGGCGGCGGTGCTGGCTGAGGAGGAGCCGGGGCTGCGGGTGTGGGCGGTCGACCCGGGGGACATGGCGACGGACCTGTACGCGGCGGCCGTGCCGGACGACGACGGTCCGCGGCCGGAGCCGGAGGCGGTTGTGCCGGGGTTCCTGCGGCTGCTCGACGAGCGGCCGGCCAGTGGCCGCTACGGCGCCGCGGCGCTGCTGGAGGGACGGCGGTGACGGTCACGTTCCGGGTGCCGGAGGAGCTGTCGGCGCGGGTGCCGGCCGAGGTGCGGGCGCCCGGCGGGGACCGGGACGCGGTGCGGCTGCTGGTGTCGCGGGGCGTCGAGGTGTCCCACCTCGCGTTCGCGGAGCTGCCGTCGCTGCTGCGGGCGGGCGACGTGCTGGTGGTGAACACCTCGCCCACGCTGGGCGCCGCGCCGCTGGTGCGGCTGGCGGAGCTGCCGCTGGAGGGG
>MUNG01000241.1:0-360 GCA_002154585.1 Streptomyces pseudogriseolus
GAAGCGCCGCGCCGCCGCCCCCGACCGGCTGGAGCTGGACGAGCGGGCCACCGCCGACCGCATCGCCCGCCTGGACGCGGAGCCCGAGTGGTGGCTGCCGGTACTGCGCCCCGCCCAGGAGCGCTGGCTAAGCCTGAACCTCCTGTACGACACCGGCCCCACGATGCCGGTCTGGCGTCCGCTGGTCCGTGAGTTGCACACCGCGCTGGCCCAGTCGGGCATCTTCCGCACGGTCACGGCACATCGCGTCGACCCCGACGGTACCGTCCACCGTTCCGCCGTCCACGCCCCCGCCGACGGCCGCACGGTCACCCTGCTGATCAGCGACTGCATGGGCCCTCAATGGCGGCCGGGCGCGGC
>MUNG01000241.1:386-4259 GCA_002154585.1 Streptomyces pseudogriseolus
TCGTGCCGTACGAGGAGACCGGCGCCGGCGCCGGTATGCCGCTGCTGGTGCTGGAACCGGATCAGCGCTGGCTCGCGAACTGGGCAGCGCTGGTCGCCGCGCCCGGCGGGCAGAACTTTCCCGGTTCGGTGGGATGGCTCGGCGGGCACGCGGACACGACGGACCGGGCGGACTTCGCGACACTGTCCGCGGAGGAGCTGGTGTTGCGGTTCCGTGCGTCGGCGTCCGCGGCGGCCGTGCGGCTGGCCGGGCATCTGGCGCTCGGACGCCCGGATCTGCCGGTGATGCGCCTGGTGCAGGCGGTGCTGGAGCCGCAGCCGCGCCCGCAGCATCTCGCGGAGGTGATCCTCAGCGGCATGCTCACCCAGGTCCCCGGGCCGCCCGGAAGCTACACGTTCCGGCCCGGCGTTCGTGAGCTGCTTCTTCGAAGCCTGCCGCGCACCGCTCGCCGGAGCACCAGCGACTTCCTCTCCCGGCTGGGTGCGCTGATCGACGACCGGGCCGGTACGGCGGCCGGCGAGATCCGGGCGACGACCCCCTCGGCGGCGGGGACGCTCACACAGACGCGCAGCGAGCCGATCGCGACCGTGACCGAGGAGACGCGAAACCGGCTGACAGGGAGGCCGGAGCGCGGTCGGCTGCTGAAGAACCGGTACGTGCTCGGTGAGGCGGTCGGCCGGAGCGGCGTCCTGTGGCGCGGTGAGGACGTCGAGACCGGTGCGACGGTGGTGGTGTCACTGTTCCCCGCGCACAGTGACCCGGCCCGCGTGCAGGACTTCGTCCGGGATGCGGAGGGACTGAGGACGGCGCGTCCGCCGAATGTGGTGGGGGTCCACGACTACGGGGTCGACGACCGCCATCAGTACGTCGTCATGGAGAACGTGGACGGCATCGCGCTGGAGTCCTTGCTGTGGTCCGGCAGTCTGCGGCTGCCCGCACCCCTCCTGGTGTCGACGGTGACGCAGTTGGCCCGCGCGGTCGCCGCGATGCACGAAGCAGGGGTCCCGCACGGCGGTCTGGACACCAACCGGGTGATGCTCCTGCCTGACGGCGAGGTACGGCTGACACTCCTGGACCTCGGCCGCCGGGGCGAGGGACCGTTCAGAACCGACTTGCGCACACTCGGCCATCTGGTGTTCAGACTGGTGTCGAGCAGCTACCCGGTCACCCGGCACGCCCTGTCGCCCGATCAGCTGGACGGACTGCCGGAAGCCGTTCGCCCTGCCTACGCCCAAGCACTCCGGCTGCTCATGTCGGACGTCCTCGAGGACCAGCGGGAGGGCTTGCACGAGCTTCGGAGCGACGTCCATGTCCACCATGCGCGCACAGCGCACGCTCCTGTCTCCTACTCCCTCCTGGGCCGGGTCTCCGCCCGTCGCGGCTCGGAGCGTCCCCTGGCCACCGGCTCACCACAGGAGCAGGCGATGCTGGCCATGCTGCTTCTGCACCACGGCCGCAAGGTCTCGCATGCCGAACTGGCCGAGGGCATCTGGGGCCCCGAGGGGCCGGCCGGCGATCCCGAGCTGCTGCTCCGCACCTACGCCTCCCGGCTGCGCAATGCCCTCGGCCCCGGCCTGCTGGCCGCACTGTCCGACGGGTACGCCCTCCACACCAGCGCCGACTTCGTGGATGTCCTCACCTGCCAGAAGCTGGTGGAACAGGTGGAGCGGCAGCGGGTGGCAGGCGACCTGACCTCCGCGCGCACCACGGTCGACGAGGTGCTGAGTCTCTGGCACGGCGAGGTGCTGGACGGCGTGCCGGGTCCCGCCGCCGCAACCGCCCGCTCCCGCTTCCAGCAACTGCGTCTCACCCTCGCCGCCACCCGCGCGGAGCTCGACCTCGAACTGGGCGCTTTCGAGCGCGCCACCACAGACCTCGAGGACCTGCTCCGCACCCACCCGCACCGGGAGGACCTGCGTCGCCTTCATCTGCTTGCGCTCCAGCGCCAGGGCCGGGCGGACCGAGCTCTCGAGGAGTTCGAGGCGTACGAGGACTCGGGCGGCGACAACCCCGAGCTGCTGGCCATGGGACACGAGCTGCGCGATGCCTTCAGGGATGAGCGGCCCGACCTCAGTCTGGAAGAGCCGGCGTACGAGGAGGACCCGCCGCTGCTGGGTGGGGACGAGCCGGACCGGCTGCTGATCGAGGCGGTCGCGGACGTCGACCCTCCGGAGACCGAGCAGCACGACTGCGCACGCTTCGAGTTCACCGAGGGCCGGCCCCCCTCCATGGCGATGGCAGCACTGCTCCGCATGGTCAGGGATCTGGCGGCGGCCGGTGGCCTCGCCCGGGACCAGTACCAGCTGGTGCGATTCGGATGGGGAGTCACCGCGCGCATGGAGCCGTACGTGGACGGGGCACCCCTGCTGCGGGCGACGCTGCACGGACTCGCCGAGCATCAGCCCGCCTTCAAGGACCTGGGCCTCGCCGTCTCCTTCTGGCAGGCGCGAGTGAGGGGAGACAGCGAGGTCTCCGGCGACCGGCCGGACTCCGAGCTGGTCAGGGCGGTCCTCTCCGCCTCCGACGCGCGCACGGTCGTCGCACTGTCGGACTTCTGGCACGACGTGGAGATCGTCGACGGCGAGGCGGCCGACCCGCGCGACTTCCACCGCTTCCCGGGAGGCG
Organism: Streptomyces pseudogriseolus; assembly: GCA_002154585.1. GTDB lineage: Bacteria > Actinomycetota > Actinomycetes > Streptomycetales > Streptomycetaceae > Streptomyces > Streptomyces pseudogriseolus. The sequence continues at coordinate 3,012 of MUNG01000241.1, forward strand.
GCGGGTGGTACCGGCTGTTCGGGCCGGTCGCCGGTGTGCCGATGCCGGCGGAAGGACGGGCGGTGCGCGGACCGTTCCGGCTGCCGTACGACGGGGAGACACCTCGGCCGGTCGACGACGACCATGTCGTCGTCCTGGCCCTCGACGAAGGGCGGCTCGAAGCCGCGGACGCGCCCTCCGTCCGGCAGACGCCGCCCTCCCTCCGCGCCGGATGGCGCTGGTTCGAGGTCGACCTGCGGGAGCGCCGGCTGCACGGGGTCGGGGTGCCGGCGGTTTCGGTGTCGTGGCGGGTGGAAGACCCGCTCGCCGCCGCCAGAAATCCCGGGCTGGACCTACCGGCCTTGGTGGAGGACGTACTCGCCACGGCGGCCCGCCGCGAGGACGACCTCAGAGCGACCCTGGCTGACTGGAGAGTGCCCGGATACGCGCTGCTGTGGTCACTGCCCCGACCTCCCGGGCGCGCGGAGATCCGGTCGGGCATGGCGCGCAGCACACCGCAGGAATTGATGCGTCACGCCTACGCCGTGCTGCTGGGCTTCGACGAGGTACTGGCGCGCCTGTACCCGGAGGACGAGGAGCGGGAGGTGCTCCGGAAGGTCGCGGGAATGCTGCTGGAGGAGCGGAACTCCGTACAGGCGCCGACGGGGCATCCGCTGCCGTCGAGGGGGCCCGGGGACGGCGCCGACACCCTCAGTCTGCTGCGATCGTTCGCAGGGCACGAGTTGGCCTTCACCGCGTGCAACGAGGTGGATGCGCACGATACGCGGGCCGCTCAGCGCGCCCGGCCCGCTCCTCACTCCCGTGAGCTGCTGCGGGAGCTGGCCGCCCGCCGGGTCCCGCTGACCGTGGTGAGCGACCGGTCCGGGCGCGCCGTCGAGCTGTTCCTCCGGCACAACCAGCTCATCGAGCACGTGCACGAACCGGTGTACGGCCGGTCGGCCGACCTCTTCGAAATGATGCCCCGTCCGGGCCTCCTGCTGAAGGCGCTGGGAAACCTGGAGGCGCCAGCCTCGGAATGTGTCCTGATCGCCTCCACCACCGCGGAACAGGAGGCGGCCCGAGCCATCGGTCTGCCGTTCATCGGTTACGCGCCCACGAACACGACGCGGCGTCACCTCCGCGCGGCCAACGGGGACGTACGGCTCATCTCCAGTCTGGCCCCCCTCGTCGACGCCGTCCGCTCCCGCTGACCTGACGTCATATGAGCCGCCGACCGGCTCCCCCCGTTCGGCGGCTCATATGACGTCA
>MUNG01000242.1 GCA_002154585.1 Streptomyces pseudogriseolus
GTGGAGCGGCTTGCGGGGAGCGGCGGGGCGGCGCGCGGGACGCGGGAGGGCTTACTCCTCGTCCTCGTCGTCCAGGCGGGCCAGCCAGGTGGCCAGGCGTTCCACCGGGACCTCGAAGTCGGGGTTGAGGTCGACGAAGGTGCGGAGCTGCTCCGCGAGCCACTCGAAGGTGACCTCCTCCTCCCCGCGCCGCTTCTCCAGTTCCTCGATGCCACGGTCCGTGAAGTACATGAGGACAAGGATATGTGCGGGAAAACGGACGGGCCGCACCCCCCGTGAGAGGGGTGCGGCCCGCGCGTACCGCCGGAGGACCCGGAGGACTACGCCTCGAAGACCTCACGCACCAGCTGCTCCTGCTCGGCCTGGTGGCGCTTGGCGGACCCGACCGCGGGGGACGAGCCGTGCGGCCGCGAGATGCGGCGCAGACGCTCGTCGTGCGGCAGGTCGGCGCCGACCGCCAGATCCAGGTGGTCGATCAGGTTGAGCGCGATGAACGGCCAGGCGCCCTGGTTCGCCGGCTCCTCCTGCGCCCACAGGTACTTCTCGGCGTTCGGGTACTTCTTGATCTCCGCCTGGAGCTCGGCGCCCGGCAGCGGGTACAGCCGCTCGATGCGGATGATCGCCGTGTCCGTGACGCCGCGCTTCTTCCGCTCGGCCTCCAGGTCGTAGTAGACCTTGCCGGCGCAGAAGACGACCTTCTTCACCGCGGCGGGGTCGACCGTGGCGTCACCGATGACCGGGCGGAACTGGCCCGTCGTGAACTCCTCCGCCTTCGACGCGGCGGCCTTGAGGCGCAGCATCGACTTCGGCGTGAAGACCACCAGCGGCTTGTGGTGCGGGTTGTGCACCTGCCACCGCAGGAGGTGGAAGTAGTTCGACGGCGAGGTCGGCATCGCGACCGTCATGTTGTTCTGGGCGCAGAGCTGGAGGAAGCGCTCCGGGCGGGCCGAGGAGTGGTCCGGGCCCTGGCCCTCGTAGCCGTGCGGGAGGAGCAGGACCACACCGGAGGTCTGGTTCCACTTCTGCTCGGCCGACGAGATGAACTCGTCCACGACGGTCTGCGCGCCGTTGACGAAGTCGCCGAACTGCGCCTCCCACAGCACGAGCGCGTCCGGGCGGGCCAGCGAGTAGCCGTACTCGAAGCCCATGGCCGCGTACTCGGACAGCAGGGAGTTGTAGACGTTCAGCCGCGCCTGGTCCTCGGAGAGGTACTGCAGCGGCGTGTACTCCTCGCCCGTCTCGCGGTCGATGATGACCGCGTGACGCTGGCCGAAGGTGCCGCGCTGCGAGTCCTGGCCGGCGAGCCGGACCGGGACGCCCTCGAGGAGCAGCGAGCCGAAGGCGAGGGTCTCGCCCATGCCCCAGTCGATGGTGCCGTCCTCGACCATCGACGCCCGGCGCTGGAGCTGCGGCAGCAGACGCGGGTGGACGGTGATGTGGTCGGGGATGTTGACCTGCGACTCGGCGATCCGCTTCACGACCTCCGCGCTCACCGCGGTGTTCACGGCGACCGGGAACTCGGCCTGCGGGTCGGACGGGGCGGCCGCGGCGGGCTGCGAGGTGGCCTCGCGGACCTCCGTGAAGACCTTCTCCAGCTGCCCCTGGTAGTCCTGGAGCGCCTGCTCGGCCTCTTCCAGGGTGATGTCGCCGCGACCGATGAGGGACTCGGTGTAGAGCTTGCGCACCGAGCGCTTCTTGTCGATCAGGTCGTACATCAGCGGCTGGGTGAAGGCCGGGTTGTCGGACTCGTTGTGACCGCGGCGGCGGTAGCAGATGAGGTCGATCACCACGTCCTTGTTGAACGCCTGGCGGAACTCGAAGGCCAGGCGCGCGACGCGCACGACGGCCTCCGGGTCGTCGCCGTTCACGTGGAAGATCGGGGCCTCGATCATGCGGGCCACGTCCGTCGCGTACATGGAGGAGCGCGAGGACTCGGGGGCCGCGGTGAAGCCGACCTGGTTGTTGATGACGACGTGCACGGTGCCGCCGGTGCGGTAGCCGCGCAGCTGCGACATGTTCAGGGTCTCGGCCACCACGCCCTGGCCCGCGAAGGCCGCGTCGCCGTGGATCGCCACCGGCAGGACGGTGAAGTCCGTGCCGCCCTTGTTGATGATGTCCTGCTTGGCGCGCGAGACGCCCTCCAGGACCGGGTCCACCGCCTCCAGGTGCGAGGGGTTGGCGACCAGCGAGACCTTGATCTGCTCGCCGTCCAGGCCGGTGAAGGTGCCCTCGGCGCCCAGGTGGTACTTCACGTCGCCGGAGCCGTGCATCGACTTCGGGTCGAGGTTGCCCTCGAACTCGCGGAAGATCTGCGCGTACGACTTGCCGACGATGTTGGCCAGCACGTTCAGCCGGCCGCGGTGGGCCATGCCGATGACGACCTCGTCCAGGCGGGACTCGGCGGCCGAGTCCAGCACCGCGTCGAGCAGCGGGATGACGGACTCGCCGCCCTCCAGCGAGAAGCGCTTCTGGCCGACGTACTTGGTCTGGAGGAAGGTCTCGAAGGCCTCGGCCGCATTCAGCCGGCGCAGGATGCGCAGCTGCTCCTCGCGCTCCGGCTTGGTGTGGCCGCGCTCCACGCGGTCCTGGATCCACTTGCGCTGCTTGGGGTCCTGGATGTGCATGAACTCGATGCCGGTGGTGCGGCAGTACGAGTCGCGGAGCACGCCGAGGATGTCGCGCAGCTTCATCATCGACTTGCCGGCGAAGCCGCCGACGGCGAACTCGCGCTCCAGGTCCCACAGGGTGAGGCCGTGCTCGACGATGTCCAGGTCGGGGTGCTTGCGGACCTTGTACTCGAGCGGGTCGGTGTCGGCCATGACGTGGCCGCGGACCCGGTAGGAGTGGATCAGGTCGAAGACCCGGGCGGCCTTGGTGACGTCGTCGTCGTGCGAGGCGTCGATGTCCTTGAGCCAGCGGACCGGCTCGTAGGGGATGCGCAGGGCCTCGAAGATCTCGTCGTAGAAGTTGTTCTCGCCGAGCAGGAGGTTCGCGACCTGGCGCAGGAACTCGCCGGAGGCGGCGCCCTGGATCACCCGGTGGTCGTAGGTCGACGTGAGCGTCATGACCTTCGAGATGCCGAGCTTGTTCAGGGTGTCCTGGGAGGTGCCCTGGAACTCCGCCGGGTAGTCCATGGAGCCGACGCCCATGATCACGGACTGGCCGGGCATCAGGCGCGGCACGGAGTGGACGGTGCCGAGGCCGCCGGGGTTGGTCAGGGAGACCGTGACGCCGGTGAAGTCGTCCATCGTCAGCTTGTTGTCGCGGGCGCGGCGGACGATGTCCTCGTAGGCCTGCCAGAACTCGAAGAAGTTCAGCGTCTCGGCCTTCTTGATCGCCGCGACGACGAGCTGGCGGTCGCCGTTGGGCTTGACCAGGTCGATGGCGAGACCGAGGTTGACGTGCTCCGGCTTGACCAGGGTGGGCTTGCCGTCGACCTTGGCGAACGAGTGGTTCATCGACGGCATGGCCTTGATGGCCTGCACCATCGCGTAGCCGATGAGGTGCGTGAAGGAGATCTTCCCGCCCCGGGCGCGCTTCAGGTGGTTGTTGATGACGATGCGGTTGTCGAACAGCAGCTTCACCGGGACCGCGCGCACGGACGTGGCCGTGGGCAGCTCCAGCGAGGCGTCCATGTTCTTCGCCACCGCGGCGGACGGGCCGCGCAGGGTGACCTGCTCGGGGCCGGTCTTGGCCTCGCCCGCGGGCTCGGCCTTCTTCGCCGGGGCCGGCTTGGCGGCGGGAGCGGCCTGCTTCGCCGGCTGGGCCGGGGCCGGAGCCTGCGCCGGGGCCTTGGCGGCCGGGGCGGCGGCGGGCTTCGCGGCCGGGGCGGGCGCCTGCGCGGGCGCGGCCGGCCGGGACGGTGCGGTGGGGGTCACCGCGGCCCCCGCGGCCGCGTCACCCGCCGGAGCCGAGGTCGCGGGAGCGCCCGGCTTGTAGTCGGCGAAGAAGTCCCACCAGGCTCGGTCCACCGAGTTCGGGTCCTGGAGGTACTGCTGGTAGATCTCGTCGACGAGCCATTCGTTGGCACCGAAGGCCGCAGCGGGATTCTTGCCCGCTTGGTCGGTGTCGGTCGAGATGCTCGAGTTACTGGGGGACTGTGGCGACACGGCGTCAACCGCCCTCTTCCGCTTCGCAAGATGATGGACAGCGGAAATAAAGGCTACGCCTCCCTGCGCGAGAAGGTCAGGCCGGGCCCGTGCAACGTCGTGCACATCACATCTCAGCGGGTGTTTCGGCGCTGGAATTGGCGGGAAACAAGCGAGGTTCCGCTTCTTCCGACGGTATCAGGCATCACTCGACCAGGGCCCGGCGCGCCCCGCACGCGGCCCTGTGCCTGATCACACGTGCCCGCCTGGGCGAACACAGATGGATCTTGAGGCTCCGGTTCGAACTGTACGTCAACGCGACGTAGGAGAGGGGCCCGGAAGAGTGATCAAAATCCGGCAACCACGCTCGGATTCCGCCACCCCGATCCGGCCGCCGTGGAGATCCACGGCCCAGCGGGCGATGGCCAGGCCCAGTCCGGTGCCGCCGTCGCTGCCGGGGCCGTGCGGCCGGTTGACGCTGCCGCGGTTGAACCGCTCGAAGACCCGGTGCCACTCGGTGCGCGGGATGCCCGGACCCTCGTCCAGCACCTCCAGCTCCAGCGACTCCGGCTCGGCGCCCTCACGCGCCCGCACGGTCACCCTGCCGTGCGGCGGGCTGTGCTTGACCGCGTTGTCGATCAGGTTGGCGACCACCTGGTGGATCCGCTCGGGGTCGGCATGCGCGACCAGCTCGGGCGGCGAGACGTCGAGGTGCAGATGCACGTCCGTACGGGTGTGGCTGCCGGAGCCGGAGGCCATGCTCGCGCGGGCGGAGGCCACCATGTTGGCCTCCTTCAGCACGCCCGACAGATACGGCCACACCTCGAAGCGGCGCTTCCTCAGCGGGACCACGCCGTTGTCGAGGCGCGAGAGGTCCAGCAGCGTCTCCACCAGGCGGCCGAGCCGCTCGGTCTGTTTCAGGGCCGTGCGCATCGTCTCGGGGTCGGCCCGGGTCACGCCGTCGACGATGTTCTCCAGCACCGCGCGCAGCCCCGCGATGGGCGTGCGCAGCTCGTGCGAGACGTTGGCCACCAGTTCCTTGCGCTGGCTGTCCTGCGCCTCCAGCTCGTCGGCCATGACGTTGATCGTCTGCGCCAGGTCGCCCAGCTCGTCGCGGCGGCTCTCGCGGACGCGGCGGGTGTAGTCGCCGTGCGAGATGGACCGCGCGACGGCGTTCATGTCGTCCAGCGGGGCGGTGAGGGAGTGCGCCACGAACTGCGTGATCAGCAGCGTGGCGATCATCGAGAAGACCGTGATGAAGCGCAGCTCCGTCTTGGTGTGCACCGCGATCACCGACAGCCCGGTGGTGATCAGGACCGAGACGACGACCAGCGCGCCCAGCTTGGTCTTGATCGAGAAGGGGCGCACACCGCCCCAGGGCTGTTTCTTCCGCTGTCCGCGTCCCGCCGGACCCCCGCTCATGGCGTCGGCGTCTCCAGGGCGTAGCCCACGCCGTGCACGGTGCGGATGCGCTCGGCGCCGATCTTCCGGCGCAGCGCCTTGATGTGGCTGTCCACGGTCCGGGTGCCCGAGGCGTCCGCCCAGTCCCAGACCTCGGCCAGCAGCTGCTCGCGGGAGAGCACCGCGCGCGGGGTGTTGGCCAGGCACACCAGGAGGTCGAACTCGGTGGGCGTCAGGTGGACGTCCTCGCTGCGCACGCGCACCCGGCGCTGGGCGTGGTCGATCTCCAGCTCGCCGAGGCGCAGGATGCCGCTGCGCGGGGTGGTGGCCGCGAGGGCCGCGCGCTCCATGCGGCGCAGCAGCACGTGCACCCGGGCCGCGAGCTCCCGCATGGAGAACGGCTTGGTCATGTAGTCGTCGGCGCCGACGCCGAGGCCCACCAGCATGTCGGTCTCGTCGTCGCGCGCGGTGAGCATCAGCACCGGCACCGGCCGCTGGGCCTGCACGCGCCGGCAGACCTCCAGGCCGTCGAAGCCGGGCAGCATGACGTCGAGGATGAGCAGGTCGGGCTGCCAGGCCTCCGCCGTGTCCACCGCGGACGGGCCGTCGCCCGCCGTTTGCACCAGGAATCCCTCGGCACGCAGGCGGGTCGCGATGGCGTCCACGATCGTCGCGTCGTCCTCGACCACCAGGACCCTGCGCTGCGCGCCGGGGGTGGTCGTCGCCGTGCCGTTGTGGGAGGTGTGTGTCTGCTCCATCGCCCGCCCCTGAGGTGTGCTTTTTCCGGAATCCGTGGGGTGATCCGTCGTCTGCGCATCACTGCGATTGACGCTTGAATGATCCGCGTCAGGGCAGCAGCGTACGGGGAGTCACCACGGGTTTGCTATCCAGGGCGGACGCCGATGTGCACGACGTCCGGAACGCCCCGGGCAACGGGGATCTCTTCGGTACGCACCTGCTGGAACCCGGCATTCCGCAAGGTTCCCTCGAATTCCGGTGAGGGCTTGGCGGACCATACCGCGAGGATCCCGCGCGGCCTCAACACCCTTGCACAAGCCGCGAGTCCGTCCGGCGAATAAAGCCCCTCGTTGCCCTCGTCGACGGTCCAGTCGGGGCCGTTGTCGATGTCGAGACACAGCGCGTCGAACGTGTCGGATGTCTCATTGACGTAGGTGATCAGGTCTTGCTCGACGATCTCCGTCCGGGGATCGGCGAGCGCCACGCAGGAGAGCTCGGCCAGCGGGCCGGTGCGGTGCCAGCCGATGATCGCGGGCTCCCGCTCCACGACCGTGATCCGTCCCCACCGCGCCTGCCCGGCCGCGTGCGCCAGGGAGAAGCCGACGCCCAGCCCGCCGATCAGCACCGACGGGTCCGCCGCGTCCGGGTCCAGGGCGTCCAGCGCCGCGTCCACGAGCAGCCGCTCGGAGCGCCCGTCGGAGGTGTCCATCAGGAAGCAGCCGTTGGCGATGATCTGGAGCAGCCGGCCGTGCCTGCGCAGCACGACCTCGCCGTACGGGCCCTCGCGGCGGTCCAGGACTTCGGGAGCTTCGGGAATGTCGTACGGGGTGGACATGCGTTCATCCTGGCAGGTCCCCCCGCGCGGCGATCCGGGGTCGCGAAGCCCGCCCCGGTGATCGCTCAGAGCGAACGGCGGACGGGGAACATTCGAGGGCTCCCCTGCATTGAGTCGGCATAGCTCAACTTGACTGCCGAAGGGGAGATCATGGCTGCTGAGTCCACACCGCTCGCCCTGCCCGTGCTGCCGCTCGACGACGAGGTCGTCCTGCCCGGGATGGTGGTTCCGCTGGACCTGAGCGACTCCGAGGTGCGGGCGGCGGTGGAAGCCGCCCAGGCCGCCGCCCGCGACGAACCGGGCAAGCCCAAGGTGCTCCTCGTGCCACGCGTCGACGGCACCTACGCCGGGACCGGCGTGCTGGGCACCGTCGAGCAGGTCGGCCGGCTGGCCGACGGCGACCCGGGCGCTTTGATCCGCGGCCGGGGCCGCGTGCGCATCGGCGCCGGCACCACCGGGCCGGGCGCGGCGCTGTGGGTGGAGGGCACCCGGATCGACGAGTCGGTGCCCGAGCCGCTGCCGGGGCACGTGGCCGAACTCGTCAAGGAGTACAAGGCGCTCGCCACCGCCTGGCTGCGCAAGCGCGGCGCCTGGCAGGTCGTCGACCGCGTCCAGGCCATCGACGACGTCTCCGCGCTCGCCGACAACTCCGGCTACTCGCCGTTCCTGACCACCGAACAGAAGACCGCCCTGCTGGAGACCACCGACCCGGTGGCCCGGCTCAAGCTCGCCACCCAGCAGCTGCGCGACCACCTCGCCGAGCAGGACGTCGCCGAGACGATCGCCAAGGACGTCCAGGAGGGCGTCGACAAGCAGCAGCGCGAGTTCCTGCTCCGCCGCCAGCTCGAAGCGGTCCGCAAGGAGCTGCGCGAGCTCAACGGCGAGGCAGGCAAGGATGCTGCCGAGGAGTCCGACGACTACCGGGCCCGCGTCGAGGCCGCCGACCTGCCGGAGAAGGTCCGCGAGGCCGCGCTCAAGGAGGTCGACAAGCTGGAGCGCTCCTCCGACCAGTCCCCGGAGGGCTCCTGGATCCGCACCTGGCTCGACACGGTCCTGGAGATGCCGTGGAACGAGCGCACCGAGGACTCCTACGACATCCAGGGCGCCCAGGCGGTCCTCGACGCCGAGCACGCGGGCCTGGAGGACGTGAAGGAGCGCATCACCGAGTACCTGGCGGTGCGCAAGCGCCGCAACGACCGGGGCCTCGGCGTGGTCGGCGGCCGGCGCGGCGGCGCCGTGCTGGCCCTGGTCGGCCCGCCCGGCGTCGGCAAGACCTCGCTCGGCGAGTCCGTCGCCCACGCGATGGGCCGCACGTTCGTCCGTGTGGCCCTCGGCGGCGTCCGCGACGAGGCCGAGATCCGCGGCCACCGCCGTACCTATGTCGGCGCGCTGCCCGGCCGGATCGTGCGGGCGATCAAGGAGGCGGGGTCCATGAACCCGGTCGTCCTGCTCTACGAGATCGACAAGGTCGGCTCCGACTTCCGCGGCGACCCGGCCGCGGCCCTGCTCGAAGTCCTCGACCCGGCGCAGAACCACACCTTCCGGGACCACTACCTGGAGGTCGAGCTCGACCTGTCCGACGTGGTGTTCCTCGCCACGGCCAACGTCCTGGAGGCCATCCCGGAGGCCCTGCTCGACCGCATGGAGCTGGTCCGCCTCGACGGCTACACCGAGGACGAGAAGGTCGTCATCGCCCGCGACCACCTGCTCCCGCGCCAGCTGGAGCGCGCGGGACTCGACGGCGACGAGGTCACGATCGACGAGGGCGCGCTGCGCAAGCTGGCCGGCGAGTACACGCGCGAGGCGGGCGTGCGCAACCTGGAGCGGTCGATCGCGCGGCTGCTGCGCAAGGTCGCGGCCCGGCACGAGCTGGGGAAGCAGGAGCTTCCGTTCACCGTGACGGAGGGCGACCTGCGTGACCTGATCGGACGGCCGCACCACGTGCCGGAGTCCGCGCAGGAGCCGGCCGAGCGCCGTACCGCCGTCCCCGGTGTCGCCACCGGGCTCGCGGTGACCGGCGCGGGCGGTGACGTCCTCTATGTGGAGGCGTCCCTGGCCGACCCGGAGACGGGCGCGGCCGGGCTGACCCTGACCGGCCAGCTGGGCGACGTGATGAAGGAGTCGGCGCAGATCGCGCTGAGCTTCCTGCGCAGCCACGGCGCCGAGCTGGAGCTGCCGGTGGGCGACCTGAAGGACCGGGGCGTGCACATCCACTTCCCGGCGGGCGCGGTCCCCAAGGACGGCCCGAGTGCGGGCATCACGATGACCACGGCCCTGGCCTCGCTGCTCTCCGGGCGGCTGGTCCGCACGGACGTGGCGATGACCGGTGAGGTGTCGCTGACCGGGCGGGTGCTGCCGATCGGCGGGGTGAAGCAGAAGCTGCTCGCCGCGCACCGGGCCGGCGTCACCACCGTGATCATCCCCAAGCGCAACGAGCCCGACCTGGACGACGTCCCGGCGGAGGTGCTGGAGAAGCTCGACGTGCACGCCGTCACCGATGTCCGCCAGGTGCTGGAGCTGGCGCTGTCCCCGGCGACGAACGGGGCGGCACCGGAGGTTCCGGTGGCCGCGTGACGGGGGCCGCCGGATGAGGGAGGGCCCGGGCTTCGTGAGGGAGGCCCGGGCCTTTCCCGTGCCGTGCCTGCCGTCGCCGTGCCCGCCGTCGCCGGGTCAGCTCCCGGCGGCGAAGGCCCGCACCCGGTCCACGGTGCCGTTGAAGCGGTCATGGTCGCCGACCGTCGGGCCGGTCGAGGTGTACTGCCACATCGTGTACGTGCCCCAGCCGGCCGGCAGCTCGCCCGCCGAGGAGGCGTACCGCGCGATCCACAGCGGGGTGGTGGAGGCGAAGCCGGCGTAGTTGCCGGTGCACTGCTTCCACCAGCTGGTGGCGGTGTAGAGGACGGCGGAGCGGCCGGTGCGGGCGCGGTAGCGGTCCAGGAAGTCGCGGATCCAGCTCACCATCGAGCTCGCCGACTTGCCGTAGCAGTCGTCGCCGTACGGGTTCCACTCGATGTCCAGGACGCCCGGCAGGGTGCGTCCGTCGGCGGACCAGGCGCCGCCGCGGTCCACGAAGTAGTCGGCCTGGGCGGCGCCGCCCGCCGTGTCGGGCGTGCCGAAGTGGTACGCGCCGCGGACCATGCCGACGTCGTAGGAGCCGTCGTACTGCTGCGCGTGGTACGGGTTGGTGTAGTACGTGCCCTCCGTCGCCTTGGCGTAGGCCCAGCGCACCCCGCTGTTCCACAGCGTCCCCCAGGCGACGTTGCCTTGGTGGCTGGAGACGTCCACGCCCTCCGTCTGGGTGGAGCGGGCGGTGGGCAGGCCGCCCTGGCCGTCGTGGGCGACGACGCCCATGCCCATGTGCGCGGAGCCGCGCGGCGGGACGGCGGGGGCGGTGGCGTCGGCGACGGCGGAGGTCTGGGGGAGGGCGAGCAGCGTGAGCAGGACGGCGCCGGCGGTGCCGAGCGCGCGTATACGGACGGATCGGGATCTGTGCACAGGCATGACGCATCTCCGAACGGTCGTGGGACGAACCCGGAATGTGACCCACATCGCATGTAGTGGGCATGCCACGTGAGGGCCTGGTAGAGAAACTGCGGGCGCCGACCGCGGCGGCGGGCGGGAAGGCCGCGCACTGCCGTTGGTCTACGCCTGCGAAATACTTATGGAGCTGGGGCGACGCCGCCACTCGGCGACAACTTTCAGAACGGGAAACCGAGGCAGGGGCCAACGTGCACGACAACGGAAACGGCGGCGAGGAGCGCGCCGCCTCGCCGGAGCCCACGTCCGACGTGGAACAGCCCGCGTTCCTGGCGCTGGAACGCGAGTTGACGGTCCTGCTGCGGCGCGCCCGGGCCAGTCAGGGGGAGATGGCGCGCGAGGTCCATCCCGACCTGGAGCCGTCCGCGTACGGTCTGCTGGTCCGTCTGGAGGAGTGCGGCCGGCAGCGGGCCACCGAGCTCGCCGCCTACATCGGCGTCGGCAAGGCCACGATGTCCCGCCAGCTGCGCGCCCTGGAAGAGCTCGGACTCGTCGGCCGCGAACCCGACCCCGCCGACGGCCGCGCCTGGCTCGTCACCCTCACGGAGGAGGGCCGCCGCCGCGTGAGCCGCGTCCGCGAGGCCCGCCGCGCCCGCTACGCAGGCCGCCTCGCCGACTGGGACCCGACAGAGGTCGACGAACTGGCCCGCCTCCTGCACCGCCTGAACGGCGGATCAGATAAGTAAGGGCTCCGCCCCTCAGAGGCGGGATCACCGCAGCCCCCCAAGGGGCGCGGGGAACTGCGCGCAACAGATCCCGGCACCCCGGTGGCCGCACGGGG
>MUNG01000243.1 GCA_002154585.1 Streptomyces pseudogriseolus
CTCAAGTCCTGGCGGCTCCTCCGCAAGCTCCGGTGCTCGACCACCCGGATCACCAGCCTCGTCCGAGCCGTCCTCACCCTTCATCTGAGCAGCTCAGAGTGATGGTGGAAAAGGCTCAGTGTCGTGTGCCCTGGATGCCGAGCGTCGGCATCTCGGCCGGGTCGAGCGTGGTGGGAGGTTCGGGCCAGAGCCGTGTGGCGAGGTTCGCCGCCTCAAAAGGGTGCTCGACTTCGACATACGGGTGGTGCAACAACTGCAGTGCAAGCTGCCGTCCGCCCGTCATCCCGTAGCCGAATGCCGAGAATCCGAAGACTGCCAGAGCCTGCCCGGCGACGTCGAGGTATGGGAGCAGGACGACTTCGTCAGGCGTGTCCGGTCCCGTCTGCTCTTGGCTGGTGACGGTCACCACGGCATGGGGAACAGCAGGGTGTCGCGGTTCGGTTCGGTTACGAATCGCGTTCGTGGTTACTGTAAGTGAGCGATCATGGTTCAGGGGACGAGCCGCCGCAGTCCCGTCCCACCCAAATTTTTGACGCGGCCTGAGTGAGCGCCAACCAATCGGCGTGGAAATGTCGATGACACAATAAGCGACGTTTACAGTAGCGAAATGGGGCGCAGCGACCCAGGTGAGACATTCAGGAAAGACTCTCGAAGAGTTCGCATGCAACCCTGCCTTGAGGTTGCAAGTTTCAGGAGGGACGTATAAGTTGATCATGCTCACAGCTGTGGGCAAGTCATGTAGAAAAGGTGATTTTTGTGCGGTCAAGTATACGCGTGGCAGTGATCTGCGCTACCGCGGTAGCTTCCCTCGGAGTTGGTGCCCTCCCGGCCTCGGCCGCGGTGACGTCGTGCCCCAGGGATGGGTATATCACTCAGGGGGATCGCTGCACGACTCTTGACAACGGGTTCCTTTCCATTCACCTCGCAAATAAGGGCACCTCCGTGCACGTCGGATATTACAGAAAGAGCGGGGGGAGCCTCACAGGTAAGCTTGGGTATGAGCGGGGAGGTTCGACTGTTTATTCCAGCAATATCAACATGTCCAACACCCCATTCCACTACGACAAAACGTGGAGTGCCGGCTCAACTTGTAATGCTACGTACGGCAAGCTTTACGCAGGCGGCAGCACCTACATAACGCCTCCAGCGTACAACTGCTAGTCCAACCGGCACTACGCAAGGGTCCGCGCCTCCCTACCGGATGCGCGGACCCTCGCCTCATTACTGAGGACCCCCTGTGATTCATGCAGTATTCCAGGATCATCTAATTTTCCTAACTCTGGCTGTTGCGGTAACGCTCTTGGCTGGGGTGGCTGCTTACTTCCCGGTCGCGCGACGGACTGGACGGTCCCGAGCTGTCTTTTGTGGACTCTGGGTTTCCTCTACCGTGGGGCCACTGACGCTCACCACGTGGGGTGGCAGCGGCGTAGCAACAGCCGAGTGTGCCATTAACTTGACCGCCCTAGAGGCCTTCACCGGCGTGCAAGGTCAACTCAATGTGCTACTTTTTGTGCCGTTTGGGATATTTGCTACTCTTTGCACGGGGCGGCCATTCTTCTCTGCAGTTTCCGGCGTTGTGCTCGTATCAGCAGTGGAAACCTCGCAGGCAGTCATCCCCTTCATTAGTCGCCTTTGCGACAGCGATGACTTGATTACCAATAGTGCAGGAGTTTTCACAGGCGTTGCGCTTGGCTTCATCGTGCGCCGCTTCACGCCCGGCGTCCCACCCATTGGTCCGCGCATCGTTAAGCGTGCCGCCGTGGCAGGCGCAATCATCACCGCCCTCGTCGCCGGAACCTGGATCACGCTCATCCATCCGGTACGCACAGTGCTACCCACCGCAACTCCGGAAGCCGACGCCGACCAAGTTGATGCAATCAATATCGCTCTCGATAAGGCGTTCCACGGAGCGTACGAAGTCGACAGTGCCGATTACCTAGAGGACGTCGAGGGTGACGGGTTGATCGTTGCTCAAATCCCCGGAGGATTTGCGGAGCTTACCTGGCCCAGCAAGGAGCAGTTCACAGCGCATCTCACCCCCACCTACCACGGGGAGGGTATACATGCATACAAAATTCCCAAGGTGAGTCGACCTTCGCGTAGCGCACAAGAAGCGAAGGTCATTGCCACTCGATATGCGTCTGAGTATGCCCCCTGGGCGCTTCGGAATTCCGAGGTAGCTGTACGGGCGCTCGACGACCGGTCCGATATCGGCTGGATCGTCGAATGGCGTAGGTGGCGTGGAGGGGTGTTGATGCCTATGCGTCTTGACATCGTGATCGAGCCGTCGGGACGCATGACCGACCTTATGGTCAGACACATCGATGATCCTCGCCTTCCACCGGAACGCGTCGAAGAAGCTGAGGCATGGAGGGTTTTCGAGGAACACTTCAGAATTGAGGTGGCAGTTGAAGATCGAGAGCAGCCGATTCACCTGGCCGAGCGTCGCGACGGCCAATGGCGCATCCACTGGCGTCTCGCGGCCCGGGATGGAGGGATCCTGCATTCAGCTACCATCGACGCTAGTGACGGAAGTATTCACAGTGCCATCTCCGAATCCACCACTCAGTCGAATGAAGAACTCCTCGGCACCGAGTAATGGGATGCATCCGAAGCAGCGCGTTCGCGTGGTCGGTGTCACGGTCCGTCCTTGGTAAGCGGCCGGAAACAGGCAACGTGGACGGACCCTCCGGCTGAGAAGCCACCGCTCCCGCCTGTGCGGCGGCTTCACGGTCGGTGGCACGGACATCCGGAGGGACGCCCCGGGACAGCGAGCGGTTCAGGTTAAACATCGGGGCCATGGCGTCCACAGACCTCAACGCCTCGGCAGACGCCGGACGGCACGAGAACGGAGTCCCGGAGTCTGTGACTCCGGGACTCCGGCACTTACGAGCTTTTAGCTCGTGCTCCGCTTCGAAGACATCGAGAAGCGACTGACGTCGTTCCGCGAGAAGCTCACCACGCGGTTGCGCGAGATCGGCGTGATCCTTGCCATGCGAACGGCCTGGTGGAACGGTGCCCCCATGTTTCACTGACGCATCGTCTGAGTGAGGCTGCCGGAGGGCGCACGCCCTCCGGCAGCCGTGGCCCCGGAGAGTGCGGCTGGGGCGCTCACGGTCGCGGGCCGCAACACAGAGATGTCCGCGCTGGACGAGACTGACACCCAGGAGTGATGGTGCACGTGCTCTCGGTGCGGCGCATGTACAGGGCACCCCCGTCTGCACGGCCATGGGTAAGCGACTGTTTCATGAGTCCGTTTCACTATTTGAAAGCTTGGAAACGGGCCTCGAAACGGTCGCGACCTTGGTATCGCGGGGAGACGCGGGGTGCTGCAATGGCGGTCACCTATGAAACAGGGTCTGCCTGTTGGTTTTCATCCCGCACGACTGAACCCCAGCCTGGTTATGGCGGCCGGTCATTGCCAGGGGAGACTGGGCGTGCCGTCAGGATCCAAACCGTGCTGCCACTGGTTACGGAGCCAGTGAGCGTTTTCCAACCTGGCGCTCAGGCTGGCCAGTTGGGCTGACAACGAGGTGAAGCCCCTGGTAGATGGGTTTTCGACCA
>MUNG01000244.1 GCA_002154585.1 Streptomyces pseudogriseolus
TCGGCGAGCCGGGCGTCGTCGGGCTGGCGCAGCCGCAGGGTGACGCAGCGGCGCAGGAAGGCGGGCGGGAACTCGCGCTCGCCGTTGCTGGTGAGCACCACGAACGGGAAGGCCCTGCAGCGAACCAGGCCGCGCTCCACCGGGACCCGCTGGTCGCTGCCGTCCGTCATCACCTCGGCGGCCGGGGTGTCCCGGGCGCCGCGGATCAGCTCGGGAATCTCGTACTGGCCCTCTTCCAGCACATTCAAAAGGTCGTTGGGCAGATCCAGGTCGCTCTTGTCGATCTCGTCGATGAGCAGGGCGCGGGGGCGGTCGTAGGGGAGGAGGGCCGTGCCGAGAGGACCGAGGCGGAGGTGGTCCTCGATGCCGGAGCCGGTGGGGACGGCGTTCCGGGCGGCGTAGAGGCGGGAGAGAGGGTCGTACTGGTAGAGGCCGTCGTGCAGGGTGGAGCGGCTGGTGATGTTCCAGCGCAGGACCGGCCCGAGCTTCAGCTCGCGGGCGACGGCGTAGACCAGTGAGGACTTCCCGGTGCCCGGCGGGCCGGTGACCAGCAGAGGGCGGCGCAGGTAGAGGGCGGCGTTGACGAGCTGGACCGTCTCCTCGGTGGGCCGGTAGGTCGCGGCCCGGTGGGTGCGGTCCGGGGAGACCGCAGCGGTGTCGGCGGACCCGTCCGGGCTCGGAAGCACCGGGGCCCCGTCGAAGGCCCGCCAGGGCGGGGGCGGCGGCAGTTCGGCGATGCCGTCGTGGGGTTCGTTGCTGCCGGTGTAGACGGGCCACAGGGGCATGGGAACTCTCTCCTGGATCCTGACGGCGCTTCAGCGGACGGGGGAGTGCAGACTGGCGGCGGGCTGGGGGAAGCAGCGCGGGTCGTCCCAGAGCAGTTGGACGTCCTTCGCCCAGTGACGGTCCGGGTCGTCGTCCGCCTCGGCGGTCTCCCGCATGTTCATGACGTGGCGGGGCAGCTCGGCGGGCGGGACGCCGGCGACGCCGTCGGTGAGTTCGTCAAGGAATGTGGTGCCCGCACAGGGGCCGTCGTGTCCTGGGGTGGTGCATCCGGTACGGGGCCACAGCAGCACGGGGACCGGGGTGTTGAGGCCGGCCTCGAAGTTCGGGCGGGCCGCGTGGGGAGGGTAGGAGAACCCGGCCAGGCCGACGTCTTCGTCGCGCAGTCGCTTGCGCAGGCCCGCCGGGCGCTCCCGCCCGCCGCAGTCGACGCGGTGCAGTGGAGCCGCAGGGCGGGCTTCCAACTGCTGCCACGTCTTCGTCAGCTGGTGCCGCAGCCGCCCGCTGCGGTGCCGGGATCGGTCCATCACGACCAGCGGATGGGCGCAGCCCAGCGGGGTGGAGTCCTCAGGGCCGCACTCCCAGTGCGCCACTGGTTCGTTGAGCCATTCACGAGGCAGCACGAATGCCAGCAGTTCCTGCGCGTCCGGCGCGAGATG
Organism: Streptomyces pseudogriseolus; assembly: GCA_002154585.1. Taxonomy (GTDB): domain Bacteria; phylum Actinomycetota; class Actinomycetes; order Streptomycetales; family Streptomycetaceae; genus Streptomyces; species Streptomyces pseudogriseolus. Next base: position 1,443 of record MUNG01000244.1, read on the forward strand.
GTCGAAGGCCGCGTCGATCCGCTGCTGCACGAATTCGCGTACGGCGCTGCGCGGAATCCGCCGGGAGTCGACCCGCCGTCGGTGGCCGTCCCGGCAGGCGGAGACCTCCACGGTGACCTGGTCCGCGCCGGCGCCGCTGTGCTCGATCTCGACCAGGATCGGAGACCACCCGGGCGCGACGGCGCGGGGGGCGGGCGGTGCGTCGAGCAGGTCACCCAACCGGTCAGCGAACCGGGTCACCGCGTCCGTGTCCGGCACTTCTCCCATCACGTAGCCGGCCGCGGCTCCCAGCGAGGTGAACCCACCCTCGGGCAGCGGCGGCCCGAACGGACCGACAGCGTCCACGTACAACCGGTCCGGGGAGCAGTCCAGGCCCTCGGCGGCTGCCCGCCGCACCAGTACGTTGAGCCGCCGTACCGTCTGCGGCGGATGGCCGGAGGCGGGCATCAGCTCACAGAGCTCGGGCCAGTAGCGGACCATGACCTGCGTCGGCAGCATCCGGCCCACCCGGACGTCCTTGCCGCCCGCGACGGTCGACACCATCCCCACGACCCGGCCGTCCGCCAGGGCCGCCGCAGCCCCGCTGAACCCCGGTGCCAGCGGCTGTCCGTGCGCGGTCGTCGCCTCCAGCTGTGCCCACTCGCCGTAGATCAGCGGTCCTGGCAGCGCCCGGTAGGAGGCGAGCATGCCCTCGTCGTACCCCCTGGGGAAGCCGTACGCGATCAGCTCGTTGTTCCCCTGGTGCTCCCAGGGCGCGGCGAACTCGGCCGGCTGGAGAGGGACCTCACGGCCGAGGTCGAGTACGGCGAGGTCACCTTGGTCGGTGGGGCCGCCCTGCCAGCCGCCGTGCACGGTGACGGTCGCCGGTATCCCGGTCAGCTCACGGTCGGCCGGGAAGCTGACGACCACCGGGGACGACTCCCGTCGGCGCACCACATGGGCGCAGGTCAGGACGTGGCGGCCGGAGACCAGGAAGCCCGCGCCCACCTCGCTGCCGCACTCGACGCGGGCGTGCCAGGCGGTGCCACCGGTCACGGCGCGGTGGTCTCCGCACCCGGGGCGGGCCGTTGCCCCGGTGTCCAGCTCAGCCGGACCACCAGGTGCCCCTCCGCGGCTCCCTTGGCGATCACCGCGCCTGATTCCGCGGTGAGCTTCACTCCGAACTCCAGTTCCACGGAGTCGGGCCGCAGGGAACCGTCCCGGAAGACCCGGAGCGCGGACGCGGCCGCCGCGCGCACCCCGTCCAGCGCGCCTTCGAAGGTACGGGCCGCCCGGGCCGGACCGTCCTCGCGCGCCACCAGCCTGGCCCCCGACTCGTCCTCGACTCCCTCGACGACCACGACGGCGCCGTCATCGGTCTTGAACTCCATCAGTCCGTCCATGGCGTGGCGTGCTCCCCCGTGCGATCCGTGAACACCAGGCGAACTCCATTGTCACGGACGGCAGTCGGAATGTCGCCCGATCGTCGTGACTCTCGAAGCGACCCCTGTCCGGTGACATCGCGTTCGTGTCGGCGGAGTTGACGGCTCAGGCACCCTCGGGTCCGGCGATCCCCCGCACCACCCCCAGCTCCACCAGGTCCTGCGGCCGGATGCGGAGGGCGTCCGCCGTGGGGCGGATGTCTGACGGTGGGCGTTTCAGGATGGCCGCGGCCAGTTCCGGGGCGATCACCGAGAAGTAACTCTCCGGGGTGGCCCAGGTGTTGTCCGGCGCGGCGAGCGCGAGTGCTCCGCCGGAGCCGCCCTCGCCGATGACCAGGGTGGTCAGCGGGGTGCGGGCGGCGGCGACGGCTGCGAACAGGTCCGCGACGGCCGGGCCCGCGCCCTGCCGTTCCGCCTCCGCGTCGTTGGCCGCGCCCGGGGTGTCCACCAGGGTCAGCACCGGGATGCCGAGGCGGTCGGCCAGCCGGACCAGGCGGGCGGCCGTGCGGTAGCCGGCGGGACGGGTGGCCGTGCCGGTCTGCGCCGCGTAGGCGACCGTGCGGCCCTCGTGGTCGCCGAAGCCGCAGAGCATGCCGTCGGGGTCGGCGCCGCCGCAGCGGTCGCCGGAGAGCGTGACGCGTGAGGTGAAGTACGCGTCCAGATAGGCGGCGGCGCGCGGGCGGTGCGGGGAGCGGGCGCGGCCGACCGCGTCCCAGCCGGTGGCCGGCAGGTCCGCCGCGCCCAGCGCGTACGGCGGCGGGGCCGGGTCGGAGGACGGGCGGGTCAGCAGGCGCAGCCAGCGGCCGAGAGTGGCTCGCAGCTCCTCCGGCGGGACCACCGCGTCCGCCGCGCCCGCCGCGACCTGCGCCTCCGCCGTGTACGCCGCGGGGTCGGCGCCCGGCGGGCGGACCCGGGAGCCGGCGAAGCCGACCTGCGCGCCGGGCAGCGCGAGCACGACGTCCGCGCCCGCGCCCAGGGTGGCCCATCCGCCGCCGGTCGTGGGGTCGCGCAACACCGCGATCAGGGGCAGCCCGGCCTCCCGGGCGCGCGCCGACGCGCGCGCCACCCGCTGGAGCTGGGTCAGCGCGAGCATGCCCTCCTGCATACGGCTGCCGCCGGTGGCGACCAGGGACACCAGCGGCAGCCGGTGCGTCACGGCGTGCGCGTACGCGGCCTCCAGACGGTCGCCGGTGCGCTCGCCGAGGGAGCCGCCGAGGAAACCGAACTCGAACGCGATCAGCACGGCCCGGGCGCCCTCGACGTCCCCCACCGCGCAGACCACGGACTCGTCCTCGCCGGTGCGTGCGGCAGCGCGGGCGCGGGCGGCGTCGTAGCCGGGCCAGCCGAGCGGGCCGTCCGGCGCCGACTCCCGCTCCGGGTACGGCAGTTCGGTGAAACCGCCGGTGACCAGGGCAAGGGCCTCGCGTGCCGAGGCGCGGTCAGCCATGGGTCAGGGCCCGCTTCATGATCTTCCCCATGTCGTTGCGGGGCAGCACGTCGAGATGGCGGACGACACGGGGCCGCTTGTGCGGGGCGAGGCGCGCGGCCACATGGCCCGCCAGTTCCTCCAGGCCGGGCGGGGACTGCGGATCGGCCGGCACCACCCACGCCACGATCCGCTCGCCCAGGTCGGCGTCCGGTTCCCCGGTGACGGCCGCCTCCTTGACGCCCGGGTGCTCCAGCAGCGCGTTCTCGATCTCGCCCGCGCCGATCTTGTAGCCGCCGCTCTTGATCAGGTCGGTGGCCTTGCGGCCGACGATGCGGACGTCGCCGCCGGGGTCGCGGACCGCCATGTCACCGGTGCGGAACCAGCCGTCGGCGGTGAACGCCCCGGCGGTCGCGTCGGGCCGGTTGAGGTACTCGGTGAACAGGTTCGGCCCTCGCACCTGGATCTCGCCCACCGTCTCGCCGTCGTACGACGTCACCGGGGTGCCGTCCTCCTCGACCAGCCGCAGTTCGACGCCGGGCAGCGGCACGCCGACCGAGCCGGGGCGGGTCTCGGCGTCGACGCGGACGCTGGTGTTCATCAGCGTCTCCGTCATGCCGTACCGCTCGACGACCCGGGCGCCGGTCGCCGCCGTGATCCGCTCGTGGTCGTGCACCGGCAGCGCGGCCGAGCCCGACACCAGCAGCCGGGCCCCGGACAGCGCCCGCACCAGGTCCGGTTCGGCGGGCAGCGCCTCCGCGATGCGGTGGTACATCGTCGGCACGCCGAACAGCATGGTCGCGCCGTCGTTCAGCTCGCGGGCCACGCCCTCGGTGGTGAACCGGCCCAGATGGCGCACCGCGCCGCCGCGGCGCAGCGGGCCCAGCGTGCCGAGGACCAGGCCGTGCACGTGGAACAGCGGCAGACCGTGCACCAGCACGTCCGCGTCGGTCCACCGCCAGGCGTCGGCGAGGGCGTCCAGCGTGGAGGCGAGCGAACGGCGGGGGATCACCGCGCCCTTGGGCGGGCCGGTGGTGCCGGAGGTGTAGACGATCAGGGCGGGGTCCTCCGGGTCGCGCTCCCGGTCGTCGGGAACCGAACCCGGGTCGGCGCCGCGGGCCGGGTCCACGTCGACGCGCGGCAGGGCGGCCGACGCGTCGGGCAGCGGGACGCCGGGCGCGGCGAGGAGCACGTCGGGGGCGCTGTCGCCGAGGATGTGGCCCAGCTCCCGCTCGCCGGACTTCGGGTTGAGCGGGACCACGACCACTCCGGCGAGCAGGGCCGCGGTGACCGCGACGGCCGTCTCCAGGGTCGGCGTGGCCCACACGGCGGCCCGGCGCACCCCCTTGAGGTCCCCGGCCACCGCGCCGGCCGCGGCGGCGAGTTCCCCGTACGTCAGTGCGCGCTCGCCGAAGCGCAGGGCGGGACGGCCGGCATGGGCGCCGGCCGGGCCGTCGGTGAGGGCCGGGAAGAGAGAGGACACGCGTCGTACTCCTTGGTCGCTGTCGTCGCTGTCGTCGCTGTCGTCGCTGTCGTCACGTTGCCGTGGTCGCTGTGGTCGCCGTTGCCGGTGGCCGCCGGGTCCAGGGTGTCCTACCCCCAGCCGGGTACCACCATCACCAGCCACACCACCGCCGGGACCGCCGCGACGACGATCCCGCCGTACGCCATGAGCTGCCGGAAGAACCGCTCGCGGTCGACGTCGGGGGCGGCGGCGAGGACCAGGGCGCCGTTGGTGGAGAAGGGGCTGACGTCCACCACCGTCGCCGACACCGCGAGCGCGGCCACCATGCCGACCGCGCCGATCTCGCCCTGCGCCAGGAAGGGCACGGCGAGCGGGATCAGCGCGCCCATGATGCCGACGGAGGAGGCGAACGCGGACACGATCGCGCCGATGTAGCAGAGCAGCACCGCGGCCAGCAGCGGGACGCCGATGCCGCCGACGCCCTCCCCGGCCCAGGTGATGGTGCCCATCTCGTCCAGGACGCCGACGTAGGTGAGGACGCCGCAGATCAGCAGGACGGTCGGCCAGGCGATCTCGGTGACGGCGCGGCGGCTGTCGTCCGGCCAGACGGTGCTGAGCACGACCGCGAGGGTGATGGCGGTGAGGCCCGCGTCCAGGTCGAAGCCCAGGACGGCGACGACCAGGGCGACCAGGCAGACGAGGGTGGCGACGACCGGGGCGGTGAGCGGGACGGCGGCGGCCGGGACGGCGTCCGTGCGGGTGACCGTCGCGGCGGGCGCGGTACGGGTGCCCGCACCGCCGGTTCCGCTGCCGCCGGCACCGCTGCCCGAGCCGCTGTCAGCGCCGACGTCGCCCTTCGCCGCGTCCCCCTTCGCCACCGCGGTCCCGGTCTCCACCACCGCCCCCTGCCGCCACAGCTTCGGGCCGCCGCACACGGCGAACACCACCGCCGCGATGACCAGGTTCGCCAGCAGGGAGGCGAGGAACAGGGTGATCTCGCTGCCGGGCAGCTTCTCGCGCTCCACGATGCCGTTGACGATCGAGCCGTAGATGCTGATCGGCGAGAAACCGCCGGCCTGGGCGCCGTGCACCACCATCGCGCCCATCAGCAGCGGGCTGATGCCGTACCGGGAGGCGAAGCTCAGCGCGATCGGCGCGACGATCGCCACCGCGGCCGGGCTGACCGCGCCGATCGCGGTGAGCGCGCCGGTCAGGGCGAACATCACCCACGGGATCAGCGCGACCCGCCCCCGCACCGCCCGTACGGCCGCGTGCACCAGCCAGTCGGTGGTGCCGTTGGCGCGGGCCAGGGCGAACAGGTAGGTGACGCCGACCAGGACGACGAACAGGTCACCGGGGAAGCCGGCGAAGACGCCGTCCGCGTCGAGGTCGGCGACGAGGGTGCCGACCCCGAAGGCGGCGGCGAAGGCGAGCGCCCCCATGTTCACGGAGCGGGTGGTGGCGATGACGAACACCACCGCGAGGACGAGGACGGAGAGGAGTTCGGGGGACATGCGGGCTCCCGAGTGGCTGAGTGGCTGAACCACTTGCGGCGCTGGAATGGCGTAATCCGTTCGGTCGCACAGCGTGCGGCCCCCGCGGAGGCGCGTCAAGGGGTCGCGCATGAATTGGCTCAGCCACTCGGCCACTCGCGGCACCCCGGTGCTAATCTCCCGGCGAGAGGGGGACCGCCGTGACCGACGCCCTGCGCCCGATGGCGAGACAGCGCCTGTACGAGCAAGTGCTGGACCGGCTGCGCCAGTACGTCGCCGAGGGCGGCCTGCGTGCCGGGGACCGCCTCCCGCCGGAGCGCGACCTGGCCCAGCGGCTCGGCGTGAGCCGCGCCTCCGTGAAACAGGCGATCGTCGTGCTGGAGGTGCAGGGGCTGGTCGAGGCCCGGCACGGCGGCGGCACGTACCTGGTCCGCGACAGCCTCGACACCGAGCCGGTCGAGCGGATGGTGGAGCGGCGCCGCCGGCTGCCCGACGTGCTGGAGGCGCGGGAGGCCCTGGAGACCAAGCTCGCCGAACTGGCCGCCGAACGGCGCACGGACGACGACCTGACCGCGATGCGGTCCGCGCTCGCGCACATGGCCGAGGAGATCGACGCGGGCGGCGCGGGGGTGGAGGGCGACCGCCGGTTCCACGCGGCGGTGACGGCGGCCGCGCACAGCGCCCTGCTCGCGGAGTTCATGCGCTCCATCGCGGAGCAGATCGCCGAGAGCCGCACCGAGTCGCTGCGCCAGCCCGGCCGCCCCCACCGCTCGCTGGCCCAGCACCGGGCGATCCTCGACGCGATCGCCGAGGGCCGCCCCCGCCAGGCCGCCGCCGCCATGCGCCGCCATGTCCGCACCGTCGCCAAGGTCCGCCTGCTCGACTGGGACCCCGAGGAGGACCGCTAGCCGCACACCCCTGCCAGGTTGTTAGCCTCCTTGGCAGCCGGGAGCATCGTGGGAGGGGTGAGGCGGCGTGGTGCGTGTCGCGCTGGTGACCTGTGCGGACGGGCCCGACGTGGCCGAGGACCGGGATCTCCCGGTGCTGGTGCGGGCGTTGAACGACGCCGGGGCGCAGGCGTCCGCCGAGGTGTGGGACGACGACCGCGTCGACTGGGCCCGGTTCGACCTCGCCGTGATCCGCTCCACCTGGGACTACAGCTGGCGGGCGGCCGAGTTCACCGCGTGGGCCGAGCGCTGCGGCGCGCTGACCCGGCTGGCCAACCCGGCGGACGTGGTGCGCTGGAACACCGACAAGCGCTACCTCGCGGACCTCGCCGCGGCCGGGGTGCCGGTCGTCGAGACGCGGTACCTGGCGCCCGGGGACCTGGTGGAACTCCCGACCGCCGGGGGCGAGTTCGTGGTCAAGCCGGCCTCCGGCGCCGGCGCCCGGTTCGCCGCCCGCTACACCCCCGACGAGCACGACACCGCCGTACGGCATGTCCGGCGGCTGCACGACGACGGCTTCACCGCGATGGTGCAGCCGTACATGCGGGCCGTCGACAGCGGCGGGGAGCGGGCGCTCCAGTTCTTCGGCGGGAAGCCGCTGCACGCCAGCAGGAAGGGGCCGGTCCTCGCCCCCGGCACCCCCTACGACCAGCGGAAGACGGCCCACCCCGGGCTGACCCGCTGGACCCCCACGGCGGACGAACTCGGCGTGGCGGAAGCCGCGTTGGCGGCCGTGCCCGGCGCGCCCGAGCTGCTGTACGCGCGGGTGGACCTGGTGGACGGCGACGACGGACGGCCCCGGGTGATGGAGCTGGAGCTGGTCGAGCCGAACCTGTTCCTGTGGCTGCACCCCGGGTCGCTGCCCGCCGTCGTGAAGCGGATCATCGGGGCGGCGGAGAGCTGACGGCCGTCCGCTGGAGCAGCCCCCAGGTGAACTCGGCGACGACCTCGTGACGCCGGCCCCGCGCGTCCGGGGCGGTGAAGGCCAGCCCCCACCGGGTGGGCGCCGAGCCCTCCAGCGGGCGGGCCGGGGCGAAGGCGCGGGCGGCCTCGTCCACCGTGCACGACCAGGGCGTGAGGTCCTCCAGCGTGCGCAGCGCGGGCGCGGGCGTGTCCGGCGCGCGGACCAGCCACTCGTTCCACACCGGGCCCCCGCCGGCCGGGGTCAGCACCTCGAAGCGCAGGTCCGGCCAGAGCGGCACCGGCCACTGCCACGCCTCGCAGTCCAGGTCGCCGACCCGGCGCGGGGCGCGTGACTCCGGCTCGCCGAGCACCGACCGGTACCGGGACAGCGCCGGGCGGGGGCGCGGCGAGCGGACCATCGCCTGCCAGCGCCGGTTGGCCTCCCGCATGTCGGCGAGGGAGGCGCCCAGCGCGCGCCGGGCGTCCTCCACCGGGCCGGGGTTGTGGTCGGCCATGCGGCGCAGCAGCACCAGCTGGAAGTGGAACGGGGTGAACGGTTCGGGTGGGCGTCGTCCGGAAGGCACGTGACCCATCGTCGCCCACCGGGGGCTCCCGCGTACGCCGGCCGTGCGGGCCCCTGCCGGGGCGTTGCCCCCCGAGGCGCGCTGTGGCTAGCCTGTGTTCGTCATGCCGATCGTCTGTTGGTATATCGAACGCAGGCGCCGAGACAGCTAGGAGGGGGCCGGCCGTGGGACGACTCGTACCTGCCGTGACCCGGGCTCTCGACATACTCGAGCTCTTCCTCGACGGGGACGGCACGCTCTCCGCCCCCGACATCGTGCGCAAGCTCCAGCTGCCGCGCACCACCGTGCACGAGCTGGTCACCACGCTCGCGGCCCGCAAGTACATCGTCCCGGTCGCCGGCCAGCCCGGCCGCTACCGGCTGGGCGTACGGCCGTACCAGCTGGGCGCCCGCTACGCCGAGCACCTGGACCTCGCCGCCGAGGGCCAGCAGGTCGCCCGGTCCGTCGCCGAGACCTGCGACGAGACCGTGCACGTGGCGATCCTGGAGGACACCGACGTCATCTACATCGCGAAGGTGGACTCCACGCACGCGGTGCGGATGGTGTCGGCCGCCGGCCGCCGGCTCCCCGCGCACTGCACCTCCGTCGGCAAGATGCTGCTGGCCTCCCTCCCCGAACAGGAACTGGCCGCGCGATTCCCCGACGGCGCGGAGCTGGCCGCGATGACCCCGAACAGCATCACCGACCCGGCCGTCCTGCGCGAGACCCTCGCCGGGATCCGCACCCGGGGCGTGGCGGTGGAGAGCCGCGAGTCCAACCCGGACGTGTCCTGCGTCGCCGCCCCGGTGCGCGACCGCACCGG
>MUNG01000245.1 GCA_002154585.1 Streptomyces pseudogriseolus
CTGAGGCGGATGGCGGCCCGGGCCTGACCGGGCCGCCATCCGCCTCAGGGGGCCGCCGGCGCCTTCCCCGGGGAGGTGAGGTCCTCGCCCGTCTCCATCGGGTGGGTGACGTCGGCGGCCTCACGGCCGCCCCGGCCCAGGTGGTTGAAGACGAGGTTCAGCGCGACCGCGACCACGCAGCCGGTGGATATGCCGGAGTCCAGGACGATGCGGGCGGTCTCCGGGAACGCGTGGTAGAACTCGGGCGCGCTGATCGGGATGACGCCGACGGCGAGCGCGACCGCGACGATCAGGACGTTGTTGTCCTTCTCCAGGCCCGCCTTGGCGAGGGTCTGGATGCCGCTGGCGGCGACCGAGCCGAAGAGGACCACCCCGGCGCCGCCGAGCACCGGGCGCGGCACGACGGCGATCAGCGAGGCGGCGACCGGACACAGGCCCATGAGGACGAGGAAGCCGCCGCCGGTGGCGACGACGAACCGGCTGCGGATCCTCGTCATCGCGACCAGCCCGATGTTCTGGGCGAACGCGCTGCACATGAAGCCGTTGAACAGCGGAGCGATCGCCGAGCCGAGGGTGTCGGCGCGCAGCCCGGCCGCGATGGTCCTCTCGTCGGCGGGGCGCTCGACGATCTCGCCGAGGGCGAGCATGTCGGCGGTCGACTCGGTCATCGACACGACCATCACCACGCACAGCGAGACGATCGCGGCGAGCTGGAACTGCGGTGCGCCGAAGTGGAACGGCGTGGGGAAGCCGACGAGGTCAGCCTCGGCGACCGGGGAGAAGTCGGTGACGCCGAACGGCACGGCGATCAGGGTGCCGGCGACCAGGCCGAGCAGCACGGCGATCTGTTTGACGAAGCCGCGGGTGAAGCGGCGCAGCAGCAGCACGAGAAGCAGGGTGACGGCGGCGAGGCCCAGGTTGGTGGCGGAGCCGTAGTCGTCCGCGTCGGGGCTCGCGCCCTGCGCCCAGCCGAAGGCGACGGGCAGCAGGGAGACGCCGATCAGGGTGATCACGGTGCCGGTGACCACGGGCGGGAGGAACCGGACCGCCTTGCTGAAGAAGGGCGCGGCGAGGAAGCCGAGCAGCCCGGCGACGATCACCGCGCCGAAGATGACGGGCAGGGCGTCCTTCTTGTCGTCGGTGGAGGCGACGATCGCGGTCATGGGGGCGACGCCGGCGAAGGTGACGCCGTTGACGAACGGCAGCCGGGCGCCGATCTTCCACACGCCGACGGTCTGGAGGAACGTGGCGAGGCCCGCGGTGAACAGGCAGGCGCCGGTGAGGAAGGTGAGCTCGGCGGGGGTGAGACCGACGGCCGCGCCGACGATCAGGGGCGGGGCGACGACGCCGGCGTACATGGCGGCCACGTGCTGGAGGCCGGTCGTCGCCATCTTCGGCGCGGGCAGTTTCTCGTCTACGGGATGGTCGGCCACTGCGGTGTTCCTCCGGTCGGTTGCACGCCGGGGCCGGCGTGGTTGTCAGGGAGGCGGTGCGGGCGGGCGTGGGGTACCTCCCGCTCGAGTGCGGCCGAGCGTGGGGAGGGAAGGTGACGTCCGGTGGAGCGGGCGGCTTGTAGGGCCGGGGCCCGGGGTGCGCCGTGTCCGGGGCGCGCACGGTCGCGCGCCCCGGAGACGGCCTCCGCGGATCCCGTAGGGGTCCGCGGTCTCCGGGCCGGGAGCCGTCCCTCCCGGCCCGGAGACGTGCGGGGGTCAGGCGTGCCCGGCCATCCGGGCGAGGCGGCGCGCCTCGGCGCCGGTGGTGCGGGCGATGGCGTCCTCGTCGGCGGTGAGCAGCCGGTTGTTCTCGACGATCTGACGGCCGTTCACGAAGGACGCGGTGACCGGGGCGGCGGCGCCGAACACCAGGGCGGTGACCGGGTCGGCGACGGAGGCGTGGGCGAGGGTGTCCATCCGCCAGAGCACCAGGTCGGCGAGCTTGCCCGGCTCCAGGGAGCCGATCTCGTCCGCCCGGCCGAGCACGCGCGCGCCGCCGTGGGTGCCGAGGCGCAGCGCCTGGCGTGCCGTCAGGGCCTTCTCGCGGTGCGGGCCGAGGCGGTTGACGAGCAGGGCGTTGCGCAGTTCGGTGTGGAGTTCGCCGGACTCGTTGGAGGCGGTGCCGTCCACGCCGAGGCCGACGGGGACGCCGGCGGCGAGCATGTCGGGGACGCGGGCGATGCCGGCGGCCAGGCGGGCGTTGGAGGACGGGCAGTGGGCGACGCCGGTGCCGGTGCGGGCGAAGGCGGCGATGTCGGAGTCGTTCATGTGGACGCAGTGCGCCATCCACACGTCGTCGCCGAGCCAGCCGGTGGACTCGAAGTAGTCGGTGGGGCCCATGCCGAACAGCTCGTGGCAGAACTTCTCCTCCTCCACGGTCTCCGACCCGTGGGTGTGCAGGCGTACGCCGAGGCGGCGGGCCAGCTCGGCGCCCTGGCGCATGAGTTCGGTGGAGACGGAGAACGGGGAGCAGGGGGCGACGGCGACCTGGGTCATCGCGCCGGGCGCGGTGTCGTGGTGGCGGCGTACGGTCTCCTCGGTGGCGGCGAGCGCGTCGTCGAGGGTCTCCACCGCGAAGTCCGGGGGCAGCCCGCCGTCCTTCTCGCTCCGGTCCATGGAGCCGCGGGCCAGGGTGAGGCGGACGCCCATGTCGCGGGCGGCGGTGACGATCGCGCCGGACAGGTCGCCGGAGCCGCGCGGGTACACGTAATGGTGGTCCATGGCGGTGGTGACGCCGCCGCGGGCCATCATCGCGAGGGACCCCTGGGCCGCCGCGTGCACCATCGCCTCGTCGATGCGCGCCCAGGTCGGGTAGAGGACGACGAGCCAGTCGAAGAGGTTGTGGTCGGTGGCCAGGCCCCGGGTGAGCCACTGGTAGAAGTGGTGGTGGGTGTTGACCAGGCCGGGGGTCATGAGATGGCCGGTGGCGTCGATCCGGCGGGCCACGTGCTCCAGGCCCTCGGGGGCCGGGCCGGGGCCGAGCGACTCGATCCGGTCGCCGGCGAGGACGAGGTGCCCGGTGGTGTACTCGGTGTCCGCCGCGTCGACGGTGGCGATCGCGCAGTTCTCGATGACGGTGCGCCGGTCTGCTGCCATGGTGCGTCCTTTTCGCGTACGGGGAGAGGGCACGGCAGGACCCTGGGGTTCTGAGTGCCGTGGCCGGGTCGGGTGCGGGGCCCGGGTACCCGGCCACGGGTGCCGATGTGGGGGCGGTCAGAGGTTGGTGAGGTCCACGGGGATCCGCGGCTCGCAGCCGTCCCTGAGGACCGTGGCCTCGATCAGGCCGTAGGGCCGGTCGGCGGCGAAGTACACGGCGCCGTCGGGGGTGTCGTTCTTGATGCCGAACGGCTCCAGGTCGACCAGGAAGTGGTGGCTGTTGGGGAGGGAGAAGCGGATCTCGTCGACCTCCGCGCACTCCTCGATGACGCGCGAGCCCATCTGGTACAGCGTCTGCTGGAGCGAGAGGGAGTAGGTCTCCGCGAACGCCCGCAGCATGTGCCGCTTGACCTGGGCGTACGAAGCGTCCCAGTCGGGCGTCGGCTGCGCGTCGTCGGTCCAGTTGAACCGCCAGCGGGAGGAGACCGAGGTGGCGAGGATCCGGTCGTAGGCCTCCTTGAGGGTGGTGTAGCGGTCCTTGACGTAGCCCCAGAACTCCGAGTCGGTGGAGTTCATGACGGTGAGGTCCTTCAGGCCGGAGACGACCTCCCAGCTCTCGCCGTCGTAGGTGACCTGGGTGACCCGGGTCTCCTGGCCCGTGCGGACGAAGGAGTGCCGCGCCTCGCCGGAGGTCTCGATGCGCTCCCAGGCGTACTCCTCGATGCGGATGCGCGCCCGGTGGATGGGCTGCTGCGAGGTGACGAAGTGACGGGCGAGGTGGATGCCGAACTGCTCGGCGGACTCGATGCCGTGCTCCTTGGCGAACGCGTACACCGTGTTCTTGGTGGTGTCGGTCGGCAGCACGTTCGCGTTGGAGCCGTTGTAGTGGACGTCGTCCATGTCGCCGGAGAGGGCGACGGAGACGTTGAGGTCCTTGATGTGGTGGGTGGCGCCGTCCCGCGTGATCTTGACGACTCGGTTCTCGGCCTTGCCGTACTGGTTCTGTCCCAGGATCGTGGGCATGGGTGTCAGCTCCCTCGGTAAACGGAGTAGCCGAACGGGTTGAGCAGCAGCGGTACGTGGTAGTGCTCGCCGGGCGTGACGGCGAAGGTGACCGTCACCTCCGGGAAGAACACCGCGGTGCCGCTGTCCCGATGCGCGGGGGCGTCCTGCTGAGCCTCGGCCTTCTTGTTCGGGTTCTTCGGGTTGTTCAGGAAGTACGGCTCCACCTCGAAGGCGAGCCGTACCTGGGTGGTTCCCTCGGGCAGGGCCGGCAGGTCCTTGCAGCGTCCGTCCGCGTCGGTCGAGGACCCGCCGAGCTCCTGCCAGGCGGCCCGCGGGCCGGGGCGGGCGGCCAGGCGCACGGCCACGCCCTCGGCGGGGCGGCCGGCGCTGGTGTCCAGGATGTGCGTGGACACGGAGGCGGGGGTGACGGAGGCGGTGCGGTCGGAGGCGGGGGTGTCGGTGCTGTCGGTGCTCATGGACGTCGGTCCTCTTCGACGAGTCGGGCCAGCCGGATGCGGTTGATCTTCCCCAGTTCGGTGCGGACGATCTCGCGTTCCTTCTCCGGCGGGTTGCCGAGGCGCTCGCGCACGGCGTCGCGCATCTCCTCGGCGGTGCGGCCGGTGGCGCAGATCAGGAACACATGGCCGAACCTCTCCTGGTAGGCGAGGTTCAGCTCCAGCATCTCGGCGCGCAGGCCGTCGTCGGCCCCGGCCATGCCGCGCTGCTCCCGCGCCGAGGTGGGGTCTCCCGGCTTCGGGCGGCCGATCGGCGGGTGCCCGGCCATCGCCTCCGCCAGGTCGGCCTTGGTGAGCCCGGCCAGGGCGGCGTCGCTCTCGGCGTACAGCGCGTCGGGGTCCGCGTAGGGGCGGGCGGCGAGCAGCCGCCGGGCCCAGGCGGCGGAGGCGCAGACCTCGAGGAGCGCGGTGCGGGCCGCGTGCTCCTCCAGGGCGTTGAACCGGGCCAGGCCCGGGGGCGGTGCTGTCGACGTCACGGGAGCCTCCGTGGCCGCGAACGGCCGTGTGCTGCGAACGGGCGTGCCGACAGTGAACGCCGTCACGCGGCGAGCGTCAACAGTTTGTTGAAAAATCCGTGTGACGTTCGGGTGAGGCGCCTGGATCGGGCTCGGCGAGGGTCACCGCGCCTCGTCTCAGGCGCCCTTCTCGCGGTTGAGGTAGTTGTAGACGGTGAAGCGGCTGACGCCGAGCGCGCTCGCCACCGTCTCCACGCCGTGCCGCACGGCGAACGCCCCGCGCGCCTCCAGACCGCGTACGATCTCCTGCTTCGCCTTGCGGTCCAGCTCCGCCAGCGGCATGCCCTTGCGCCGCTCCAGCGCGGCCAGGATGTGATCGAGGGAGTCCGCGAGCTGCGGCAGCCGTACGGCGACGGCGGCGGCGCCCTCCCAGGTGAGCACCACGTCGTCGGGGCCGGCCTCGTCCGGCGGGATCATCTCCCCGCCCATCGCGTCGACCAGCGGCTTCACGGCCGCGATGAAGGCGCCGTCGCCGGCCTCGGTCACCGGTCGCCCTCCTCGACCACGTTGACCTGGAGGGTGACCCGGGTGGCGCCGGCGGTCAGGGTGCGGCGCAGCAGGGTGTCCACGGCGGCCAGCACCGCGTCGGCGCCGCCCTCGGCGGTGTTGCCGAACGGCCCGACGTCCACCGCGTCCAGGTCGGCCGTCTCGATGACCTCGCGCGCCACCACGGCGTGCCCGGGCGCCTCGTCGAGGTCGAAGGGCTCGGTCGTGAACTCCACTCGCAATCGCACGGGGCCAACCTACCGACCTCTTGACAGCCCTTCACCGGCACGGGCAGTCTTCCAGAAGACAGAAAGAATCTTCCGCAATACGGAAATCGGCGGAAGTTCATCACGGAGACCACGATTGGGAAGGGAGCGCGGCCCGATGGGATTCGCCGACCAGCGCTTCACCGTCAACCTGTCGATCCTCTTCACCGAGCTCCCGCTGCTCGAGCGCCCGGCGGCCGCCGCCGCGGCCGGTTTCGGCGCGGTCGAGCTGTGGTGGCCCTGGGCCGACTCGCCCGTGCCCGAGCGGTCCGCGCTGGACGGGCTGCGCACCGCGATCGAGGACGCGGGGGTGCGGCTCACCGGCCTGAACTTCTACGCCGGGCAGTTGCCCGGGCCCGACCGGGGCGCGCTGTCCGTGCCGGGCGAGGAGTCCGACCGGTTCCGGGCGAACGTCGAGGTCGCGGCCGGTTTCGCCGAGTCGCTCGGCTGCCGCGCGCTGAACGCGCTGTACGGCAACCGGGTCGACGGCGTGGACCCGGCCGAGCAGGACGCGCTCGCGCTGGAGAACCTCGTCATCGCCGCGCGCGCCGCCCACCGGATCGGCGCGGTGCTGCTGATCGAGGCGCTCAACCGGCCCGAGTCGCCGCGCTACCCGCTGGTGTCGGCGCCGGCCGCGGTCGGCGTCGCCGACCGGGTCGACGCGGCCACGGGACTGGGCAACGCGCGCTTCCTGATGGACCTGTACCACCTGGCCAGGAACGGCGAGGACCTGCCCGCGGTGATCGACCGCTACGCGGACCGCACCGGGCACGTCCAGATCGCCGACAGCCCCGGCCGCGGCGCGCCCGGCACCGGGTCGCTCCCCCTGGACGACCTCCTCGGCCGGCTGACGAAGGCGGGCTACGACGGCTGGGTCGGCCTCGAGTACAAGCCGGGCGACCGCCCGAGCGCCGAGGCCTTCGACTGGCTGCCCCGCTGACCCCCGCCCCTCACCGAAAGGCACCCCCGTCATGAGCAACCTCCCCACGATCGCCTGGATCGGTCTCGGCATCATGGGCTCCCCCATGTCCGAGAACCTGATCAAGGCGGGCTACCGGGTCACCGGATACACGCTGGAGCAGGACAAGCTGGACCGCCTGGCCGCGGCGGGCGGCACGCCCGCCGCCTCGATCGCCGAGGCCGTGCGGGACGCCGACGTGATCGTCACGATGGTCCCCGCCTCTCCGCAGGTCGAGGCCGTCGCCTACGGACCCGACGGCATCCTGGAGAACGCCCGGCGCGGCGCCCTGCTGATCGACATGTCCTCGATCACCCCGCAGACCTCCGTCGACCTGGCCGCCGCCGCGAAGGAGAAGGGCATCCGGGTGCTGGACGCCCCGGTGTCCGGCGGTGAGGCCGGGGCGGTCGAGGCGGAGCTGTCCGTCATGGTGGGCGGCGACCAGGCCGACTTCGACGAGGCGAGGCCGCTGTTCGAGGCGCTGGGGAAGACGATCGTGCGGTGCGGTCCGCACGGCTCCGGGCAGACCGTGAAGGCCGCCAACCAGCTGATCGTCGCCGTGAACATCCAGGCCTGCGCCGAGGCCGTGGTCTTCCTGGAGAAGTCCGGCGTCGACCTGACGGCAGCGCTGGAGGTCCTGGGCGCGGGGCTGGCCGGCTCGACCGTGCTGGCCCGCAAGAAGGACAACTTCCTGAACCGGGACTTCACGCCGGGCTTCCGCATCGACCTGCACCACAAGGACATGGGCATCGTCACCGACGCCGCCCGGAACGTGGGCGCCGCGCTGCCCGTCGGCGCGGTGGTCGCCCAGCTGGTGGCGAGCCTGCGCGCGCAGGGCGACGGCGGCCTGGACCACTCCGCGCTGCTGCGGGCCGTGGAACGCCTGTCGGGCACCCGGGTCTGATCCCCATGTCCCTCTGAACCCCGGGCGGCGCCGGCGCCGACATCAGTCCCGTCGCGCCCAAGGCGGCGGCGCCGCCCGGAACCCACGGCCCGCACGGGCGTGCCGTACGGCCCTAGGTGTGGCCGTACGGCACGGTGGCGGTGCGGGCGGGGCGAGGGCGCCGCGGCGGCGCGCGAGCCAGTGCGGTGGTCAACGCCGCGGCCCGTCTCCTACGACCTGAGGGGAGACGCCCCGCGGCCGTCGCCGCCGCCGCGGCCCCGAGCCCACCTCCTTCCCGGCGTGCGGATCGGCGCGGTCCGCAGCAGCCTGGGGGCATGGCACATCCGACGGAGCATCCGCACATCGTGGTCCACGCGCCCGCCCTGGACGGCTCCCGGCGGGTCACCTCCGACGACGAGACGCTGGGCGTCGCCACGCACACCGACGACGTGGGCGAGATCCTGCGCCTGGCCGACCTGTACGTCACCGACGTCGAGGACGCGGACTTCATCGAGTGGCAGGGCGGCGGCCCGGAGGACTGGCCGGGGCTGTCCGAACACCACGAGCCGTGAGACGCGGCCGTACGGCGACGTCCGTGGCCGATGCCGTACGGCATCGGCCGTAGGGCTGCTACGGCACCCTCAAATGAACCTCTGAACACGGCCTTCCGAGGCTTCGGCGGTCCCCGCGCGCGGAACCATCCCCGCACACACGGGGCCCGCCGGCACGGGGGCGGCGGGCCCCCTGTCCGAGGGGGTGTCCTGTCATGGCCGACACCGAGCGCGTCCCGGGAACGCCGCACGAGATCGCCCTGCTGGCCGGGGGGCCACGCGCCGCCGTCACGGTCGCCGTCGTAGCGCTGCATCTGCGCGGGGCCGTCGAGGCGGGCGCACGGGCCACGGTGGTGGCGGTCGACAGCGAGGCGGGCAGGGCGCTGCCGCCGCTGCCTCCACCGGAGGAGGTACTCGCGCTGGAGGACGACATCCCGGCGGAGCTGCGCGTCCCGTATCTGGAGAGCGCGGTGTACAGGCGGCTGCACGATCCGTGCGACGTACGGGAGGTGCTGCGCGACCCGGACGTCCAGTGGGCCGTGACCACGCTGAGGATCGGGCTCGCGGACACGGACATGGTGAGCCCGCCGGCGCTGGGCACCACGCGGGCGGCCCGCCGTCACGTGCACGCGCTGCGCACCGCATATCCCCTCCCGGCGAGCCGGGCCGGCCTGTCCGACGAGGCGAAGCTGCTGGCCGTCGCCCTGCACGGCGAGGCGGCCCTCCGCCTGGTCGCCCCCCGCTTCGCCGCGCGCGCGGGCCTCACCGGCCGCGTCCACCGCCGCCGCACGCGCGCCCTACGCCGCTGGTCCCCCGGCTCCGGCGCCGGCGCCGGAGCCGGGGGACCAGCGGCGTATGGCGCGCCCGCCGCCGCGGTGGACGCGGCCGGTGAGGCCCGCGCGCGCGGCGACGCGGGG
>MUNG01000246.1 GCA_002154585.1 Streptomyces pseudogriseolus
CGGACGCCGGGGGTGGCGGCGAGCGCGCGGGCGGGGCCGGAGCGGTGGGTGACCCAGTGGACGGTGCCGCGTACGCAGACGGCGCTGCCGCGCGCGGTGTGGTCGGGGGACGCGGAGCCGAACCAGCGGGCCGCGTTCACCGGGAACGGCTGGAGGTCGACGCGCTGCCCGCCGAGCCGGACGTCGAGGCGGCGCGGCTCGGCGCCGTCGAGGTCGTCGAGGATCCACAGCTCGCCGGCGCTCGACCAGACGACGCGGGAGCCGTCGGTGGACGCGTGCCGGGCGTAGAAGCCGTCGAGAGGGGTGTGGCGGCGCAGGTCGGAGCCGTCGGCGAGGGAGGAGTACAGGGCTCCGGTGCCCTCGTGGTCGGAGAGGAACGCGATCCTGTCCCCCACCCACAGCGGGTACTCGATGTTCCCGTCGAGGTCCTCGTGCAGCCGGACGAACTCGCCGTCGCCCTCGCGGTCGATCCACAGCTTGCCCGCGGTGCCGCCCCGGTAGCGCTTCCAGGCGGCGGCCTCGCGGCCCATCGTCGCGGACAGCAGCACCGTGTGCGGGCCCGCGGCGACGTCGCCGACCGGCCCGTACGGCAGGGTGCCGGCGGGCCCGCCGTCGAGCGGCACGGCGCGCGCCCAGGTGCGGCGCAGGCTGGCCTGGCCGTACGTGCTCAGGGCGAGGACCCGGCCGTCCGCGGTCCAGCCGCGCACCTGGGTCTTGATGCTGCCCCAGTGGGTGAGCCGCCGGGCGGGGCCCCCGTCGACGGGGGCGACGTGCACCTCGGGGGCGCCGTCGCGGGTGGAGGTCCAGGCGACGGTGGCGCCGTCCGGGGAGATCCGGGGATGGTTCACCGGGACGTTGTCCGCGCTGACCCGCCAGGCGCGGCCGCCGTCGAGCGGGGCGAGCCACACGTCGTCCTCGGCGGTGAAGGCGACCAGCTCGCCGTGCAGGTGCGGGAATCGGAGGTATGCGCTGGATGCGACCGATGCAGGCTGTGTCACCCGATCACCCTATGGGGGGCGCGTGCGGTCCGGCCAGGGGTTCCGATCACTTGCCCTCGACGGGGCGACAGGACGGGTACTGGTCGCACCACACGGTCGTGGTGACGGTCACGGTGACGGTGGGCCGCGGACCGCCGCCCTGCGTCGGTTCGCCCACGCGGGGCGGGCTCTTGGAGTCGCAGTCGCCCAGTCCCTCGACGTGGAACACCTGCCGGCCGTCCACCTTCGCGGTGATGTCCCCGCGGACGCAGGCGTTGTTGACGGCGTGGGTGACCCGGCCGGTGACGGTGATCTCCTTGCCGCTCTCGGTCTCGCCCTCGCAGTCGACCGAGGCGGCGGTCGCCCGCGAGCGCGGCGAGGCGGAGGAGCCGTCACGGTCGCCGAAGGACGCGTTGCAGGTCAGCCAGCGGACCTTGTCCTTCTGCCGGTTGAGCTCCTTGGTCACGGTCCCGTCGGTGGTGATCGCCACGGCCGTGGAGCCGAGGCTGCCGCCCTCACAGGCGGCCACACCGGCGACGGCGGCCACGGCGAACCCGGCGGCGAGCACCTGCCGCCGCCGGACGCGCATCGCGCGCGGAATCCTGTTCAACGCCCCCATGCACGGCAGCGTGCCATCGTCGCTCGCGCGACGGTAGGGCGCATACGGCCACGTGTGGCGGCCGTCCCGGGGGCTGCGCCCCCGAACCCCCCTGTCGGCCCTGGCGGGCCTCGTCCTCAAACGCCGGACGGGCTGAGAATCAGCCCCTCCGGCGTTTGAGGAGCGGGGTCCGGGGCGGAGCCCCGGGACGTCAGGACCAGCGGCCGGTGCGGGACAGGAGGACGGCCGTCGCCGCGGTACCGGCGGTGGAGGTGCGCAGGACGCTGCGGCCCAGGCGGTAGGGCTGGGCCCCGGCCTGCGCGAAGAGCTCCAACTCGTCCGGGGAGATACCCCCTTCGGGGCCGACGACCAGCACGATCTCGCCGGAGGCGGGGAGTTCGGCGCTCGCGAGGGGTTCGGTGGCGCTCTCGTGGAGGACGGCCGCGAACTCCGCTTCGGCCAGAAGTGACGCAACCCCCTTGGTCGTCGCCGCGTCCGCGACGTCCGGGAAGCGCACCCGGCGTGACTGCTTGCCCGCCTCCCGGGCGGTGGCGCGCCACTTGGCGAGGGACTTGGCGCCCCGCTCGCCCTTCCACTGCGTGATGCAGCGCGAGGCGGACCACGGCACGATCGCGTCGACGCCGACCTCGGTCATGGTCTCCACGGCCAGTTCGCCCCGGTCGCCCTTGGGCAGCGCCTGCACGACGGTCAGCCGGGGCGTCTGCGCCGGCTCCTCGACGACCTCGCCGAGCCGGACGATCAGCCGGTCCTTGCCCTCGGTGCCGTCCACCTCGCCGGCGGCCCAGCGGCCCGCGCCGTCGGTGAGGACGACCTCCTCGCCGGCCCGCAGCCGCTTCACGGCGACGGCGTGCCGGCCCTCGGGCCCGTCGAGGACGTAGCGGCCGGTGCCGTGCGTGTCGAAGTCGTCGACGACGAAGACGGGGGCGGTCATCGGGCACCTCCGGCCGACAACGCTGTCCGGGCGGCGGCCAGTTCGGCCATCAGGACCTCCACCAGCTGTCCGGCGGGCAGTTCGCGGGCCAGCCGGTGGCCCTGTCCCGCCCACATCGCGAGCCCCTGCGCGTCCCCGGCCTTGGCGGCGGCCTTGCGCAGCGGCGCGGTGAGGTGGTGCACCTCCGGGTAGGCGGCGGGGGCGTACGGGCCGTGCTCGCGCAGGAAGCGGTTGACCAGGGCGCGCGCCGGGCGGCCGGTGAAGGCGCGGGTCAGCTCGGTGCGGGGGTGGAGAGGGCTGGTGAGGGCCTGTTTGTGGAGGGCGTGCGCGCCGGACTCGTGGGCGGCGACGAAGGCGGTGCCGAGCTGGGCCGCGCTCGCGCCGGCCGCGCACACGGCGGCGATCTGGGCGCCGCGCATGATGCCGCCGGCGGCAACGACCGGGATGCCCACGGACTCGCGGACCTGGGCGACCAGGGACAGCAGTCCGATGCCGCCGCCGTCCGTCTCCGGGAGGTCCCGGTGGGTGCCCTGGTGGCCGCCGGCCTCGACGCCCTGGGCGATCACCACGTCCGCCCCGGCCCGTTCCACCGCGCGGGCCTCCTCGGCGGTCGTGGCGGTGACGAAGGTGAGGGTGCCGACGCGGTGCAGCGAGTCGATCACCTCGCGGGCGGGCACGCCGAAGTGGAACGACACGACCGGCACGGGGTTGTCGAGCAGCACGGCGAGCTTGGCGTCGTAGCCGTCGTCACGGCCGCTGTCGGGGTCGCCCAGCTCCGTCTCGTACCAGGAGGCCTCGCCGGCCAGCTGGTGGGCGTAGACGTCGACGGCGGCCGGGTCGGCGGTCTCCGGCTGGGGCAGGAAGAGGTTGACGCCGAAGGGGCGGGAGGTGAGTCCCCGCAGCTGCTTGATCTCCTGGTACATCCCGTCCGCGGTCTTGTACCCGGCGGCCAGGAAACCGAGCCCGCCCGCGTCGGACACGGCGGCGGCGAGCTGCGGCACAGAGACGCCGCCCGCCATGGGCGCCTGCACGATCGGGTGCGGGAAGAGATCGGTCAGTACGGAGGACATGACCGCATGTTGTCACGTCCCCCGACCAACTCCGAATTGGCCCTTCCCCTTGGCATAAGCCACTTTTCACCGGGCCGCCGCCCCCGCCGAAGGCCCTTGGCAGGGGGCCGGAATCCAACCCCCCGGCGCGCACCGCTCAGCGCCCGTTGAACGCGTCCTTCAGCCGCGAGAACAGCCCCTGCTGCCCGGGCTGACTGTGCTCACCCGGGAGACGACCCCCGGACCCCCGGCAGCAACACCCGGCGCCCGGCACGCCCGCTCAACGCCCGTTGAACGCGTCCTTCAGCCGCGAGAACAGCCCCTGCTGCCCGGGCTGGAACTGCCCCGTGGGCCGTTCCTCGCCGCGGAGTTTGGCCAGCTCGCGGAGCAGGCGTTCCTGTTCCGGGTCCAGCTTGGTCGGGGTCTGCACCTCGACGTGGACGACGAGGTCGCCCCGGCCGCCGCCGCGCAGGTGGGTGACGCCCCGGCCGTGCAGCGGGATCGACTGGCCGGACTGGGTGCCGGGCCGGATGTCGACCTCCTCCATGCCGTCCAGCGTCTCCAGCGGCACCTTGGTGCCGAGCGCCGCCGCCGTCATGGGGAGGGTGACCGTGCAGTGCAGGTCGTCCCCGCGCCGCTGGAACATCGGGTGGGGCAGCTCGTGGATCTCCACGTACAGGTCGCCGGCGGGACCGCCGCCGGGGCCGACCTCGCCCTCGCCGGCCAGCTGGATGCGCGTGCCGTTGTCGACACCGGCCGGGATCTTGACGGTGAGCGTGCGCCGGGAGCGCACCCGGCCGTCGCCCGCGCACTCCGGGCAGGGCGTGGGCACGACCGTGCCGAAGCCCTGGCACTGGGGGCAGGGGCGCGAGGTCATGACCTGGCCCAGGAAGGACCGGGTGACCTGCGAGACCTCACCGCGGCCGCGGCACATGTCGCAGGTCTGCGCGGTCGTGCCGGGCGCGGCGCCCTCGCCGCTGCACGTGGTGCAGACGACCGCCGTGTCGACCTGGATGTCCTTGGTCGTGCCGAACGCGGCCTCGTCCAGCTCCACCTCGATCCGGATCATGGCGTCCTGGCCGCGGCGGGTGCGCGAGCGCGGTCCGCGCTGCGACGCCGTGCCGAAGAACGCGTCCATGATGTCGGAGAAGTTGCCGAAGCCCCCGGCCCCGAAGCCGCCCGCGCCGCCGGCACCGCCGGACTGCGAGAGGGGGTCGCCGCCGAGGTCGTAGACCTGCTTCTTCTGCGGGTCCGACAGCACCTCGTAGGCGGCGTTGATCTCCTTGAACCGCTCCTGGGTCTTCGGATCCGGATTGACGTCCGGATGCAGCTCGCGGGCGAGCCGCCGGAAGGCCTTCTTGATCTCTTCCTGCGACGCGTCGCGGCGTACGCCGAGTACGGCGTAGTAGTCCGTGGCCACCTATGACTCCGCCAGGATCTGTCCGACGTACCGTGCCACTGCGCGTACCGCTCCCATCGTTCCGGGGTAGTCCATGCGGGTCGGTCCGACCACGCCGAGCTTGGCGACAGCCTCGCCGCCCGAACCGTAGCCGACCGACACGACGGACGTGGAGTTGAGTCCTTCGTGGGCGTTCTCGTGACCGATCCGTACGGTCACACCCGGATCCTTCGCCTCGCCGAGCAGCTTGAGGAGCACGACCTGCTCCTCCAGCGCCTCCAGGACGGGCCGGATCGTGAGGGGGAAGTCGTGGCCGAAGCGGGTGAGGTTGGCGGTACCGCCGATCATCAGCCGCTCCTCGTTCTCCTCGACGAGCGTCTCCAGGAGAGTGGAGAGCACCGTGGAGACCGTACCGCGGTCGTCGGTGTCGAAGGCCTCCGGCAGGTCCTCCACCAGGCTCGGCACATCGGCGAACCGGCGGCCCGCGACCCGGCTGTTGAGCCGCGCCCGCAGGTCGGCCAGGGAGGCCTCGCCGAACGGGGCCGGGCAGTCGACCATGCGCTGCTCGACCCGGCCGGTGTCGGTGATCAGCACCAGCATCAGCCGCGCCGGGGCGAGCGACAGCAGCTCCACGTGCCGCACCGTCGAACGGGTCAGCGAGGGGTACTGCACCACGGCGACCTGCCGGGTGAGCTGCGCGAGCAGCCGCACCGTGCGGGCCACGACGTCGTCGAGGTCGACCGCGCCCTCGAGGAAGTTCTGGATGGCCCGCCGCTCGGGCGGGCTCATCGGCTTGACGCCGGCCAGCTTGTCGACGAACAGCCGGTAGCCCTTGTCGGTGGGGATGCGCCCGGCGCTGGTGTGCGGCTGGGCGATGAAGCCCTCCTCCTCCAGCGCCGCCATGTCGTTGCGCACGGTGGCCGGGGAGACGCCGAGGTTGTGCCGTTCGGTGAGCGCCTTGGAGCCGACGGGCTCCTCGGTGCCCACGTAGTCCTGGACGATCGCGCGCAACACCTGGAGCCTGCGTTCACTGAGCATCGCGCACACCTCCAGCTGTCTTCCGCCCGGTAACGACCCTGGCACTCTTCGCACGCGAGTGCCAGACTTCCCCGGCCCAGTGTACGGCCGGGGGGTACGCCGTCGGCAAGGCCGGTCCGTGCCGTGGTGCCGGGCGCCGTCGTCCCCGCTAGCGTCCCGGTCATGACCGTGACTTGGGAAGAGTCGGGATGGGAGCAACTGGCGCCGGGGGTGGGCCGGCGCCGGCTGCCGGGGTGGGACTGCACGGCGGGGCTCGTGGTGGGCGCGGACGGCGTCCTGGCCGTCGACGCGGGCTCCCATCTGGCCGAGGGCGCGCGGTTGCGGACCGAGGCGCGGGAGCTGACCGGCCGCCGTGTGACACATCTCGCGCTCACCCATCCCCACTTCGACCACATCCTCGGGGCGCCGGCCTTCGCGGGCGCGGAGGTGTACGGCGCGGTCGGCCTGGACGTGGCGCTCGCCGGGCGGGGGCGGGAGGAGCTGCGCGCGGACGCGGTGCGCTGGGGTCTCGACCCGGCGGCGGCCGACGAGGCCGTGGCGGCGCTGGTCCCGCCCCGGCACGCGGTGTCCGGCGAGTGGACGCTGGACCTGGGCGGCGGCCGCCAGGTGCTGCTGGCGAACGTCGGTCCGGGCCACACCGCGTACGACCTGGTGGTGCTGGTGCCCGGCGACCCGGAGGTGGTGTTCTGCGGCGACCTGGTCGAGGAGTCGGACGAACCGCAGGCGGGCCCGGACGCCGTGCCGTCCCGGTGGCCGGACGCCCTGGACCGGCTGCTGCGGCTCGGCGGCGAGGACGCGGTGTACGTCCCCGGTCACGGCGCGGTGGTCGACGCGGCGTTCGTACGGGCCCAACGGGACGCGCTGGCCGCCCGGTTCGGCGTGTCGGAGTGATCACCGCGGGCGCGTTCCTCGTATCGTCGGCAGAATGCGCCAGTACTCCGCCGATCTGACCCCTCCGTGGAAGAAGCCGCAGTCCGTCCCCGAGGTGGCGGCCGAGCCGGGCCTC
This sequence comes from Streptomyces pseudogriseolus, assembly GCA_002154585.1. Taxonomy (GTDB): domain Bacteria; phylum Actinomycetota; class Actinomycetes; order Streptomycetales; family Streptomycetaceae; genus Streptomyces; species Streptomyces pseudogriseolus. The sequence goes on from MUNG01000246.1 coordinate 7,020, forward strand.
GTGGTGGAGGAACCCGGCACCGGTTTCTGCGGCGCCGTGATTCGCTGCGAGGCGGGCACGGTGACCCTGGAGGACCGCTTCGGCAAGCACCGGGTGTTCCCGCTGGAGCCGCGCGGGTTCCTGCTGGAGGGCCGCGTGGTCACGCTGGTCCGCCCCTCCGCGGGCCCGGCCCGCCCCGCCCGCACGGCGTCCGGCTCGGTCGCCGTCCCCGGCGCGCGGGCCCGGGTCGCCCG
>MUNG01000247.1 GCA_002154585.1 Streptomyces pseudogriseolus
GTCGACGACCTCGTCGAGCGTGGTGACCTGGTAGCCGTCCATCGCCGCCTGGAGCGCGCAGATGGGGTCGATCTCCGTGACGATCACGCGGGCGCCCTGGCCGCGCAGCGACTCCGCGCAGCCCTTGCCGACGTCGCCGTAGCCGCAGACCACGGCGGTCTTGCCGCCGATCAGCGTGTCCGTGGCGCGGTTGATGCCGTCCACCAGCGAGTGCCGGCAGCCGTACTTGTTGTCGAACTTCGACTTCGTCACGGCGTCGTTCACGTTGATCGCCGGGAACAGCAGCGTGCCCTCACGCTGCATCTCGTACAGGCGGTGCACACCCGTCGTGGTCTCCTCGGTGACACCGCGGATCTCGGAGGACAGCTGGGTCCACTTCTGCGGGCTCTCGGCGAGGGTGCGGTTGAGCAGCTCCAGGATGACCCGGTGCTCGTCGGACTCGGCGGTGTCCGGGGAGGGCGCCTTGCCGTCCTTCTCGTACTCCACGCCCTTGTGGACCAGGAGCGTGGCGTCGCCGCCGTCGTCGAGGATCATGTTGGGGCCGCCGGTGGGGCTGTCCGGCCAGGTCAGCGCCTGCTCGGTGCACCACCAGTACTCCTCGAGCGTCTCGCCCTTCCAGGCGAACACCGGGACGCCCTGCGGGTTGTCGGGCGTGCCGTTCGGACCGACGGCGATGGCGGCCGCGGCGTGGTCCTGGGTGGAGAAGATGTTGCAGGACGCCCAGCGGACCCGCGCGCCGAGCGCGACCAGGGTCTCGATGAGGACGGCGGTCTGCACGGTCATGTGCAGGGAGCCGGTGATCCGGGCGCCGGCCAGGGGCTGGGCGTCGGCGTACTCCTTGCGGATCGCCATCAGGCCGGGCATCTCGTGCTCGGCGAGGGTGATCTCCTTGCGGCCGAACTCGGCCAGGGAGAGGTCGGCGACCTTGAAGTCCTGTCGGTTGTCGACAGTCGTCATTACGGGCTGCTCCTCGGATTGGGGGTCGAGGTGGGTACGGCTGATCTGCGCGGCGACGGACACAGGTGTGCCCGAGGAGGGCACAGGCATGCCCCCGTGCGCGCAGCGCAGTCCGTCGGAGGCCCTCTCTCCCTCGGCCGGTCCGCGGTGGGACCGCCCGACCGCCATCAGCAGCGACGTCTGGCTTCGTCCCAAGCTACACCGACCCGCCCGGCGGGCCCCAGTCCGCCTGCGAACACATCAGGCCGTTCTGGAACCGCGGTGCGGTCCCGGAACGGCCTGACGGCGTGACCGAGGTGGGTCAGTGCTCCGCGTCCGGCTGGGTGGGTCCGCCGGGGGTGGCCTCGGGGTCGGCGCCCTTGGCGGCCTCGGCCTCGCTGTAGATGTCGGGCTCGAGGTAGATCACCCGGGCGATCGGCACGGCGTCGCGGATGCGGGCCTCGGCGGCGTTGATGGCGGCGGCGACCTCCGTGGCGGTGTCGTCGTGCCGGACGGCGATCTTGGCGGCGACCAGCAGCTCCTCCGGGCCGAGGTGGAGGGTGCGCATGTGGATGATGCGGGTGACGGTGTCGCCGTCGACGACGGCCGCCTCGATCTTGCGGGTCTCCTCGATGCCGGCGGACTCGCCGAGCAGCAGCGACTTGGTCTCCGCGGCGAGCACCAGGGCGATCAGGATGAGCAGGACGCCGATGCAGAGGGTGCCGATGCCGTCCCAGACGCTGTCGCCGGTGGCGAGGGCGAGGCCGACACCGCCGAGGGCGAGGACCAGACCGACGAGCGCGCCGAGGTCCTCCAGGAGGACGACCGGCAGCTCGGGCGCCTTGGCGTGGCGGACGAACTCCTTCCAGGAGCGCCGGCCGCGCGTGACGTTGGACTCCTTGATGGCGGTGCGGAAGGAGAAGCCCTCGGCGATGATCGCGAAGACCAGCACGCCGACCGGCCAGTACCAGTGCTCCAGCTCGTGCGGGTGCTTGATCTTCTCGTAGCCCTCGTAGAGAGCGAACATGCCGCCGACCGAGAACAGCACGATGGAGACGAGGAAGGCGTAGATGTACCGCTCGCGGCCGTAGCCGAAGGGGTGCTCCGGGGTGGCCTTGCGCTGGGCCTTCCTGCCGCCGACGAGCAGCAGTGCCTGGTTGCCGGAGTCGGCGACCGAGTGCACGGACTCGGCGAGCATCGACGAGGAGCCGCTGAAGACGAACGCCACGAACTTCGCTACCGCGATCGCGAGGTTGGCGGCGAGTGCCGCCACGATCGCCTTGGTGCCGCCTGACGCGCTCATGTGTTCGCGTTGTCCCTTCGTACGCCGTTGAGGTCGAGGCAGGCGTGGGTGCCTGCCGCCGGGCCGGTGCCCGTGCTGTGACGGTGCGCCATTGTTGCAGCCCCGCCCGGCGACGGCGCGTCAGGTCGTCGTCATGGACCGGTCAGAGGACGATCCGAGGACGGTCAGAGGACGACGGTGGCCCGGAAGAGGGTTCCGGTACCCGAGACGGCGGCCTTCTCACCCGCGGGGACGAACACGGACTGTCCGGGCGTCAGGTCGTGCTCGCCCGCGTGGACGGCGCCGGCGGTGCAGAGCAGGATCTGCGGGGCGTCGAGGCTGAGGTCGTGGGCGGGGGCGCCCTCGGGGAGGACGTATCGGGAGAGCCGGAACTCGTCGGTGGGGGTCTCGTAGACCTCCTCGTCGTCCGGGCCCGCCTCGGGGCGGAGCACACCGGGGTCGGCGGCCTCGAAGCGGACGATGCGCAGCAGTTCGGGCACGTCGACGTGCTTCGGGGTGAGGCCGCAACGCAGGACGTTGTCGGAGTTGGCCATGATTTCGACGCCCAGGCCCTGGAGGTAGGCGTGCGGGACGCCGGCGCCGAGGTACAGCGCCTCGCCGGGCTGGAGCCGGACGTGGTTGAGGAGCATCGCGGCGATGACGCCGGGGTCGCCCGGGTAGTGGTGGGCGATGCCGGCGTAGGGGGCGTAGGGGCCGCCGAGGCGGTCGCAGGCGGCGGCGGTCTCCGTGACGGTGTGGGCCGTCTCGTCCGGGTCGGCGGTGAGGACGGCGGTGAGCACCTCGCGCAGCGCCGCCTCCTCGGGGTGGGCGTGCAGCAGGTCCACGTACGGCTTGAGGGAGTCGACGCCGAGGCCGTCGAGGAGTTCGGCGGCGCGCAGCGGGTCGCGGAAGCCGCACAGGCCGTCGAACTCGGTGAGGGCGCAGATCAGTTCGGGCTTGTGGTTGGCGTCCTTGTAGTTGCGGTGCGGGGCGGTGACGGGGACGCCGCGGCGCTCCTCGTCCTCGTAGCCGGCCTGTGCCTGGGCGCGGTCGGGGTGGACCTGGAGGGACAGCGGGGAGCCGGCGGCGAGCAGCTTGAGCAGGAACGGCAGCCGGGGCCCGAACCTGGCGACGGCGGCGGCGCCGAGCTCCCGCTCCGGGTCGGCGTCGATGACCTCGGCGAGGGTGCCCCGGCCGGTGCGCGAGGGTGCGCCGGGGTGGGCGCCCATCCACATCTCCGCCTGCGGTTCACCGGTCGGTTCGGTGCCGAGCAGCCGCGGGATGGCGGTGACGGAGCCCCAGGCGTAGGGGCGGACGGTGTTGTCGAGGCGGTCCATGGGGCTTGTCGCGTTCCTTCTGCCGGGTTCTCGTACTGCCGGGGCTCGTGCCGCCGGTCTTCGTGCTGCCGGTGCTCGTGCGGGCGCGCCGGGCCGGGTGCCGGCGCGGAGGTCAGGGGGTCTTGGGCATCATCGGGGTGCCGAGGCGAGCGCCAGGTAAACGGCGGCGAAATCGGTGACGGCGATCAGTTCGGCGAGGGTCTCCAGTTCGCCGCCCTCCTCCGGTTCCAGCTCGCTGACCGGCGTGTCGTGGGTGAGGGCCAGTTCGCGGGCGGCGGGCGCGGCGGTGAGGCCGCCGAGGGGGCGGTCGCGGAGCAGCACCACGCGCGCGTGCAGAGCGGGCGCCTCCTCCACGCGGTCGCGGAAGAAGTCGTCCGGGTCGGCCCGGGCGGCGAGCGGGCCGGCGAGCAGGGCGCTGTGCGCGGCGAGCGCCTCGGGCAGTTCCGCGACGACGGCGGGGGTGCCGGACAGCTCGGCGAGCGCGGCGGCGAACCGCCGTCCTGCCGGTCCGGCCGAGACGCCCTCGGTCCATACGACGGGCAGCGCGTCGGCGAGTTCGGCGGCGAGGGTCTTGGCCGCGTTGCTGTACGTGGCGACGGCGGGCCCGCAGCGTTCGGCGACGGCGTCGAGGCGGTCGGCGACCTTCTCCAGGGCGTCCGGCGGCGCGGTGAGCAGGCCGGTGCGGTCCAGCAGGGCGAGCAGCGGGGTGAGCAGCGCCCACAGCACCCCGGGCGCGGAGGCGGCGAGGGGTTCGTCGTGGTCGTAGGGCGCGGTGGCCATGGGGACGAACAGGCCGCGGCTGCCGGAGACGGACTCGGCGAGCGGGGTGCCGGCGGGGGCGACGGCGACGACGGTGAGGCCGCGGCGGTACGCCTGCTCGGTGAGCAGGGACAGGCCCGGTTCGGTGCCGTCCGGGGTGGCGATCAGCAGCAGGTCCACGGACCCGGTCCAGCCCGGCAGTTCCCAGCGCAGGGCGCCCGCGGCGGGCGCGACGCCGGTGGGGGCGAGGCGGGTGACGGGGCTGCCGGCGCCGGCCAGGGTGCCGAGCAGGTCGGCGGTCTGGGTGGCGGCGGCGCCGGGCCCAGCGATGAGCACGGCGCGGGGGCGGCCGTCGGGCTTCAGGTCGCCGACGCCGGCCTCGGCGGCGTGCCGTGCCGCGGTGCGGACGCGGGCGCCGGCCTCGGCGGTGCCGCGGAGCAGCGCGCGGTGGTCGGCCTCGGCGAGGCCCTCCGGTGAGTCGAGCAGCGATTCGTCGAGCATGGGCGACAGGCTCCGATCGGCGGGGCGTCGGCGGTACGCGGGGGCTCCGAGCGCGCGGCTGCGGCTACTGGGGGCGGCGGGCCTCGTCGACGAGGAGGACGGGGATGCCGTCGCGGACCGGGTAGGCGAGGCCGCAGTCCTGGCCGGTGCAGACCAGCTCGGTGTTCCGCTCCTCGAGGGGGGAGTGGCAGGCCGGGCAGGCCAGGATCTCCAGGAGGCCGGCTTCGAGAGGCATGAGGGTCCCTTCGCTGGTGGATGTGCTGGTCAGGGTACCGCCGGTGAGGGCCGTGCGGCGGGTCCGGGGCGGTCCCGCACGATCACCCGCCGCCCCGGTCGTCAGCGGTTCCGCGGTTACCGCCTGATCAGGGCGAGGGCCTCGTCGCGGACGCGGATCATGGTGGCCTCGTCCCGGGCCTCGGCGTTCAGCCGGAGCAGCGGTTCGGTGTTGCTGGGGCGGACGTTGAACCACCAGTCGGCGGCGGAGACGGTGAGGCCGTCCAGCTCGTCGAGGGTGACGCCCTCGCGGCCCTCGTAGGCGGCGCGGATCGCGGCGAGGCGGGCGGCCTGGTCGTCGACGGTGGAGTTGATCTCGCCGGAGCCGGCGTAGCGGTCGTACGCGGCGACGAGCGCGGACAGGGTGCCCTGCTGCCCGCCGAGCGCGGCGAGGACGTGCAGGGCGGCCAGCATGCCGGTGTCGGCGTTCCAGAAGTCGCGGAAGTAGTAGTGGGCGGAGTGCTCGCCGCCGAAGATGGCGCCGGTCCTGGCCATCTCCGCCTTGATGAAGGAGTGGCCCACGCGGGTGCGCTCGGGGGTGCCGCCGTGCTCGCGGACGACCTCGGGCACGGACCGGGAGGTGATCAGGTTGTGGATGACGGTGCCCTTGCCGCCGTTGCGCGCGAGTTCGCGGGAGGCGACCAGGGCGGTGACGGCGGAGGGGGGGACCGGTTCGCCGCGCTCGTCGACGACGAAGCAGCGGTCGGCGTCGCCGTCGAAGGCGAGGCCGAGGTCGGCGCCCTCCTCCCGGACCCGCTTCTGCAGGTCGACGAGATTGGCCGGGTCGAGCGGGTTGGCCTCGTGGTTGGGGAAGGTGCCGTCGAGCTCGAAGTAGAGGGGGACGACGGTGAGCGGCAGTCCGGCGAGGACGGTCGGGACGGTGTGGCCGCCCATGCCGTTGCCCGCGTCGACGACGACCTTCAGCGGGCGGATGCCGGTGACGTCGACGAGCGAGCGCAGGTGGGCCGCGTAGTCCTCGAGGGTGTCGCGGCGGGTGACGGTGCCGGTGGCCGCGGCCGGCTCAGGCGCGCCCGTGGCGGTCCACTCCTCGACGAGGGCGCGGATGTCGGCGAGGCCGGTGTCCTGGCCGACGGGGGCGGCGCCGGCGCGGCACAGCTTGATGCCGTTGTACCGCGCCGGGTTGTGCGAGGCGGTGAACATGGCGCCGGGCAGGTCCAGCGCGCCGGAGGCGTAGTAGAGCTGGTCGGTGGAGCACAGGCCGATCTCGGTGACGTCGGCGCCCTGGCCGGCCGCGCCGCGCGCGAAGGCGGCGGACAGACCCGGCGACGAGGGGCGCATGTCGTGGCCGGTGACGACGGCGGTCGCGGCGGTCACCCGGACGAAGGCGGCGCCGAAGAGCTCGGCGAGCGGCTCGTCCCACTGGTCGGGGACGACCCCGCGCACGTCGTACGCCTTCACGATCTGCGAGAGATCAGCAGCCACGGCCAGCCCTTCCGGAAGTCCTGTCGGTCACCACAAACTACCCGTAGCGTCCGGCACGGCCCCCGCGGAGGTTCAGGAAGGTTCACGGCAGCATCCAGCCGAGCACGGCCGTGCTCTGGCCCACCACGATCAGGCACATCACGAGCAGCAGGCCGAGGCTCCAGGGCAGCACCTTGCGCAGCAGGTCGCCCTCGCGGCCGGCGAGCCCGACGGCCGCGCAGGCGATGGTGAGGTTCTGCGGCGAGATCATCTTGCCGAGCACGCCGCCGGAGCTGTTGGCGGCGGCGAGCAGTTCGGGCGAGAGGCCGGACTGCTGGGCGGCGGTGACCTGGAGGGCGCCGAACAGGGCGTTGGCGGAGGTGTCGGAGCCGGACACGGCGACGCCGAACCAGCCCAGCACCGGGGACAGGAAGGCGAGGCCCGCTCCGGCGGCCGCCACGAAGTGGCCGATGGTGGCGGCCTGGCCGGAGAGGTTCATGACGTAGGCGAGGGCGAGCACGCTGGTCACCGTGAGCAGGGCGAACCGCAGTTCGCGCACGGTCTCCAGCCACTCCCTGACCGCCACGCGCGCGTGGACGCCGAGGACGACGGCGGTGGCGAGCCCGGCGAACAGCACGAGCGTCCCGCCGGTGGAGACGAGCGGCAGGCTGAACATGTTGCCGGAGACGGGCTCGCCGTCCGGGTTCGCGACGTCCAGCAGCGGCCAGTTCCAGGTCCGGGTGGCGCCGGCCAGCCAGTCCTTGACGGCCGGGATCTGCGCGACGGCGAAGATCGCGACGATCAGCGCGTACGGGGTGTACGCCCGCACCACCTCGCCGCGCGGGTCCTCGGCGTCCAGTTCCTCGCTGCGGGTGCCGGTGAGCACGGAGGCCCGTACGGACTCGGCGGCGGGCACGCGCGCGTGGGGCACGGCCATCAGGGCGCCGGCGCCGGCGAGCGCGGCGCCGATGTCGGCGAGCTGGGCGGAGACGAAGTTGGACGCGACGAACTGCGCCACGGCGAAGGCGACGCCGCACACCAGGGCCGGCACCCAGGTCTCGCGCAGGCCGCGCCGGCCGTCGACCAGCCACACCAGCACGAGCGGCACCACGAGGGCGAGCAGCGGGGTCTGGCGGCCGACGACGGACGCCACGGAGTCCAGCGGCAGCCCGGTGACCTGGGCGAGCGTGACGACGGGCGTGCCCATCGCGCCGAACGCCACCGGCGCGGTGTTGGCGACCAGCGCGACCACGGCGGCGCGTACGGGGTCGAAGCCGAGGGCCACCAGCATCACGGCGGAGATCGCGACGGGGGCGCCGAAACCGGCCAGGGCCTCCAGCAGGGCGCCGAAGCAGAACGCGACGACGAGGGCCTGGATGCGGGGGTCGTCGGAGAGGCGCCCGAAGGAGCGGCGCAGGATGTCGAAGTGGCGGGTGCGGACCGTCATGCGGTAGATCCACAGGGCGTTGACGACGATCCACATGATGGGGAAGAGCCCGAAGACCGCGCCCTGGACGCCGCTGGAGAGCGTCTGGCCGAGCGGCATCCCGTACGCCAGCCAGGCCACCGCGACGGCCGCCGCCAGGCCGATGAGGCCCGCGAGGTGCGCCTTCATGCGGACGCCGCCGAGCAGCACCAGCACGATCAGCAGCGGCAGGGCCGCCACGAGGGCGGAGAGGCCGAGCGATCCGGCGACGGGTTCCAGTTCCTGGACGTACACGAGCGCCTCCCGGATTCCGCCATGCGAAAGCGATTTCTCGCTGGGTCACCGGAATGGTTGTGTCCGCGCCAAGCGGGCGTCAATGGATGTGCGGTGAAGGGATGGGACGGGGCGACCGGGCGTACGGTCTCAGTTGTCCGGGGAGCGCAGAACCCGCAGGTGGCCGCGGCGGGCGACCTCCATCGGGTCGGCGCCGCGCGCGCCGCCGCCGGCTCCGGCCGCCCGCTCCTGGGGGCGGGCCGCCTCGCGCACGGCGTTGGCGAGCGCTTCCAGATCGTCCCCGCTGGGCTGCGCCGGGGCGGACCCGTCGAGCAGGCGGACGACCTCCCAGCCACGCGGCGCGGTGAGGCGCTCGGAGTGCTCGGCGCACAGGTCGTAGCAGTGGGGTTCGGCGTAGGTGGCGAGCGGGCCGAGGACCGCGGTCGAGTCGGCGTAGACGTACGTCAGCGTCGCGACGGCGGGACGGCCGCAAGCGGTGCGCGAACAGCGACGTACAGGGCTCACGACGTTGGACGGTACCGCACTCTTGAGCGGGCCGCGACGACTCTCCACCAGGTCACTCCCCCGTGTCGGGGTGTGAAACGCCCCACATACCCCAGGAAGCACACCTCTGTGACCAGGCGGTACGCCGGAACGGCGGCTTTCGGCCGGTTCTGATTCCGGTCACCAGTCGGCATAAACACCGTCAAATGCCTTGAGGTCTTCGGTCCAGGAGAGATACGGAATCGAGCCCAACCTTGGCTGAAATGGTCACGTTCCGACATGGCGCGCGGGTCGGCCGGAAGGCGCGTGGGCGTACGGCGGCGCGGCGGCACGACGGCTACTCTTCGCATTGATGGACAGCCCCGTGACTCCTCGCTCCGCAAACCCCGGGCCCCGACGCCGTGACCGCCACGGCCGGGGCATGCGCGGCCCGATCGCACCGCCCCAGGTGCCGCTGGCCGCCAGCCGCGCGGAGACCTTCGCGGACCTGGTGCAGGACTCGGTGGAGCGGCTGGAGCGGCGCTGGCCGCAGCTCGCCGACATCGATTTCCTGGTGCAGGACGTCCCCCGGCTGGACGGCGCGGCCGGATCCGGCTGGGACGAGACGGTCCCGCTGGGCGGGACCGTGACGGCCCGCGACGGCCGCCCCGCGCGCGTGGTGATCTACCGGCGGCCGGTCGAGATCCGCTCCAAGGGCCGCGACGAGCGGGCGGCGCTGGTCCACGAGGTCGTGGTCGAGCAGGTCGCCGACCTGCTGGGACTGACCCCCGAGACGGTCGACCCCCGGTACGGCGAGGACTGAGGCACCCGGGGGTCCGCGCGGCTGCTCCCGCGCCGCGGAGCGGCTACTTCTGCAGCACGGACAGGTCCTCGCTCGCGTCCGGCACCGCCACCATGCCCCGGTCGTCCGGGAGCGGCTGCACCGTGAAGAACGGGACGCCGCCCTCCGTTTTGGCCAGGGTCCGCGACGCGTACACCGGGCCGCCCGACCGCGTCTCGACCGTCAGCGCGTAGCTGCCTTTCAGGCCCGCGGGCACGGGCGCCTCGACGTCCTGCGTGGTGCCCGGCTTGATGGTGTACGTCTTGGTCTGCGGCGTGCCGCCCTTGGTGCCCGCCGAGGCCGTCACCTCGATCTCGGCGCCGCCCTGGGGAGCGGTCACCGAGAGGGTGGTGCCCTTGGCGGTGTTGTCCAGCGCCGTCGCCCGCGTCTCGAGCGGCCGGGCCGCCGGGATGAACGCCGACTCCTGTTTGCCCTCCTCACCGCGCAGCACCCGCACCGCCGCCACCACCGGCACGGAGCCGTCCGGCGCCGTCAGCACCAGGGAGCCCGCCTCGCCGCGCGTGAGGTCGCCCAGGTCGAAGCCCGCGGTCATGCCGCCCTTCAGGTGCAGCGTCTCGTTGCCGGCCGGGGTGATCAGACCGGACGGGGAGGCGAGCTGCACCTTCAGGTCGACGTCGGCGTCCCCGGGCGTGAAGGCGACCAGGCGCACCGCCTTGGCGTCCTTCGGGATGCCGGGCAGGACCAGGCTGCCCGACGGGTCCGCCGACGCGGGCAGCCAGTCGCCGCCCGTCTCGTCGTCCAGGGCCTGCACGGCCGCGCCGACCCGGCCGCTGCGCACCACCACGTGCACGGTGACGTCGGTCTGCTTCTCGGCGGTGAGCGTGGACAGCAGCAGCGGCTCGGCGGAGCGCGGCTTGACCGTGACGCCCTCGCCCACCGTCGTCTCCAGCTCCCCGTCCTTGCCGTAGAGCTCGATGTCGACCACGGCCGCGGAGTCGTCGGGGTTGGTCAGGTGGATGTAGTCGGTGCGGCTGTCGTCGGTGCTGGCGCCGGGGAACCAGAACTGCGTGTCGGCGGCCGAGCAGGCGACGCCCTGGAGCCCGCGGCCGGTGCCTGCGGCGACCTCCGTGGTCTGCTGCGCGGTCCAGCCGGACGCGAAGCGGCCGTCGGCGGTGCCGACGAGGGCGGGGGCGTCCGCTCCGCTGGCCTCGACGGCCACGGGCTTGCCGGGCGCCTGGAGCTGGAGGACGGGCTTGTCGGCCTTGTCGTCCTTCGCCGCGTCCTTCCCGCCCTGCTCATCCTTCTTGTCGTTCTCGCCGTCCTCGCCGGTCGAGCCGTTCTCGCCGTCCTTCTCGTCCTCGCTCCCGCCGTCCGCGTCCTCCTCCGGCGCCGACTGCTGCGCGGCCGACCGCAGGACGGCCGTGCCCTTGTCGTCCGCGCCCTCCGTCACCGGGGTGAACGAGGTGTACGTCGTCTCGGCCAGGTCGGAGGTGCTGGGCTGCGGGCACAGCAGGCCGGTGCGCTCCACGGGCAGGGTGGCCGCCGCCCCGGTCCGCTCCTCGGCGGCCCCGGGGTCCGGCGCCGAGACCGCGGCGAAGCCGGTGACGGCGGCGAGCGCGGTGACGCCCGCGATCAGGGACAGGGTGGTGCGGTTCACTGCTGGCTCCCGTCAGGACGCTCGTTGCCCGTGCCGTTGGGGTCGTACGCGGGGTCGTAGCCCTGTTGCGGGTACGCCGTCCCGTCGTATCCCTGCGCGTACGACTGGTCGTAGCCCTGCTGCGGGGCGCCGTAGCCGTACGGGTCGTACGCGCCGTCCTGCTGCGGGTAGCCCTCCGCCGGGTACTGCTGGTAGGGCGCGGCGGCGTAGGCGTTCTGGTCGTATCCGGCAGTCTGGTCGTACTCGGGGTTCTGGTCGTACTCGGGGTTCTGGTCGTAGCCGGCGTTCCCGTACGGCCCCTGGTCCCAGTCGCCGTAGCCGGCCTGGTGGGGGACGGACGCCGGGGGGTGCTCCGGCGGGGCGGGCACGTCGGACTCCGTGTCCCTGCCGTCCCTGCCGTCCGTGCCGTCCGTGCTGTCCATGCCGTCCGTGCCGTCCGTGCCGTGGGCGGCGGCCGCGGCCGTTGCCTCCGCCTCGGCCTGGGCGCGCAGCCTGCGCGCCCGGCGGCCGTCGCCGGCCAGGGCCTCGGCCGGGACGGGCGCCTCCTCGGGCAGGTCGTCGTCGACGTCACGGCGGCGGCCGGGCAGCGCCATGACGACGAGGACCAGGGCGAGCAGGCCCTGCGCCCACATCCACAGGGTGTGGGTGAGCGGCTCGTCGTAGGTGACGTCGAGGGCGCCGCCGGACGCGGGCAGTTCGAAGCCCTGGGCCCAGCCGTCGACCGTGGTGGGGGTGAGCGGCTCGCCGTCGAGGGTGGCGGTCCAGCCCTCGGCGGCGGAGTCGGCCAGGCGCAGGACGCGGCCCTCCGGGCCGTCCTCGATCTCGGTGTGGATCTCGACCGGTCCCGCGGCCACGGGCTCCGGCTCGCCCTTGCCCTCGGCGGGCACGACGGTGGCGCGGGCGACCTGCCGGTCCACCCGCCACAGCGCGCCGCCCGCCTGCTGGCTGAGCCGGCTCAGGCCGGGCGTGGCGTCCAGCACCCGGGTGACCTCGCGGGGGGCGCCCCGGTGCACGAGGACGTAGCGGACGGCGAAGCCGCCGAGCTGGTCGGCCTGGTCGGCGCCGGAGCCGGCGACGAGGTTGGCGACCACCTTGTCGAGCAGGTCGTTCTCGCCGTCCTGGGCGGCGATCTCCGCGTCGCCCATGCGGGCCCCGGAGCCGCGCACCAGCACGTAGTCGACGCGGTCGGCGGAGTCGGTGTCGAGGACCAGGGTGCGGGCCTGGTCGCGGGTGGCGCTCTCCTCGGCGACGAACGCCGGCACCTGCACCGGGAGGCGCCGCTCGACGGGTCCGTCGGCGCCGCGGACCATCCAGCCGACGGCGAGGACCAGCGGGCCGACGGCGCAGGCCAGGGCGATCAGCGCGGCGACCGGCTGGCGCCAGCCGAAGCTCTGCTCGGCGACCCGCGCGCGGGCGCCGTCGGCGCCCAGCGTGCCGGCGGCCAGCAGGGCGATGCCCTGGACGAGGGTGGCGGGGCCGGCCCAGGCGGAGTTGTTGGACAGGACGGCGAAGACGAGGCCCACCAGGGCGGCCGCCCACGCGGTGAGGATCGCCGTGCGGCGCTCGGCGCGCAGCAGGGCGGCCAGCGCGGCGAGGACCAGGCCGATCAGCAGCAGCCCGCCGCTCGTGCCGGGCCCGCCGGGGCTCGCGCCGAGCAGGTCGAGCGGCGACGCGCCCGACGGCCCGTACGGCAGTCCGGCCTCGGTGAAGAAGCCGAACGGCAGCAGGGACAGCGACCAGGGGGCGAGCACCAGCAGGGGGCTGCCGAACTGCGCCAGGAAGCGCGGGGCGTAGGCCTTGAGGTCGGACCTGCGCAGGGCCAGCACGCCGATGCCGAGGACCAGCGCCATCGGCCACACGATCGGGGTGAAGGCCGTGGTGAGGGTGAGCAGCAGCGCGTACGCCCAGGTGGCGCGCCAGCTGCCGCGGCCGTCGGGGGCGGTGAGGCCACTCGCGGCGATGCCGGCGCGGGCGAGGAGGGGCAGCAGCACGGCGAGCACGGCCGTGCCGATGCGTCCCGCGGCCAGCGCGCCGGTCGCGGCGGGCAGGAAGGCGTAGGCGACGGCCGCCCAGGCGCGCAGCAGCCGGGACTCGACCAGCGGGCGGGAGGCGAAGTACGCGGTGAAGCCGGCCAGCGGCACCGAGCAGACCAGCAGCACGGTGACGGCGAGGCCGGTGGAGCCGATCAGCAGGGTCGCGAGCGCCGCGACGATCGCCAGGTAGGGCGGTGCGGTGCCGGTGCCGCCGGCGCCGACCGCGTGCCAGGCGTCGGTGTAGCGGGCCCACAGGTCGCCCGCGGCGGCCGGCGCGGGCAGCAGGGCGCCGCCGGCCAGCGCGCCGCCGCCGAGGAGCTGACGGCATGCCACCAGGGAGACCAGCAGCAGCGTCAGGAACAGCACGGGTCCCGGCCGGCGGGCGATGCGCTTGAGGCGGGCGAACTGCTCGATCTCGAGGAAGTCGGCGTCGTCGCCGCCGGGTCCGGACTCGATCGCGCTGCCGTGCCGGCCGGCGCCGGAGGCGGCCTCGGGGTCGGAGCGGCCGACGACGTTGCTCGCGACCTGCTCCACGGTGACGCGGACGGTCGCGCCGGGCGGCGGGAACAGCGGCCGCAGCTCGCCCTTGTCGACCTGCGGGCTGCCGCGGTCGCGGCGTCCGGCGAGGATGCGCTCGGGCCGCAGCAGGACGCCCATGAGGCCGCGGATCTCGTCGACGGCCTGTCCGGGGACCTTGCCGACCAGGTAGGCGAGGGTGCGCAGCAGGGTGCCGAGGACGACTCTCAGGAACACCCAGGGCAGGGCGGCGGTGCGGGTGTTGACGAGGAGGGTGTGGACGGCGCCGGCCTTGTCCACCTTGTGCGGGGAGGCGGCGGTGCGGCCCACACAGTCGACGGTGCGGCGCTCGCGGGAGGCCGCCTCGGCGTGCCGGACGACCGCCTCGGGCGCGACGAGGACCCGGTAGCCGGCGGCGTTGAGCCGCCAGCACAGGTCGACGTCGTCGCGCATGAGGGGCAGGTGCCGGTCGAAGCCGCCGAGCTGCTCGAAGAGGTCGCGGCGGACGAGCATGCCCGCGGTGGACACGCTGAGCACCGGCCGTACGTGGTCGTGCTGGCCCTGGTCCTGCTCGCGGCGGTCCAGGCCGGTCCAGCGGCGGCCGGAGTTGGCGATGGAGACGCCGACCTCGAGGAGCTGCCTGCGGTCGTACCAGCCGCGGAGCTTGGGGCCGACGACGGCGACGTCCTCGCGGCCGAGCTCGTACTCGTTCTCCACGACGCGCAGCAGCTCGGCCAGCGCGTCGGGCTCGGGGGCGCAGTCGTCGTGCAGCAGCCACAGCCACTCGACCGGTTCGCCGTGGGGCAGTTCGGGCAGGTCGTAGGCGTCGTCCCGCCAGCTGCGGGTGACCGGGTCCCAGCCGCTCGGCCGCTTCAGGTACGGCAGGTCGTCCGGGGTGAGGTGCGGGGCGCCGCGGTGACACTCCTCGACGGCCTGGCCGAAGCCGGTGCGCCGGGCGAGGTGCAGGACGCGGTCGTCGCCGAGGGCCTCGGTGACCAGCCGGGCGGAGTCGTCGGCGCTGCCGGTGTCGGCGGCCATGGCGAACTGGACGGGGCGCTCCTGGCCGGTCAGGCCGGCGAGGGCGTCCGGGAGCCAGCGGGCGCCGTCGTGGGAGACGAGGACCGCGGTCACCACGTGACGCGGGAACTCTGGTGCGGCAGCGGAATCCTGACGGGCTGCCGTGTGGCTGTGCACGGACATCGAGGTACGGGCCCCGGTTCGGTGGACTGTGGGGACGCCCGTGCCCGATGGGGGCGGCGGGGCGTCTCGGACGAGCGACCACACTATCGGCTGCACAACAAGGGGGCCCGCCGCCTGTGGACAACCCACCGGCGACGGGCCTTAAATGCCGTTTGTACGAAGAAGCGTGTGGATATCGGGAGTGCGCCGCGCGCCTCCCGGGGTGCCGCGGGTCAGACGGCGGCCTTCTTGAGGCGGCGCCGCTCCCGCTCGGACAGGCCGCCCCAGATGCCGAAGCGTTCGTCGTGGGCGAGGGCGTACTCGAGGCACTCGGAGCGGACCTCGCAGGCGAGACAGACCTTCTTGGCCTCCCGGGTGGAGCCGCCCTTCTCGGGGAAGAAGGACTCGGGGTCGGTCTGGGCGCACAGCGCGCGCTCCTGCCAGCCGAGTTCCTCGTCCGCGTCGTCGACCAGCAGTTGCTGCACCAGCTCGGTCATGTGCGCCCCTCGTCCGTCTTTCGCGTCCCCGTGATGTAGCCGTTACCGATTCCGGCTGAACGACACGAGTGAAATTACAAGTGTGCTGCTCCGGGCGAGTCAAGCCGAGATCTGCTATTGAGCCCCTTATTCACTCTGCGGAACCAAGGCCGAGCGGAAAGTGTTCAAATCACCCTAAACCTCGACACACGTACGGGACCCGCGAGGGTGTCCGGCCCCACGGGGAGCCTCATAAGAGAGGACGCCCGAAGGATCGATCTCGTTCCGACACCCCTGCCGCGGCGATCCGGATCACAGTCGGATCACGGGATCGCAACGGCGCACGGGGCGCCCGGCCGTGCGCACCTTGTGTCCCGGGAGCCGGTTGAGCAAACCTTTCGCCTGCCAGATGCACCGGATGAGGTGAACCCGATCCCACATACCGGGCGTCGAGTTGACTTCGGTGGTGTGAACCGCTCTTCTTGTGGGCATGCTCGCGAATCCGGCACTCACCTCGACCCGCTCCGCCGGGTTCCTCGGTGCTGCCCGCGCTCGCTGTGGCTGTCGCTGTACCGGCTGTTGAGCCACCTCGCTCCCGCCGTCGCCGTGTTCCCGAGGGACCCGGCCCCCGCCTGCTGAACTCCGCTCCCACCGGGGCGCCCCCTGCCGCC
>MUNG01000248.1:0-152 GCA_002154585.1 Streptomyces pseudogriseolus
GCCCGCCGAGGCCCCGCCCGCGCAGGGCGGACCGGGGGCGGCCACCCCGCCCGCCGGGACACCGGCCCCGCCGCAGTGGCCCGCCGCCGGTGACACCTCCGGCGCCGGTACGCCCGTGCCGCACGCCCCTCAGCCCACGCCGTCGGGCGGCA
>MUNG01000248.1:186-5545 GCA_002154585.1 Streptomyces pseudogriseolus
CGGCACCCCCCTGCCGCCCGAGGACGCGCCCGTGCCGGAGCGGCGGCCCGCCGCCCAGCCGCTGCCCGCCGAGGCCGCCGCCCCGGTGGACCCGAACTCGACGCAGGGACGTGCGATCAGCGTGCGGACGCTGGGCCAGGGCGTGCCGTTCAACCGGCAGGCCGCCCAGGTCCAGCAGCCGCCGGCGTCGGCCACGCCGCCCCCGCACCAGCCGGGCGGTTCCGGCCGTCGCCGCAAGCTCGGCACCCGCAGCGACCAGGCCGCCGCGAACGGCCAGACGTCCGCCGGGCAGGCCTCCGGCGCCGGCCACGGCGCCCGCCCGCACCCGCAGGGCGACCCCGTGCCGCCGGCCGGGCAGGCGCCGCAGCAGGACCGCACCCCGGCCGCCGCTCTCGCCCAGCCCGCGGCGCAGCCGGCGCCGACGCCGGCCGGGCAGTCCCGGCTCGCGCCGGCCACCGAGGCCGCCGGACGCTCCTACGCCATAGGGGCGCCGGACGCGGACGCCGCCGAGGGACCCGAGCCGCTGGACGGTCCGGGCGGAGCCGTGGAGGTGGCGGACCCGCCGCGTCCGCAGCCGATGGACGACGAACTGCCGCCGGAGCCGCTGGACAACCCGCGCCGGCTGCTGGTGTGGCCCGCGCCGGACGTGGCGACGCAGCAGGCGCTCAGCGACCGCGGCTACCGCCCGGTGATCGTGCACTCCCGTGAGGAGGTCGACGCGCAGATCGCGGCCTTCCCCGCGGCGCTGTTCGTCGACCCGCTGACCGGCCCGATCACCCGGACCGCCCTGCAGTCGCTGCGTCAGGCGGCGGGCGCGGCGGAGGTGCCGGTGCTGGTCACGGCCGGACTCGGCCAGGCCTCCCGCGACGCCGCGTACGGCGCCGACCCCGCCGTGCTGCTGAAGGCGCTCGCGCCGCGCGACAGCGAACAGCACCCGCCGCGCGTACTGCTGATCGAGGAGCACGCGGAGATCGCGCTCGCCCTCACCGGCACGCTGGAACGGCGCGGGATGCAGGTCGCGCGGGCCGCGAGCGACGCCGACGCGGTGACGTTGGCGGGTCAGTTCCGGCCGAACCTGGTGGTGATGGACCTGATGCAGGTGCACCGCCAGGCGGGACAGGCCGGGATCGTCGACTGGCTGCGGGCGAACGGGCAGCTCACCCGCACCCCGCTGGTCGTCTACACGGCCGCCGTCGATGCGGCGGACCTGCCGCGGCTGGCCTCCGGGGAGACGGTGCTGTTCCTCGCGGAGCGGTCCACCAGCGCGGAGGTGCAGGAGCGGATCGTCGACCTGCTGTCGCGGATCGGGACCAACTGACCGGCACCGGCTGACCCGCGCCGCCGTCAGCGGGCGACCAGGCGGCGGGCCGCCTCCTTCACGGACGCGCGCAGCCGAGCCCGGTCGTCGGCCTCCTCGCCGACCAGGATGCGGCGCATCTGCGGGACGACGGCCGTCCAGTTGGCCAGCGCGGTCAGCAGGAACAGCAGGTCGCCGGCCGGGATGGCGTCGGTGACGGCTCCGCGCTCCTGGCCGTCCCGGAGCAGGGCGACCTTGCGGACGTAGTGCTCCTGCCGTTCGCCCTCGTGGGGGAGCTCGTCGGTGCCGTACTCCAGGCCCTCCCAGAACAGCAGGCGCAGCAGTTCGGGGTGGGTGGCGTGGTAGTCCATCAGCCGGTCGACCCAGCCCTCGATGTCGTCCGGGTCGACGGGGACGGACTCGGCGAGGTCCAGCATCTTCCGCTCGAGGACGATCGCGAACAGCTCCGCCTTGTTGCCGAAGTAGGCGTAGATGAGCTGCTTGTTGGCCTTCGCCTCGGCCGCGATGCGGTCGATGCGGGCACCGGCGATGCCGTGGCGGGCGAACTCGGTGACCGCCGCCTCGAAGATCCGGGCCTTGGTGGCCTCGGGGTCCCTGACTGCCATGGGGACAGGGTAGCGCCACTTGTAACCAACTGTTTGGTTGACAGGGAATCCGGAGGGGACGCAGACTGTTCCTTCCGTCAGCCAACCAACCAGTTAGTTGTTAGAGCAGGCTCGAAGGGGTATCCCGCTCATGTCCTCAGCGCCCAGCGCCACCACCACCGGCCGGCAGGCCCGCAGGCCACCGCTCCCCGCTCCCGGGACGGGTCCAGGTCCGGGCCCGACCCGCGGCTCCGCCGCGTTCCTCACACTCATCGCCGTCTGCACCGCGGTCACGGCCGCCAACATCTACCTCGCCGCACCCCTGCTCTCCCTGATCGCCCGCGACTTCGGTTCCACCCCGTCGGCCGTGGCCTGGATCGCCTCGGTCGCCCAGCTCGGATACGCCGTCGGGCTGCTCTTCTTCGCCCCGCTCGGCGACACCGCCGACCGGCGCCGGCTGGTCACCGTCCTCACCCTGGTCACCACCGCCGCCCTGCTCGCGAGTGCCGTCGCCCCGGGCACCGGCGCGCTGGCGGTCGCCGTGTTCGTCGCCTCGGCCGGGACCGTGGTGCCGCAGCTGCTCGTCCCGCTGGTCGCCGAGCGGGCCCCCGCCGCCCGCCGCGCCCGCCATGTCGCGGCCGTGATCGCCGGCCTGTTCACCGGCATCGTCGCGGCCCGGGTCCTCGGCGGGCTCGCCGGGCAGGCCTTCGGCTGGCGGTGGGTGTTCGCGGGCGCGGCCGCCCTCACGCTCGCCCTGGGCACCGCCACCGCCCTCGTCCTGCCGTCCGGGCGGCGCCGCCGCGAGGGCTCGCTGTTCGGCGGCCTCGCCGCGCTGCCCGGGCTGCTGCGCCGCTCGCCCGACCTGTGGCGCGCGTCGGTGCGCCAGGCGGGGATGTTCGGCGCGTGGAGCGCGCTGTGGACCTCGCTCGCCCTGCTGCTGACGGGCCCGGCCTACGGCCTGTCCACCGCCACCGCCGGGCTGTTCGGCCTCTTCGGGCTCGCGGCGAGCGCGGTGGCGCCGCTGGCGGGCGGGCTGGTCGACCGTTTCGGCGCCGCCCGGGTCGTACGGGGGGCGTATCTGCTCGCGGCCGTCTCCGTGCCGCTGTTCTGGCTGGGCGGGCAGGTCGTCTGGGCCCTGTTCGTCGCCGCGATCGCGATCCACGCGGCCCTGGTCGCCTCGCACGTCGCCAACCAGACCCTCGCCCTGACCACCACCTCCAGCCCGGCCGTCGCCAACACCGCCTACGTGGTCTCCGGCTTCGCCGGCGGCGCCACCGCCTCGGCCCTCGCGGGCCCCGCCTTCACCCACTTCGGCTGGGGCGGGGTGTCGGCGGTGGCGGCGGTCTGGCTGGCACTGGGCTGGGGGAGCACGGCGGTACGGCGGTGACCGCTGCAGCCGGGCGGTGAGGGGAACTTCGTGTTCCGTCTCACCGCACAGCGGCACGTGCGGCGTACGCCGGTCGGAGCCGGATGACGTCCGGCTCCCCCGCGGCGTACGCCGGTGTCAGATCCGGGTGACGTCCAGCGTGCCCTCGGCGTACTGCCGGCGCAGCACCTTCTTGTCGAACTTGCCCACGCTGGTCTTCGGCACCGCCTCGATCACCGTCCAGCGCTCCGGCAGCTGCCACTTGGCGATCTTCCGCTCCTCCTGGAGGAAGGCGCGCAGCGTGGTGAAGTCGGCGGTGGCGCCCTCCTTGAGGACGACCGTGGCGAGCGGGCGCTCGCCCCACTTGTCGTCGGGGACGGCGACCACGGCGGCCTCGGCCACGTCCGGGTGCGCCATCAGCGCGTTCTCCAGCTCCACCGAGGAGATCCACTCGCCGCCCGACTTGATGACGTCCTTGGCGCGGTCCGTCAGGGTGAGGAAGCCGTCCGGGCTGATCGTGCCGACGTCACCGGTCTTGAGCCAGCCGTCCTCGCTGAACTTGTCGGCCGGGCGCAGCGCTTCGGCGTCGGGGCCGTTGTAGTAGGCGCCGGCGATCCACGGGCCGCGCACCTCCAGCTCACCCGCGGACATGCCGTCCCAGGGGAGGCGCTCGCCGCCGGGGCCGGTGAGGCGGGCCTCGACGCCGGCCGGGAAGCGGCCCTGGGTGAGCCGGTAGGCCAGCTCCTCGTCGGTGCCGACCACGTGGGCCGGCGGGCGGGCGATGGTGCCGAGCGGGGAGGTCTCCGTCATGCCCCAGGCGTGACAGACCCGCATGCCCAGCTTGTCGAACGCCTCCATCAGCGACGGCGGGCAGGCGGAGCCGCCGATGGTGACCTGGGTGAGGGAGGAGACGTCGCGGGGGCGGGCGGTGAGCTCGGCGAGCAGCCCCTGCCAGATGGTGGGGACGGCGGCGGCGTGCGTCGGCCTCTCGCCCTCGATCATCTCGGCGAGCGGGGCGGGCTGGAGGAAGCGGTCCGGCATCAGCATGTTGACGCCGGTCATGAAGGTGGCGTGCGGCAGGCCCCAGGCGTTCACGTGGAACTGCGGGACCACGACCAGGGAGGTGTCCTGGTCGGTCAGGCCCATCGACTGGGTCATGTTCACCTGCATGGAGTGCAGGTAGATCGACCGGTGGCTGTAGACCACGCCCTTGGGGTCACCGGTGGTGCCGGAGGTGTAGCACATGGCGGCGGCGGACCGCTCGTCCAGCTCCGGCCAGTCGTAGGCGACGGGGTGTCCGGCGAGCAGCTCCTCGTACTCGTGCACCCGGACGTGGGTGTCGGCCAGGGGGGAGCGGTCGCCGGGGCCCGAGACCACGATGTGCTCGACGGTCTTGAGGTGCGGCAGCAGCGGGGCGATCAGCGGGATCAGCGAGCCGTTGACGACGACCACGCGGTCGGCGGCGTGGTTGACGATCCACGCGAGCTGCTCGGCCGGCAGGCGGAGGTTGAGCGTGTGGAGCACGGCGCCCATCGCGGGGATCGCGAAGTACGCCTCGACGTGCTCGGCGTTGTTCCACATCAGGGTGGCGACCCGCTCGTCGCCGTCGACACCGAGGTCGTCGCGCAGGGCGTGCGCCAGCTGGGCGGCCCGGGCGCCGATCTCCGCGTAGGAACGGCGCTGCGGGGCTCCCTCGCCGGTCCAGGTGATCACCTGCGAAGTGCCGTGGATCGTCGACCCGTGGGTCAGGATCCTCGAGATCAGCAGCGGTACGTCCTGCATGGTGCTCAGCACGGCGTCCTCCTGGGCGACATTGCCTGGCGTCGGTACGGGATGCGCTGATTCTGCGCACATACCGCGCGGTATGTCACTAGGGGAGCGGATGATCGATCAGGCTCAGGCGGACGACGCGTCCCGTCAACTTCCTTTCACTTCCTCCTCGCTTCCTCCTCAATTCCGAACAAGTCCCAGCTCAGCGTCCTCGCGGAGCTTGCCGAGCGCCCGCGACACGGCCGACTTCACCGTCCCGACCGAGACGCCGAGCACCTCTGCCGTCTGGGCCTCGCTGAGGTCCTCGTAGTACCGCAGCAC
>MUNG01000249.1:0-884 GCA_002154585.1 Streptomyces pseudogriseolus
CGGGCCCGCCGCCTCCGCCTGCACACCTGCCTCCACATCACCGATCGGTCCGATCAGTATGAAGGCAGGACCTGTGCGGCGGACCGCGGGTCCGGGGCGGCCTGTCGGGCTCCGTGGTGAGCGCCGTCAGGCCGTCGTCGGCAGCCGGTTCGGGCAGTCCGACCGGCCAGGTGTGCACGGGGTCGCCCTGCTCGGTCAGCTCGCGGTAGCGGCGGGTGGTGGCCGCCAGCGCCTCCTCCCGGCCGAGCCCCAGGTCCAGCGCCCGGTGGAAGGTCGCGGCCTGCCAGGACGCGCCGTTCACCCGGCGCCGGCAGCGCTCCTCGATCACCCCGAGGTACCGGTCCCGGTCGGCGGGCTCGATCCCCCACGCGTCCAGCCCGGCCGCGGCGAGCGGCAGCAGCTCCTCCCGTACGAGGGTGACCGCGTCCACCTCGCCCAGCCCGCCGAGGCGTCCGCGCCGGGGCCAGGTGAAGCGGGCGTCGATGCCGTCCTTGCAGGCGGCGTCGAAGTTGGCGGCGGCGGCCTCGAAGGGCAGCCGGCTCCACACCGGGCGGGCGTCCTCGGCGAGCGCGCGCACCACGCCGTAGTAGAAGGCCGCGTTCGCGATCACGTCGGTCACGGTGGGCCCGGCGGGCAGCACGCGGTTCTCCACGCGCAGGTGCGGTACGCCGTCGGCGATGCCGTAGACGGGGCGGTTCCAGCGGTAGACCGTGCCGTTGTGCAGGACGAGTTCGGCGAGCGAGGGAACGCCGCCGCGGTCCAGCACCTCGAGCGGGTCCTCGTCGTCGCAGATGGGCAGCAGGGCGGGGTAGTAGCGCAGGTTCTCCTCGAAGAGGTCGAACGCCGAGGTCACCCAGCGCTCCCCGAACCAGGTGCGCGGCCGC
>MUNG01000249.1:905-1261 GCA_002154585.1 Streptomyces pseudogriseolus
GCGCCGCGTTCCACACGTCGGGGAACCGTTCCGGCGTGACCTGGAGGTGCAGCTGCACCGAGGTGCAGGCGGCCTCCGGGGCGATCGACTTCGAGGTGCACCTGAGGTGCTCCACGCCCGCGATGTCGAGGGTGAAGTCCTCACCGCGCGCGGCCACGATCTGATCGTTGAGCAGCGCGTAGCGGTCGACGTCGGAGAGATTGGAGGAGACGAGGTCGTCGCGGTCGAGCGTCGGCAGGATGCCGATCATCACGATGCCCGCGTCCACCTCCTGGGCCTTGCGGTCGGCGTAGGAGAGCGAGGTCCGCAGTTCCTCGTCGAGCTGGTCGAAAACACGCCCGCCCAGCCGGTGGGGG